>DATHPF010000097.1:0-13060 GCA_035484155.1 Streptosporangiaceae bacterium
CAGATTCCGCACCAAGATCGTCACTGCCACGCGGGCCACCATAACACGACATAACTCGATGCTCTAGTGAATTACTGACCGTATCTAGACGAGTCGCAGCCTATCGAAGCAACGGCAGCATCCCGGCGGCCGGACCGAGCGTGACATTCTCTTCCTCGGTGACTGGCAGCCTGCCGGTCGCCTTCAGCGCACAGGTCTCGTCGTCCCAGTGGGCGGGCATCGGGCTGCCCGCAAGGCTGGTCAGCACCTCCCGGACCAGGGCCAGCGCCGGGGGGTGGGCGGCCGGGGCGGCCGGCGTGGACACCGTCAGGTCGAGGTAGTGCACCGCCGCCTCGACGACGAGGGTGTCGATGAAGGCACCGATCGCGAGCGTGTGACCCTGGGTAGCGATCGCGTCGTGCGGGCAGGCCAGCGCGGCGCGCACGGCGGCGGCGGAGGTGCGCCGCCAGTCGGCAGCCAGCATCGGCACCTCATAGGCCGCCGCGGCGATCCGGACGTACCGTGCATGGCGGGCAGCGTCGTCGGAAGACGCGACGAAAGGCTGCCAGTAGGTGACCGCGTCGACGTCGGGCGCAGCGGCCGACGGGGTGGCAAACGCGACCAGGGCCCGCCGGGCGTCCAGCAGCTGGTGGTACAGCACATCCTGCACAGTCCAGGCCGAGCACCTGCTCGGCAGCATCGCGCTGGCGGGGGTAAGGCCGTCGGCTAGCTCGGTGACCTGACCGTAGATCGCCGCGAGCCGCTCAACCTGTCTTGCGGGCCCGGCGGCTGGCGAGCTCATCGCTTCCAGGCTCATCATCCTCAGCTCGCTCGGCCGGCAGCTCGGCCAGCGTGCCCTCGACCTCGTGCCAGACCCGGCCAAGCGCGATGCCGAACACGCCCTGGCCGCCTTGGAGGAGGTCGATGACCTCGTCCGGCGAGGTGCACTCGTAGACGCTGGCGCCATCGCTCATCAGCGTCACCTGAGCCAGGTCAGCCGACCCGCGCTCACGCAGGTGGACGACCGCCGTCCTGATCTGCTGCAGTGAGATACCCGTATCAAGCAGGCTCTTCACTACCTTCAGGACCAGAATGTCCCGGAAGCCGTAGAGGCGCTGCGAGCCCGAGCCGCTGGCCGCCCGGACGCTGGGCTCGACCAGGCCGGTCCGGGCCCAGTAGTCGAGCTGACGGTAGCTGATGCCAGCAGCGGCGCAGGCGGTCGGGCCGCGATAGCCAAGATCCTCGGCCTGGCCGGCCAGCTCCCCGCCAAAGAGGAGCTGCTGCTCACCGGCCGGGTGGCTGGCGCTGGACGGCCGCGAGGCTCTCGTCACTGGCACACTCTCACCGTCCGGGTACACCTTTTGCACGTTAGGCCGCCGAGAGTAGCCGCGTCAACGACCCTGGCGGCGCGCCGGCCGGTCAGGTGGACCGGCCAAAGTCCTCGGGCGTGATGGAGTCCAGAAACTCGCGGAACTTCTCGACTTCGTCTTCCTGCTCGTCCGGTATGGCCACGCCCGCCTCGTCCAGAATCTCGTCCCGCACGTAGATGGCGGCCCCGGTCCGCAGTGCCAGCGCGATGGAGTCCGACGGCCGGGCGCTGACCTCGCGTCCGTTGGAGAAGATCAGGTCGGCGAAGAAGATCCCGTCCCGGAGTGCGGTGATGTTGACCGTCGTCAGCCGGATCTCCAGGGCTTCCAGCATGTCTCGCATCAGGTCGTGCGTCAGCGGCCGCTGCGGCACCATGCCCTGCTGGGCGAAGGCGATCGCCGTAGCCTCGTTCGGTCCGATCCAGATCGGCAGGTAACGCTCCCCGTCCGTCTCCTTCAGCAAGACAATGGGGTTGTTCGTGGCCATCTCCACCCGGACGCCGACGACCTCCATCTGCCTCACAGCGGCTCCGTCCTTATCCGCGCCTGAGCGCTGCGGTTCGTAGCGGATCTGCCTACAGGCATTCCCCTTCGGCCTGCAGGCACTCCCTTTGTCAAAGTACACCCCCAATAGCGTCCTGCCAGCCTGCGGTCTCCGGCGGGCTGGACCGGGGAGTGGCCTCGGTCAGGCCGGCCTCGGCCAGCGTTCCGGCCACCAGCGCGGCGTGCAGCTGGAGCACGAGGTCAGCGAGCTCGCCGGCCGTCCGGGCAGCTAGTTCCCTGGCCCCGCTAGCCCGCTGGCGCGCGATCGGCGCCACCAGGCTCTCGATCATCGTCGTCTCCCGCTCGGCGGCCGCCCGGACCGCGCGCAGGTGCCGCGCCTCCACTCCGTACGCTGTGAGCGCAACCGCGGTCCTGGCGACCTGGAGCGCGTCCGGGCCGTAATTGCGGCCCACCCGGCGTAGCAGGCCGAAGGTCTCCAGCTCGGTGAGCAGAGCCTCACTCACCCCTGCCTCGGCTGCCAGCTCACGGCGCGAGAGCAGCCGGTCGCCCTCGGGCGGCTCGGCATCCGCCAGCCGCTCCTTAATGACCCGCAGGGGCAGGTACTGATCACGCTGAGCGGCCAGGATGAACCGGAGCCGGTCGACGTCCGCCGCGGAGAATCGGCGGTAACCGCTCGGCGACCGCGCCGGGCTGATGAGCCCCTCGGTCTCCAGGAACCGGATCTTGGAATGGCTGATGTCCGGGAAGTCACCGCGGAGCTGGGCCAGCACCTCGCTGATACTGAGGTACCCCCGGGCTGGCTGCGCGCTCATCCCCCGACCTGCACGCCTCCGCCGTACTCGGCCGCCGACCCTGGTCCGAGCAGGAACACAAGCCGGAACTTGCCGACCTGCACCTCGTCACCCTGGCTGAGGCTCGCTTCCTCGATCCGCTCCCGGTTGACGTAGGTGCCGTTCAGGCTGCCCACGTCCCGCACGGTGAACCGGTCGCCCTGCCGGTAGAACTCGGCATGGCGCCGCGAGACCGTCACGTCGTCCAGGAAGATGTCGCTATCGGGATGGCGGCCGACGAGCGTCAGGTCGGCGTCGAGCAGGAACCTGCTGCCAGCGTTCGGGCCACGGCGGACCGCGAGCAGCGCAGTGCCCGGCGGCAGCGCGGCGACGGCGGCGGCGTCAGCATCGGCTTCGTCACCCTGATCGGCATCGAAATCGCCGCCGCCGATCGAGATCGTCGACGTGGTGTCGGCTACCCGGTCGCCCGCGCGCCGGATGAGCGGCGACCCGCAGCGCGCGCAGTACCGCGCTCCGTCCGGATTGGCTTCACCGCAGCTGGTGCAGAACACGCTGGGCATCAGATCGCCGAGCCTCTCATTCGTCCGATGACCGACGGAAGCCGCAACGGCACCCGCAGAGGCTGGCACCCGCGCATACTCCGGCGGCGCCGTCCACGCTACCTGCGCCTCGGCTTGACGGTCCATGCGCCAGGCACGCCGCGCACGCCAGTGCCGGGCCCGGCCACTCGCCGCGCGCGTCCCTGGCCCGCCGGACCCGTGCTGGGCGTCATCGCGACGCCTTCGCCACATGTTGGCGCACCTCCGCCTGGCGGCTGCCCGGAGGACAGCCATGCCGTTTGCCATCGCAACCTGAGCGGCGATTGTCTCACGGCTAGCCGCATGCTCGCCGCCACTCTGACGGCTCGAGGGGTGTCAGCGCCCGGCCCGTTCCACGACGGCGGCCCAGTCGTCAAGCAGGGATTGGGCGGAATCGGCGTCCTTGCCCTCGGCCCACAGATGCGTCACGGCTTCGGACGGGTCGGGCAGTACCAGGATCCAGCCTCGGTCGGGCTCGATCACCCGGACGCCGTCGGTGGTGTCGATCTCCCGGTCTCCCGCCGCCTCCATCACCGTCCGCATCACCATGCCCTTGGCCGCCCATGGCGTCGGCATCAGCCGCCTGAGCAGATTCGCCTCAGGGATCCGTGCCTGGATCTGGCTGAGCGTCAGCCTGGTCCGGGCCACCAGGCCGAGCAGCTGGGCAAACGCGGCGATCCCGTCGATGGAGCGGGAAAAGCCCGGCACCACGAAGCCGCCCTTGCCGTCGGCAGCGAAGATCACGTCCGGGCCGGCCGCGGCCTCGTACAGGCCGTGCAGCGAGGTAGGGGTCCAGATGACCTCGACGCCGTGGAAGCCGCAGACCTCCTCCGCCACCCTGGTGGTGGTCACGGGCAGGGCCACCTGTCCGCGCCGTTTCTCGGCGGCGATGAGGTCGAGCACCACAAGCAGCGCGCGGTCATCGCTGACCAGGGCGCCCTTGTCGTCGACCAGCGCGATCCGCTCGCCCACCGGGTCGAACCGGACGCCGAACGCCGCGCCGAACGAGGACACCAGCTCGGCCAGCCGGTGCATGTCTGCCCGGACCACGGCCAGCGACTGCGTCGGCGAGGCCTCGTCCAGCCGGTTGTTCACCGTCAGGACGTCCACGCCAATCTTGCCGAGCAGCCCGGGCAGCACCAGTGAGGTGGTCCCGCCGGCACAGTCGGCGACCACCCGCAGGCCCGCGCCGAAGACGCCGGTCATGTCGACGGACTGGAGCAGCTCGCGCGTGTAGGCCTCGATCACCCTGGGCGGATAGGACAGCTCGGCGATCTCGCCAGGGAACGCGCGCCGGTACTCCTGCCGCGAGAACACCCGCTCCAGCTTGCGCTGCGCTGACTGCGACAGGTCGGCGCCGTCTGCATCCATGAAGATGATGTCGAGCGACTGGGGGTCACCGGGGGTCGTGCGGAGCGCGATCCCGCCACTGCAGTCGCTGCGTGCAGTCTGGAACCTGGCTAGCGGCATCGGCTGCGCCTCAAGGTCGACCACGTTGATCGCGCTGGCGTTCAATGCCCCGTGCACGGCCCGTTTCAGCGCCCGCGCCGCCCGTGAGGCGTCGCGCGAGGTGGTGACGACAGACCCCTTCTTCAGGGTCGTTGCGTAGGCGCTCGCCAGCCGGACGCATAGCTCGGGCGTGATCTCGACGTTGACCAGCCCGGAGACGCCCCGCGGCCCGAACAGGGTGCGCTGGCCGCGCGACTCCCAGATCACGCTGGTGTTGACCACCGCGCCGGCCTCGATCGTCTTGAACGGGTACACCTTCACCCCGGCCGATATGTAGCTGTCCGGCTCGATCACGCACTCGTCCCCGACGACTGCGCCTTCCTCGATCCGCGCCTGGCTCATTACGTCGGTGTTCTTGCCGATGACGCAGCCGCGCAGCGTCACGCCGCGGCCGACGTAGACGTTGTTGTGCACGATGGCCCGGTGCAGGAACGCGCCCTCTTTGACGATCACGTTGCTGCCGACGACCGAGAACTCGCGCAACTGCGCACCGGCCTCGATCTTCGCGTAGTCCCCGATGCACAGCGGGCCCGACAGGATCGCCTCCGGGTCGACCTCGGCGCTGTCGGCGATCCATACGCCTGGCGACACCTCGAAGCCGTCGATCTGGACGTTCACCTTGCCGGTCAGCACGTCGGCCTGAGCCTTGACGTAGCTCTCGAGCGAGCCCACGTCCTCCCAGTAGCCGTCGGCGATCCACCCGTACAGCGGCGCGCCGTTCTCCAGCAGCTTGGGGAACACGTCACTTGACCAGTCGACGACCTGGCCGGCTGGCACATGCGCCAGCACCTCCGGCTCCATCACGTAGATGCCGGTGTTGACGGTGTCGGAGAAGACCTGACCCCAGGTGGGCTTCTCCAGGAACCGCTGGATCTTGCCGTCGTCGTCCACGATGACGATGCCGAACTCCAGGGGATCGGGCACTCGCGCCAGCGCGACAGTCACCAGCGCATTGTTTTCCCGGTGGAACTTAATCATGTCAGAAAGGTTGATATCGGTCAGCGCGTCACCGGAGATCACGAGGAACGGCTCATCGCGGAGCGCGTCCTCGGCGTTCTTGACGCTGCCCGCGGTGCCGAGTGGCGTCTCCTCGGTCGCGTACTGGAGGCTCATGCCGAAGTCCTCGCCGTCGCCGAAGTAGTTCCGCACCATCGAGGCCAGGAACTGGACGGTCACGACCGTCTCGGTAAGCCCGTGCCGGCGTAGCAGCCGCAGCGCGTGCTCCATGATGGGACGGTTAACCACGGGCAGCATCGGCTTGGGCTGGTTGGCCGTCATCGGTCGGAGCCTGGTGCCCTCGCCACCCGCCATCACCACGGCCTTCACCGCTGTTGTGCCTCCTTAGCGCGCCGCTGCAGGCTCTGGGGCTGCCTGCGGAGCAGGCCCGGCCAACAGCCGTCTGGCCTGGACGATGTACAACAGGGCTGAGCACCAGTACAGCGCACTTCCCCAGAAAACGAAGGTCCAACCGGCCACTTTGGCAGTCTCGGCGTAGCTGGCGACGTGCGCACCCAGGAAGAGCAGCGGGAACGCGTACAGCAGGCAAAGCGTGGCCGTCTTGCCGACGAAGCTCACCTGAAGCGTGCCCCAGCCGCCGCGGCGCAGCACCGCGAGGACGAGAGCCATCAGCAGTTCCCTGGCCGCCAGGACCGCGACGAGCCACCAGGGGATAATCCCGCGCACCGCCAGCGCAACCACGGTGGCGACGATGTACAGCCGGTCCGCCGCGGGGTCGAGCAACTCGCCGAGCCTGCTCTGCTGGTTGAGCGCCCTGGCGATCTTGCCGTCCAGCCAGTCCGAGGCGCTGGCCGCGATGAGCAGGCCGATGGCCCACCAGTCTCCGGCCTTTGAATCCACGCCCAGCACGAGCCACAGGAACACCGGCACGCCGAGCAGCCTGGCCAGGCTGATCGCGTTGGGGATCGTCCAGATCCGCTCGCCGACGTCGCTCATGGCCTCACACTAGTGCCGTGGTTTACCGGTCCGGCTCGGCCGGCAGCACGTGTAGCTCCACATCGCTGGCGAGCCTGGCCAGCTCGCGCAGCACCGGGAACCGGCTACTCGGATTCGGGTACGCCCTGTTCAGCACCAGCTCGGTCGCCTGCCGCTGACGTGCGTACTCCGCCAGGGCCGGGGCTGGGGCCGGCGCCGTCAGTGTGGCGAACTCGCCGCCGAGCTGCTCGGTCAAGATCGCGTAGCTGGCCAGCACCTCGTCCTCGGTCGGGCCGCGCTGCGCGGTGGTGGGCTGCAACCGGCGCACCGCCGCGACCCGGAACTGGCCGTCGACTTGCGCGGCTAGCGCGGCTGACCGCCGGATCAGCCGTTCCATGCCCGGCCACGGCGCGGCGCAGGCCACGATCGAGGGCTGCCGGTCAGGCACGTAGGCGACCGACTCAGTGGTGTAGGCGAGCAGCTGACGCTCGCCGTGCTCGGCCACGAGCCGGAACGCCCGCTCGCGCTCGGCCCGCAGCGTCTCCGGGGCGAAGGTCGTCGCCAGCGCCGACGAGACCTGATCGGCCGGCACGATCTGGCCGCGGCGCACCCGGTCCCCCAGGATGGACGGTGGCACGTCCACGAGCTCGATCTCGTCCGCGAGGGTCAGCAAGGCTGACTCGTCGAGGAAGGCCTCCGGACCGCCATCGGGCGTGCCACCCAGCTTGCCGAGCTGGACGGTGCCGACCACCGTGATGCCCGCGTCGGCCAGCCGCCGGGCCGCCACGAACCTGCGCTCGGCGGTCGTTGTGCCGGCTGTCAGGTCGTCGACGCAGACAACCTCCGGACGGCGCGCCAGCACCGCGGCAGTGTCCAGGCTGGTGCCATCGCCGATCAGCTCGAGGTGCTCTAGCTCGGCGGTGACATCCTCGCGATCGCGTGCGTCGACGGCCCCGACCACGACATCGCTGCCACGTGCCTCGCGTCGGTTCGCCTCTTCGAGCATCGCCGTGGTGGTGCCGCAGCCGGGTGCGTAGCCAAGATAGACCCGGATCGCGCCGCGGCGGCCTTGCTGTGGACGGTCGGCGTCCTGATCGGCCCCGTTCCCGGTATCACTATCGGATTGCGTCCCGGCTGCGGTCTGGATGTGCAGGTGTACCGCCGGCAGCTGCCCTGCCAGCCGTTCCAGCAGCGTGCCGCGCCAGCGCTCGAACATCCCGGCCGACGGCACGGCGAGCACGAGGTGCCGGGCGTTCAGTTCCTGGGCCGCGGAGATGATCGAGGCGCCGACATCGCGGCTCTCCCGGATGACGACCGACGCTCCGCCGGCCGTCGCGGCGACCTCGACAAGCTCAGTGAGCGCCTCGGTGACCAGATGCTGACCGGGCCTCGGCTGGCTGAGAACGACCACGAAGCAGCGCGCACCGCGGCGGCGGGCGAGCCGCACGCCGTGCTGCACCAGCGGCTCCACCTGGTCTGGCCGCCAGACCGCGACGACCACGTCCTGGGGGCCGCGCTTGCGGGCCGTGGCCGGCGACTCGACGTCTGGCCCGACCGACTGGCTGGCGACGAGCCGCAGACCGATCTCCCGTAGCGCCGCCAGCCGGGCTGGCTGGAACTCGGTCTGCAGCGCGCTCTTGATCTCGTGCGCCGGGTAGATGTTGCCGTGACTGAGCCGCTTGCGGAGCGCCTCGGGCGAGGAGTCGACGAACTGGAGCGCGCCCACGGTAGCCAGGATCGCGTCGCTGATCGTGCCGGGCGCCGGCTCTCCCGTCACGGCCTCGACTTCCGTCGCGACCTGCCGTATGTCGGCCACGTTCGCGGTGCTGATCACGTGGATCCCGGCGCTGCGCAGCGCCTCGATCGGCGCTGCGTGCCGGCCCAGGTCGTCGACCAGGGCGACCGCCGGGTTACGGGCCAGCACGGCCGTCAGGTCCATGTGGTCGCCGTCGGGCGGCACCGTCTCCAGGCCGCCGATTGCCTCGATCGTGTGCGGGCGGCCGTGGGTGTCCGCGAAGCCGATGACCACGTCCTCGCCCTGCGCCCGCACCGAGCGGCCTTCGCGGAGCATCGTGTAGGTGGTGCCCGCGCCGGGGGCCGCGCCGAGGTAGACGGTCAGCGAGCCGCGGCTGGCAGGCTGCGGCGCGTCCGCGATGGTCGCGCCGATGCCCTGCTCCTCCCTGATGATCTGGCCGCGCGCGGCGTCGTAGTCATACAGCTCGGCGTAGCGGCCCCAGTTCACCGCGATGTCGAGCTGCCGCGCGGCCTCCTCTTCGCCGAAGCTGGTCCGCAGGATGTCGGTGAAGAAGCCAGCCGGCAGCGTGTCGTCCATGCTGCCGCGCAGGCTCCGGTAGATGGTGCGGACCAGCGGCGCGTGGTCGAGGCAGGCCCGGGCGAAGATCTCCTTGGAGTCCTGGATGCTCGCTCCGGCGAAGACCTTGCCGTTGCCGGACAGCTCCAGCTGGTCGCCGTGCAGGTCGGCGAAGCCGAGCATGACCAGCGCATCCACCAGGGGCAGCAGGTCATCCACCTCGAGGCCGATGCTGTCGGCCAGGTCCGCCAGATCGGCCGCCCCGCCGTGCCTGGCCTGCAGGATCTCGGCGAGGCCGGACAGGCCGTCGACCGATGCTTGCGGGAGCGGCGTGTCGCTGACCGTTCCTACCGGGGCGCCCGCGGCGCCCGCGGCGGCAGCGGGCTCCTCGGCTGGCTCGGACCGCCTGGTCATCATCCGGTAGATCTGGTCGACGAGCTCGTCGAACTCCGGGGTCCGGCGCCGGCGCGGGCGCGGCAGCGGGTTGACCATGTCGGAGCGGATCCGGCCGGGGTTGGTGCCGAGCACCAGGATCCGGTCGGCGAGGAGCACTGCCTCCTCGATGTTGTGCGTCACCATCACGATGGTTTTGGTCGGGAACCGGTGGCCCTCCCACAGCTCCAGCAGCTCACCGCGCAGGTTCTCCGAGGTGAGCACGTCGAGGGCGCTGAACGGCTCGTCCATCAGCAGCGCGGCCGGCTCGACCACCAGCGCCCTGGCGAAGCCGACTCGCTGCCGCATGCCGCCGGACAGCTCCTTGGGGTAGGCAGTCTCATAGCCGTCGAGGCCGACGATGTCGATGGCGCGCAGTGCGCGCTCGGTGCGCTCATCGACCGCTATCCCGCGGGCCTCCAGGCCCAGCTCTACGTTCTGCTGCACGGTCAGCCAGGGCATCAGCGCGAACGTCTGGAAGACCATCGAGGTCTCCCTGTTGGTGCCGGTCAGACGGCGGCCGCGGAACTGTACCTCGCCTTCCGTCGGGGCCATGAGGCCGGCGATGCAGCGCAGCAGGGTGGACTTGCCGCTGCCGCTGCGGCCGAGCAGGGCGACGAACTCTCCCTCGGCAACGTCCAGGTTGATGTCGTCAAGGACCGGCAGCGGCCGGCCGCCAGGTCCGGAGAACGACTTGCTGAGCGACCGCACGCTGATCAGCGGCGTCGCGATGGCCAGTTCTTTGCTGGACGGGGCGCTCATGCCAGCGCGTACTTCGTCTCGGCCAGCTTGTAGAGCCGCCGCCAGAGCAAGGCGTTCAGCCCAGTGACGTAGAGCGACATAACCAGCAAGCCGGCAAAGAGCTCCGGCAGGTCGGTGGTGTGCTCGGCGATGAACGCGCCCAGCCCGCTAGCCGCCAGGGTCTGATGGTTGTATTTGACGATCTCGGCCACGATCGTGGCGTTCCAGGCCCCGCCGGCTGCGGTGATGGCGCCGGTCACGTAGGCGGGGAAAATGCCCGGCAGGATCAGCCGCCGCCATCGTTCAATGCCGTGCACGCCGAGGTTGTCCATCGCTTCCTTCAGATCCGAGGGCACTGCGCTCGCGCCGGCGATGACGTTGAACAGGACATACCACTGCGTGCCCAGCATCATCAACAGGATGGCGCCGTAATTCAGGCTGATGCCGAGGTCGAGGAAGATGACGATGGCGAACGGAAAGATGAAGTTCGCCGGGAAGCTCGCCAGCACTTGCACGATCGGCTGCATGAACTGCGCTACTCGTGGGTTGAAGCCGATCCACACCCCGACCGGCACCCAGATGATCGAGGAGGCGGTCACCACTACGATCACTCGCAGGAAGGTCAGGAAGCCGAGGCCGAACGCCGTGCCGAACACGCCGAGGCCCTGCGTGCCCGTCGAGATGAAGTTCAGCATGCTCGCCAGGCCCCAGGCAAGCACGAGGGCCAGCACGACGGCGAAGGCCACGTCGGCGGCCCGGCGCCGCCGCGCGTGGCTCGCCAGGCTCTGGTCGTCGATGCCGGTGGCGCGACCCATGAAGGCGTTCACCGGCCGGCCCACCGCTCGCCTGCCGCGGCCGAGGGCAGCCGGCCAGCTAGATCTGCGGAGCGCGTTGAGCACGAGCGACTTAGCCTTCAGCTCGGACTCTGACTGCTCGACCCGGAACTTGTCCACATAGGCGACGAGCGGCCGCCAGAAGAAGAAGTTGACCACCAGGATGACGGTGATCATGGTGACGATGCCCCAGACAACGTCACCCAGGTTGCCCTGGTTCTCCGCGACAGCCACGTAGGACCCGACACCGGGCAGGGTGTACTGGGTGCCGCGCACCGTGATCAGCTCGGACGCGGTCAGGAAAAACCAGCTGCCGCCAAAGCTCATCATCCCGTTCCAGACCAGCCCGATGGCGCCGCCCGGCACGTCTACCGTCCAGAACCGCTTCCACCGCGACAGGCCCATCAGCTTGCTGGCCTCGTCGAACTCGCTCGACTGGCTGACCAGCGAATGGTAAAAGGAGAACGTTATATTCCACGCCTGCGAGGTGAATACGGCGAATATCGCCGCGCACTCCAGGCCGAGTTCTGAGTGCGGGAATACCGCGACAAAGAAAGTGACGGTAACGGCCAGGAATCCAAGGACGGGGACGGACTGGAGAATGTCAAGCGCGGGGATCAGGACCCGCCGCCACCTCCTGCTGCGCGCCGCGACATAGGCGTAGCCGAGGCTGAATGAGTAAGAGAAAAACAGCGCAATGAACATTCGCAGCAGGCTGCGGACGGCGTAGTACGGCAGGTTCGCTGGCGAGATATTGAGCGACTGGGCGGCGTGCACAGGCGCCCGGACCCCGGCGCCTACGCGCACGATCAGGTAGATCAGCAGGATCACGAATATGCCGACGCCGACGTCCAGAGGACGGAATCTGAGCCTGTCCAGTGTCTCCCGGCTCGGAAACGTCGGTGTCACCGCCACAGGGCAATCATGCAGGTAAGGAACGGGAACGGCGGGGGCGACCCACCAAGTGTTGACGGGTGGCATAGCCGCAGCCTGATCGGGGCACCCTGACGGCAATGGACGCCAGGGGGCTAGAGACCCTGCTCGCGGTGGTGCTCGTCGCCGCACTGGCCCCGGTCATCGTCTCCGTGCTGCCTGGCCCGAAGATTCCGCAGGTCGTGATCCTGATCTTCGGCGGCATCCTGATCGGCCCGCACGGTCTCGGCCTGGCCGATACCGGCAGCATCCAGCTGCTGTCGAATATCGGCCTCGGGTTCTTGTTTCTGCTGGCCGGCTACGAGCTGGATCCGCGGCTGTTCCGGGAGCGAGCCGGCCGGATTGCCATGATCGGCTGGGCCATCAGCGCCCTGCTGGCAGTCGGCGCCGTCGGAGTGCTCGCGTCATTCGGTTTCGTGCGTGACTTCGTGCCGATCGGCCTCGCGCTGACCACGACGGCGCTCGGCACCCTGCTGCCGATCCTGCAGGACAACGACATGCTCAGCGGCAAATTCGGCCGGTACGTGCTTGCTGCCGGGGCGGTGGGCGAACTGTTCCCGATCGTGGCCATCTCGCTGTTCCTCACCAAGCGAGAGCAGTTCATCGCCATCGGGTCACTGCTTGCTGTTGGCCTGGCCGCGCTCTTGCTCACCGCGGCGCCGCGGATGCTCGGCGACCGCCGCCTGCGCGCGCTGATCAAGCAGGGCCAGCGGGCTACTGCCCAGACCACCCTGCGCTGGTCGATTGTGCTGCTGATCGTGCTGCTGGTAGTGGCGGAGAAGTTCGGCCTCGATGTAGTACTCGGCGCGATGCTGGCCGGAATGGTGCTGCGAAGCTGGACGCACCGGATGGAGGTCGATGTCGAGCCGCTCGAGTCCAAGCTTGAGGCAGTCGGATACGGCATTTTCATCCCGCTGTTCTTCGTCGCTTCCGGCATGACCCTCGATGTGCAGGCGATAGTCGCCAATCCGCTGCGTCTCGTGGTGTTCGTCGTGCTGCTGATCGTTGTCCGCGGCCTGCCGTCGCTGGTCGTCTACCTGCGGGCACTGCCGCTGCGCCAGCGGGTGGAAATGACGTTCGTCAGCGCGACGACGATGCCGCTGTTGATCGCGCTGGCCGAGATCGGACTGCGGGACGGCGTGATGCTGCC
>DATHPF010000098.1:0-26958 GCA_035484155.1 Streptosporangiaceae bacterium
CGAGATCTTGGCCTGCTCGCGCTGGTCCCTGATGTAGGCGCCAATCACGCTCACGTTCACCGGGCTCATGCCGCCAGTCTTCCACTGCGGTGCTTGCAATTGCAAACACGGCCGGATACGCCCATCCTGGCCCGCACAGCGGCACAGCGGCACAGGGGCACAGCGGCACAGCGGCACAGCCCGCCCAGCCCGGCGCCGTGGTCGCCGCACCGGCCGCGGCCCCGCCGATTCCGCCAGACGCCATGGGGCGTCAGGTTGCTATTGCTGCCCAAAGAGGGGCAGCAGTAGCGAACTCGTGCCCTATGGGGCGCGGGGCCACTTCAGTCGACTGACCGGTTACTGCCTGCTCGCCCGATATGTGCCCGAGCCGGAAGAGGTCGTCGGAGAGCCATAGGCAGGTAAGCGGATTCATAAGTCGGGCGAACGGGCGTATTCCGGCTCAGGAGCCTGACACCAGCTGCCGGAGTACGCCAAGGCGTCCTCACGGCGAGCGGAGAGATCTGGCCGAGGGGAATCGGCCGGGCCGAACCCGGTGTTGATCGTGGTACGGCAGCGCGCACGGTCCCGATCCGCTGCCGCCGGGCGGACATCTCGGCCGCAGCGGAGGAACTGCCGCCGGCCACATAGCCGCCGCCGCGTCCGAGTAGGACCCGAAGCACAGCCCGTGGCGCCATCGGCCTGTTTATCGGGCTTCGGCGCGCGATGCCGCCCCCCAGCCGGAACGGAGCCTATTGTGCCCTGGCGTACTAGCCTCACCTCGAAGTCGTCGACCGGCGCCGGCGGATCACGCCGCGGCCTCAAGCGGGCCGGCATCGTCGCCGGCCTGGTCGCGATTCTCGTGGTCTCCCTAGTGAGCGCGGCGTTCGCCGGTGTCTTCAGCGGCTCAGCGCATGCCGCGGCAGCCACCCCCGCGCGCGCCCGGCATGCTGCCACGCCAGCCAGGCGGGCAAGCTCCCGCACTGGGACGGCCGCCAGCCCGCGCGAGTCGGGCACCTCCTGCACCTCTGTTGCGCACATCGGCGACTCAACTTCCGTCGGCATGGTGTCGCCGACGTGGCTGCCCAACCCGGCGCAGCGGCTCGCCGCGCAGTACCGCGATGTCGGCGTCCGGCACGTCCAGATCGACGCCTCCGGCGGTCGTTCCATCGTCGAGGAGATGCCAGACCAGCTGAACGGCTACAAGGTCGCGAGCGCCTGGTACCAGGCGGGCTTCCGCGGCTGCTGGGTCTTCGCGCTCGGTACAAACGACACCGCGAACGTCGCCGCGGGCTCCAACGTGGGCCTGCTGGCCCGGATCCAGGAAATGATGGCCGCCGTGCACGGCGAGCCCGTCATGTGGGTGAACACGCAGACCGACCTGACCAGCGGCCCGTGGTCGGAGGCCAACATGCAGCTCTGGAACAACGCGCTCGTCCAGGCCGCCAGGCAGTACCCGAACATGCGCATCTTCAACTGGGCGGGCATGGTCCAGCCTGGCTGGCACCTGAGTGACGGCATCCACTACACGTCAGCTGGGTACGCGATCCGCGCCGCGGCCATCGCGCAGGCGCTCGTCCGCGCCTTCCCGGCCGGCGGCCACAGCGCGAGCGTGATCGTTAACTAGGGCGACGCACGGATCGGCCGGCCGCAAGGCGAGGTGTGGTCGGCCGGCCGTTTTCCGTGCCATTTTTTTTCGAGCACAATACGTAGTCGAGAGACTACTACGGGTAGTTCCCCGGGCACTTACGGTGTTTAGCCAGGGGGGACCATGCCGAAGCCGGTGGGCTCGGGCCAGCGTTACATGCCGGGACTCGACGGACTCCGCGCCATCGCGGTGCTCGCTGTGATCGCCTTCCATGAACAATTCAGCTGGGCGCCGGGCGGATTGCTCGGCGTCGGGGTGTTCTTCACCCTGAGCGGTTATCTCATCACCGACCTGCTGCTGAACCGATGGCTGTCCACCGGCGGCGTACAGCTCGCGAAGTTCTGGCTGGCGCGCGCCCGCCGCCTGCTGCCTGCGCTGTTCGTGATGCTGGCGATCGTGACGGCATGGATCACCTTGCTGGACCGGGCGCGGCTGTCCAGCCTGCGCGGCGCGGTAGCCGCTGCGGCCACGTATTCCAGTAATTGGTACCTCATAGTGAAAGGTCAGTCGTATTTCGCGCGCTTCGCGCCGCCGCAGCCGCTCGATCATCTCTGGTCGCTGGCAGTCGAGGAGCAGTTCTACCTGATCTGGCCCTGGCTGCTACTGCTCGGACTGATCTGCCTTCGGCACCGCAGCACAGCCGCGATCCGCTGGCTCGCGCTGCCGACGCTTGCACTGGCGGCGGCGTCCGCGGTCGCCATGTACGTGCTCTACCATCCCGCGGTCGATCCGACCAGGGTCTACGAGGGCACCGACACCAGGGCCTGCGGCCTGCTGATCGGCGCGGCGCTGGCAATGCTCTGGCCGAGCATCGTGGCGTCGCGCACCAGCCGGGCCTGGACCCGGGTGGTGGACGTACCAGCGATCGCCGGGCTGATCGTCATCGCGATCATGGTCTGGCGCGTCGGGCAGTACTCGCCGTTCCTGTACCGCGGCGGGATTGTCCTGCTCAGTTTTGCCACCGCCGCCGTCGTCGCTGCCTCCGCCTGCCCTGGCAGCGTCACGGGTGCCGCGCTGGGCTGGCGACCGCTGCGCTGGATCGGCGTCAGGTCGTACGGTATTTACCTCTGGCACTACCCGGTGATCGTGCTGACGACCCCGGCTAACAGCACCGAGGACCTGCCGCGGGCTGCCGCCCAGATCGCGGCCAGCATCGCTATCGCGGCCCTGTCGTGGAAGTTCGTCGAGGAGCCGGTAAGGCACGGCGCGATCGCCCGTGCCTGGCGCCGGATCCGGACGAGGCGACTGGCCAATCTTGGCGCGTCCAGGCTGGCTGCGGCGGCCGGAGCGGTCGGGGTGCTCGTGGTGGCCTGCGCGGGCCTCGGCGGCCTGGTCGCCGTCCCGGCTGCCGCCGGCTCGGCCGCGCTCGGCGCAGCTACCGGCGCCCTGTCGGCTTCCACCAATTCCGTCACTCACGCGGGCGGAAAGCACGCCAAGAACGGCAAGAGCAGCGCGTCGCCTGGCGCGGAGTCAGCCGGACTTCAGCAGGAATCGGGACCGCTGCGCACGTCCTGCACATCCGTCGCACACATCGGGGACTCGACATCGGACGGCCTGGTCTCGCCTGATTACTTGCCAGACCCGCACAACCGGATCCAGGCACGCTACGAGGACGTCGGTGTGCAGAACGTGTTTACCGACATCACCGGCGCCCGCTCGGTGGTCGAGGTACTTCCGGGCACCACCAACGGCTACGTCGCGGCGCAGCACCTCGAACGCCAGGGGTTCGACGGCTGCTGGGTGCTCGCGCTCGGCACCAACGACACCGCCGACGTCGCGGTGGGTTCAAATGTCGGGCTGGCCGCGAGGATCACGGAGATGATGCAGGTCACCAAGGGCGAGCCAGTGATGTGGGTGAACGTCATCTCGCTGCTCCACACCGGGCCCTACTCCGAGACGAACATGCGGAAATGGGACAGTGCCCTGCTAGCCGCCTGTGCCAAGTATCCGAACATGCGCGTATTCAACTGGGCAGCCCTGGCGCAGCCGCCGTGGTTCATCAACGACGGCATCCACTACACCTCGGCCGGATATGAGAAAAGGGCTCTGTACATCGCGGACGGGCTCGCCGAGGCCTTCCCGGCGGACGGCCCAAGCCAAAGCTGCCTGGTCAACTTGCCGAGCTCCGTCACGGCGCCCCCGCCGAGCCCAGCGCCGACAGGCCCGGCGGCGTCAGGTGCGGGGCCTGGTCACCTGGCACCGTTCCCCGGCACCGCGCCTAGCCAAGCAGCTGCGCAGCCGTCCTGATCTCGCCGACTACCCGGCCGCCACCGTAGATCGGGCTCGTGGCCAGCTCCGCGAGCACGGCCAGGTCCGCGCCCGGCAGCGCGTCAGCGCCGAGGCGGCGCAGCAGCGCAACCGTGACCGGGACCCGGCCGCGTGCGGCGCCGTCCTCGATCTTGAATGCGCCCGACCGCCCGTCCGCCAGCGCGAACCCTTCGACACCCTCGGCTCCGGACTTCACGAGCAGGCCGGGCACCGCCTGCATAAGCGCGCGCTCGGGTCTAGTGGTACCGGAGGTCCACTCGGGGTAGGCGCGCATCGCATCGGCCACGGCGCGCTCCGCCGTGCCGGGCTCGGCCAGCACGACCGCCCGGAAAGCCCGAGCCAGCCCGGCGACTGAGATCGCCATCAGCGGGGCGCCGCAGCCATCGACGCCGACCGCAGTCACCGGCTCGCCGGCCAGCCGCGCGATCGTTGCCCTGATCTCCTGCTGCAGCGGATGGTCGGGGTCGGTGTAAGTCGCCGTCGGCCAGCCGGCCGCGACGCAGGTCGCGAGCATGGCCGCGTGCTTCCCGCTGCAGTTCATGTGGACCCGGTCTGGCCCCGCGCCAGCCCGGATCATCGCCCGCTGCGCGTGCTCATCGAGCGGCATATCGGGCGGGCAGCGCAGGTCATCCTCGGTGAGGCCAGCCGAGGCCAGGATCGACCGCACGCCGGCCACATGGAAGTCCTCGCCGGAGTGGCTTGCCGCCGCGAGCGCCAGCAACTCGCGGTCGAGCTTCAGCCCGCAGCGCAGCATTGCCGCAGCCTGGAACGGCTTGTTGGACGAGCGCGGGAACGTCGGCACGTCGGCAGCACCGGCCGTCAGCAGCGCGGTCCCGTCCGCCGTAAGCGCGATCATGGCGCCGCGGTGACGCGATTCGACGAAGCCCGACCTGACCACCTCGGCCAGGACCGGATTGTCGGGCGTGACCTCAGCGCTCATCGGCCATCCCCAGCATGGCGCGCGCGTCGGCCGGACTCATCGCGGGCCGCTGCGCCAGCTCGGCAGCGGCCGCTGCGCGCTCTACCAGCTCCGCGTTGCTCGCCACCGCACGCCCGCGGGCGAACGTCACCGTATCCTCCATGCCCACCCGCAAGTGGCCGCCCGCCGCAAGAGCCGCAAACAGAACGGGAACGCTGCTCCGGCCGATCCCCGTCGCCGACCAGGTCGCGCCCGCGGGCAGCGCCGAGACCGCCTGGACCAGCGTCGCGGCATCACCGGGCATGCCGCCGGGCACGCCCATGACGAGGTCACAGTGCACGTGGCCGCCAGCCGGCTCGCCCAGCTCGCCGAGCAGCCGGTGCAGCGCGGCGATGTGCCCGAAGTCGAACAGCTCGAACTCCGGCACAACGCCAAGCGTCTGAGTCTTGGCGTACAGCTCTTTCATGAACCCCCACGGATTCATGAACACGTCGTCGCCGAAGTTAACGGTGCCGCAGGTCAGCGAGCAGGCGTCGGGGCCAGCGTCCAGCACGGCCAGCCGCCGATCGAAGCTGTCGGTGACGGCCCCGCCGGTTGACAGCTGGACGATGAGGTCGGTGGCTTCGCGCAGCGCGTGCACAGTGTCCGTGAGCCTGCCGAGATCCAGGGTCGGCTTCGCCGCATCGTCCCTGATGTGCACATGAATCACCGCCGCACCGGCCTCCCGGCACTCCTTAGCGGTGGTGACCAGCTCGTCCAGCGTGACGGGCAGCGCGGGGACCGCCGACTTCTCCGACTCCGCGCCGGTTGGCGCGACGGTGATCAGCGTGGCCTGGCCTGGCCTGGCGCTCCTGCTGCTGCCTGCTTTCGTGCTGACCTGCGTTGTCATGCCGATTTGCGCCCTTCCTGCACCGCCGTCTCGCGAGCTACCGCAGTCTACGCGGCCGGTTCTGCAAGAATGCGGACTCGTGCGAGCCGTGGTGCAGCGTGCCAGCAGGGCGAGCGTCAGCGTGGCCGGCGCGGTCACCGGACAGCTGAGCGGGCCCGGCCTGGTGGTCCTGGTCGGTGTCACTCACAGCGACACCCCAGTCACCGCCGCCGCGCTCGCCAGCAAGATCTACTACCTGCGAATCCTGGCCGGCGAGAAGTCGTGCGCCGACCTGGGCGCGCCGCTGCTGGTGATCAGCCAGTTCACCTTGTACGCCGACACGGGCAAGGGCAGACGGCCGAGCTGGAGCGCGGCGGCGCCGGGACCGGTAGCGGAACCGCTGGTCACCGCGTTCGCTGACGCGCTGCGCGCCCTCGGCGCGACCGTAGCGACCGGCGTGTTCGGGGCGGACATGCAGGTAGAGCTCGTCAACGACGGGCCGGTGACGCTAATTCTCGAAACCTAGGGAACGGGCCCGTCATCCAGGCGACACCCCTCGCGCGACGCGGCCAGCCACGCGCCAACAACCACGGGTGCTAGCCCATCACGGGCGCTAGCCCATCACGGGCGCCACGCGGATCACGGGCGGCGGCCGGCAGCGGCCGGATCCCCCTTCAGGTGGCGGCGCGCGAAGTCGAGCGACTCGGCCAGGTCGGCCTGGCGGTCGGCGACTGTCGGGACGCGGTGCGTGCTGACCTCGAGCACGACGTATCCCTCGTAGCCGGTGTCGCTGAGCCAGTGGAGTAGCTCACCGCACGGCTGCGTGCCGCGCCCCGGCACCAGGTGCTCGTCTGGAAGGCCCGGCTTGGTGCCGTCACCGAGGTGCACGTGGGCCAGCCGGTCGCCCAGTGCCTCGGCCATGGCGAGCACGTCCGAACCGGACACCGCCGCATGCGAGACGTCGAGCGTCGCGGCCGCGGAGTCCATTTCGACCGGATTCCAGTGCGGGGCGTAGGCCGCTATCTCGGTCTCGCCGCGCAGTAGCGGATACAGGTTCTCGATCGCGAAGGCGACGTTGCCCTGCCCGGTCATCTCCGCGATGCCCAACTGGAAGTCCCTGGCGTAGTCGCGCTGCCAACGGAACGGCGGATGCACGACAACCACGCGCGCCCCGACGGCCTCGGCGAGCTCGCGGGACTTCGCCAGCTTCGTCCACGGATCGCGGCCCCACACCCGTTGGGTGATGAGCAGGTTCGGCGCGTGCACGGCGACCACCGGGATGCCGTGGTAGTCCGAGAGCTTGCGCAGTACGGAGGCGTCCTGGCTGACCGGGTCTGCGGTCACCATGACTTCCAGCCCGTCGTAGCCAAGCCGCGCGGCGGTCTCGAAAGCGTCCGGAGTGCGCTCCGGGAAGACCGAAGCGGTCGACAGCGCGATCTTGATGGCTGTCACGCGAGTGACCTGCGCAATCGCCTCTCCTATGGATGTGCTCGTATTGCCAGCTTATGCGTCCCGGCGCGCCGTGCCGCCGGTGGCGCAGAGTGTCGGCACTAGCCGATACCTTCCCAGCATGCCCAGATCAGCAACCGTCACCGCGTTCCAGTGTTCGGTCTGCGGCTGGCGGACAACCAAGTGGGCTGGCCGCTGCGGCGACTGCGACGCCTGGGGCACGGTCATCGAGGCACCTGGCGAGGACCCAGGCCGGGCCGGGTCGCGCGTCCAGCTCAGGGCGGCCCAAACCCGGCCCGCCCAGCCGGCGACGGCCGCGGTTCCCATCGGAGATGTCGACGCCGCCGCAGCCAAGGCCAGGCCGACCGGAATGTCCGAGCTGGACAGGGTGCTCGGCGGCGGGCTAGTGCCCGGTGCCGTCGTACTGCTGGCTGGCGAGCCAGGCGTCGGCAAGTCGACACTCTTGCTGGAGGCAGGTGCGCTTGCGGCGGCGTCGGGACGCGTGCTGTACGTGACGGGCGAGGAGTCAGCCGCGCAAGTACGGCTGCGTGCCGATCGCATCGGCGCCATCAGCGATTCGCTATACCTGGCAGCGGAGACGGACTTCGGGGCGCTGCTCGGTCACGTTCAGGCAGTCGATCCTGCGCTGCTGATCGTCGACTCGATACAGACCATCTGCGCGGCCGGCGTGGACGGCGTGCCGGGCGGCGTGACCCAGGTGCGCGAGATCACCGCCGCGCTGACGGCGCTGGCCAAGCAGCGCACGCTGACGACCGTGCTGGTCGGGCATGTGACCAAGGACGGCTCGGTGGCCGGCCCGCGCACTCTGGAGCACCTGGTCGACGTCGTGCTGCACTTCGACGGCGACTCGCGGGGCCAGCTGCGAATGGTGCGCGCGCTGAAGAACAGGTACGGCCCGACTGACGAGTTCGGATGCTTCGAGCTCGGCGAGTTCGGGCTTACGGGGCTGCCGGATCCGAGCGGGCTGTTCCTGTCGGAGCGGCACGAGCCGGTGCCTGGTACTTGCGTGACCGTCACGCTCGAAGGCAGGCGGCCGCTCCTAGCCGAGGTGCAGACGCTGGTCTGCGATACCGCGGGCGACCTGCCGCCGCGCCGGGTGGTATCCGGGCTTGACTCGGCCAGAGTCGGCATGATGCTGGCCGTGCTGCAGCGCCGTGCGGGGCTCGGCATTGGCAAGCGCGACGTGTTCGCCGCCACCGTCGGCGGAGTCCGGCTGACCGAGCCGTCGGTCGACCTGGCTGTCGGGCTCGCGGTGGCGAGCGCGGTGGCCGATCTCAGCGTGCCGCCGGATCTCGTCGCGATCGGCGAGGTCGGGCTCGCGGGTGAAATCAGGCGCGTTACCGGTATCCAGCGGCGCCTCACCGAAGCGGAGCGGATGGGATTCCGCCGGGCGATCATCCCGGCCGGCTCCGGGCTACCGCCTGCGATCGGCCCGTCACGTCCGCGCCGCGGGGATGGCACCCGCACAAGCCACTTGCACGTGGCCGGACCGCAGCAATGGGTCGGATCGCTGGCGGTCACGGAGGTCGCCGACATGCAGTCGGCCATTGCCGCAGCGCTCGGCAGGCGGTAAGGACGTCGCCGCCGGCGGAGTTGACGCCGCGTGCGAACGTGAAATTGCAGCTCTGCCCGGTGACTAGACTGCCAGCAGAAGCGAGATCGTTGAGGCAGGTGCGTGCCATGACCATCGGGCGAGACGAACGTCGGCGCGCGGCCCTGGCGATGGTCGCCCCCGGGACTGCGCTCCGCGATGGTCTAGAGCGGATCGTGCGCGGCAATACCGGCGCTCTAATAGTGCTTGGTTTTGACCCGGTTGTGCGCGACATCTGCTCTGGGGGGTTCGAGCTCGATGCCCCGTTCTCGGCGACCCGGCTACGCGAGCTGGCCAAGATGGATGGTGCCGTCGTCCTCGACGGGACCGGCTGCCGCATCCTCCGCGCAGCCGTCCAGCTGGTGCCTGATCCGCGGCTGCCCACGCAGGAGTCCGGTACGCGGCATCGCACCGCTGAGCGCGTCGCCAGGCAGACCGGTTGTCCCGTGATCACCGTCAGCAAGTCGATGCGGATCATCGCTGTCTTCACCACGAGCGAGCGGTATGTGCTCGAGGACTCTGCGGCGCTCCTGACGCGGGCCCACCAGGCACTTGCCACGCTAGAGCGGTTCAAGCGGCGCCTCGACGATGCTGCCGGCGCGCTGACCGCGCTGGAAATCGAGGACCGGGCCACGGTCGGCGACATCGCCGTGGTTGCCCGGCGGCTTGAGATGGTCGGCCGGGTGACTGACGAGATCGGCGGCTATCTAGTGGAGCTCGGCACCGACGGCAGGCTGCTGGGCTTGCAGCTTGAGGAGCTCACGGCCGGGACGGCGCGTGAACGCGAGCTGTTGCTGCGCGACTACGAGCCGGATCAGTGGACGAGCGCCGGCGAGACTCTGGCAGGCGCGGATCACGTCGACAAGCTCGGCATGCTCGGAGCCGACGAACTGCTCGACCTGTCCGCAGTAGCGGCTGCCATCGGCCTCGGTGCGGCCGACGGCCTTGGCCGGCATGTGACCTCGCGAGGCTACCGGCTGCTCGGACAGATCCCGCGGCTGCCGACGGCAACTGCTGACAGCCTGATCGAGCATTTCGGCGGCCTTAAGGAGCTTCTGTCGGCCAGTGCCCACGACCTTCGTCGCGTGGAAGGCATGGATCCGGGGCAGGCGACACGCGTGCGGGAGGGATTGTCGCGGCTGGCCGAGTCGGCGCTGATGGAGCGCTACTCGTAGTCGCGCCACGCTGGTGCGACGCCGGCCCGCTGGTACCGCGGGTCGCAGCTGACTCCCGGCGGCCGTGGGAGGATCAGACGGCAATGACGACGCCCTACACGTCCCCGGTGCTGCGCTGGTATGCGGCCAACGCACGAGACCTGCCATGGCGCCGCCCGGACGCGACACCATGGTCGATCCTGGTCAGCGAGGTCATGCTCCAGCAGACGCCAGTCAGCCGCGTACTTCCCGCCCACGCGGCCTGGATTAGTCGCTGGCCCGAGCCCGCCGCGCTCGCGGCGGCAACCCCTGCAGACGCGGTCCGGCAGTGGGACCGGCTCGGCTACCCGCGGCGTGCCGTGCGCCTCCACGCGAGCGCCGAGCTGATCACGACCACGCTGGACGGCATGGTGCCGGCCTCAGTCGAGGAGCTGCGGAGCCTGCCAGGGGTGGGAGCGTATACCGCGGCCGCCGTGGCGAGCTTCGCCTTCGGCCAGCGCCAAGCCGTCCTGGACACGAACATCCGGCGTGTCCTCACCCGGCTCGTCACTGGCAACTACCTGCCACGTCCGGCCCAGACAGCAGCGGAGGTCCGGCTGGCCGAATCGCTGCTGCCGCATGACGGCCGAGTCGCCGCTCAGTGGTCGGTGGGCGTCATGGAACTCGGTGCCCTCGTCTGCGTGGCCAGGCGCCCGCGGTGCGCAGACTGCCCGGTCAGCGGCCAGTGCGCCTGGCTCAAGCACGGCCAGCCCACGGCCAGCGTCAGGCGGCCGACTGCACGCTATGAGGGCAGCGACCGCCAGTGCCGCGGTCGCCTCCTGGCCATCCTCAGGTCGGCGAGCGGACCCGTACCGCCGGTCGACCTGGACGCAGCCTGGGACGACTCAGGGCAGCGAGCGCGGGCGCTGGCTGCCCTGATCAACGACGGTCTGATCATCGGATGTCCTGATGGATCCCTCGCCCTGCCCGGAGACGCGAAACAGGCGAGCCTGCCCCCTAGGGCTGGCTCGCCTGCCTCGTCCGCCTGATCCGGTGCCAGCAGTGCTGTCTGGCCCGGGCTAGTCCGACGGTCTAGTCCGACGCCGTCGCGGTCGCTCCGCTGGCGGCGGCCTTGGTCTCCACATCGACTGGGGGCGAATCGGGCACATCGGACGGCTTGTTGATGCCGCTGAAGACGAACTTCGCGTCCTCGCCGGTGCCTTCCGCGTCCACGATCACGATCTGGCCGGCCTTGACCTCGCCGAAGAGGATCTTCTCCGACAGGTGATCCTCGATCTCCCGCTGGATCGTGCGGCGCAGCGGCCTGGCGCCGAGCACCGGGTCATAGCCCTTCTCCGACAGCAGCTTCTTCGCAGCCGGGCGGATCTCGATGCCCATGTCCCGGTCGCGCATCCGCTCGTCAACCTTGCTGATCATCAGGTCGACGATCTGGAAGATCTCGTCCTGGCTTAGCTGGTGGAAGACGATGATGTCGTCGACGCGGTTGAGGAACTCCGGCCGGAAGTGCTGCTTGAGCTCTTCGCCGACCTTGTTCTTCATCCGGTCATACGAGCCCTTCGACTCGCTCGCCGCTCCGAAGCCCACCGTGACGCCCTTCGAGATGTCCCGGGTGCCGAGGTTCGTGGTCATGATGATCACGGTGTTTTTGAAGTCGACCACGCGACCCTGGGCGTCGGTCAGCCGACCGTCCTCCAGGATCTGCAGCAGCGAGTTGAAGATGTCGCCGTGCGCCTTCTCGATCTCGTCGAACAGGACGACCGAGAACGGCTTGCGCCGCACCTTCTCGGTCAGCTGCCCGCCCTCCTCGTAGCCGACGTAGCCAGGCGGGGAGCCGAAGAGCCGGGAGACCGTGTGCTTCTCCATGTACTCGCTCATGTCCAGCTGGATCAGCGAGTCTTCGTCACCGAAGAGGAACTCGGCGAGCGTCCTGGACAGCTCGGTCTTGCCCACGCCAGACGGCCCGGCGAAGATGAACGAGCCGCCTGGGCGCTTCGGGTCCTTCAGCCCGGCCCTGGTCCGCCTGATGGCCTGCGACAGCGCCTTGATGGCGTCGTTCTGGCCGATGACCCGGCGGTGCAGCTCGTCCTCCATGCGGAGCAGCCGCTGCGACTCCTCCTCGGTGAGCTTGAACACCGGGATGCCGGTGGCGGTCGCGAGAACCTCGGCGATGAGCTCCTCGTTGACCTCAGCCGGCGTGTCCATGTCGCCGGCCTTCCACTCCTTCTCGCGTGCGTCCTTCTTGTCGATGAGCTGCTTCTCGGTGTCGCGCAGCGAGGCGGCCTTCTCGAAGTCCTGGGAGTCGATCGCCGACTCCTTCTCCCTGCGCACGTCCGCGATCCGCTCGTCGAAGTCCCGCAGGTCCGGCGGTGCGGTCATCCGGCGGATGCGCATCCGCGACCCCGCCTCGTCGATGAGGTCGATCGCCTTGTCCGGCAGGAACCGGTCGCTGATGTACCGGTCTGCGAGCTGGGCTGCCGCCACGAGCGCGTCGTCGGTGATGGTCACGCGGTGGTGTGCCTCGTACCGGTCGCGCAGGCCCTTCAGGATCTCGATGGTGTGCGAGATCGTCGGTTCTGCGACCTGAATCGGCTGGAACCGGCGCTCAAGCGCCGCGTCCTTCTCCAGGTGCTTGCGGTACTCATCCAGCGTGCTGGCGCCGATGGTCTGCAGCTCGCCCCTGGCCAGCATCGGCTTGAGGATGGAGGCAGCGTCGATCGCGCCCTCCGCAGCGCCCGCCCCGACCAGAGTGTGGATCTCGTCGATGAACAAGATGATGTCCCCGCGAGTCCTGATCTCCTTCAGGACCTTCTTGAGCCGCTCCTCGAAGTCGCCGCGGTACCTGGACCCGGCGACCAGCGCGCCAAGGTCGAGGGTGTACAGCTGCTTGTCCTTGAGCGTCTCAGGAACTTCGCCCTTGACGATCTTCTGCGCGAGGCCCTCGACGACGGCAGTCTTGCCAACGCCTGGCTCGCCGACCAGGACGGGGTTGTTCTTCGTCCGGCGGGACAGGACCTGCATGACCCGCTCTATTTCCTTGTCCCGGCCGATGACCGGATCAAGTTTGCCCTCGCGGGCGGCAGCCGTCAGATTCCGGCCGAACTGGTCGAGGACAAGCGACGTCGACGGCGCGCTCTCGGACGGAGCGCCCGCTGCCGCGGGCTCCTTGCCCTGGTAGCCGTGGAGCAACTGGATCACCTGCTGGCGGACCCTGTTGAGGTCGGCGCCGAGGCGCACCAGCACCTGCGCGGCGACACCCTCGCCTTCCCTGATCAGCCCGAGCAGGATGTGCTCAGTGCCGATGTAGTTGTGGCCAAGCTGAAGCGCCTCGCGCAAGGAGAGCTCAAGAACCTTCTTGGCGCGCGGCGTAAATGGGATATGACCGGACGGCGCCTGCTGGCCCTGGCCGATGATCTCCTCAACTTGCTGCCGCACTGCCTCAAGGCTTATCCCCAGTGATTCGAGTGCCTTGGCAGCAACGCCCTCGCCCTCGTGGATGAGGCCAAGCAGGATGTGCTCAGTGCCGATGTAGTTGTGGTTGAGCATCCTGGCCTCTTCCTGAGCCAGGACAACAACCCGCCGCGCCCGGTCGGTAAACCTTTCGAACATCTCGTCGCTCCTCACAGCGCGGTCGGTGAAGCAGCCAAGCTGCCCCGTCCCTTCCGCATGTTAGCCCGTGCGCCCGGCGACGCCATCGCGTGCGACATGCCGCACTACTCAAAACGTTCCCCGCCAGTAGGGCGTTCATCCCATTCAACCTAGGCTGAAGGGGCAGTGTTCCCAGCTACGCCCGCAGCGAAAGCGAATATCGCCAGCTACGCCAGCAGCGAACGCGCAGGTCGCAGTACCAGTACCGCCCTAAGCGAGAAATCCTCTTTAATCGGTTATACCTCGCTGCGGTCAGCTCACACCGCTATCCCTTGATCCATATCAGCCCGCCCGCGCCCCGCCGGCCGTCTCCGTGCGGGCCGTGTCCTCGGTGCTGCCCGCGCCCCGACTCGACTTGACTCTGGCCGGGCAAAGTTCTCCTCGCGCGCGTTATCCGCCCACGTCGGGTGGGCGGGCTGCGAGGCGGGCGAGTCCCGCGGCATCGGCTCGTCAGGCCGGCGTGGCCTCGGCCCCTTATGCCAGACCTCGCTCCCCTTCTGAGCCCGCAACGTCGCCGACTGAAGCCTCGGCCACGCGTTACCCGCGCTTGAGCCGTCGGACCGCGTCCGGTATGCCGGATCTGAGAGGTTGGGCGGTCGGCCTGCGGTGCGTGAATGTGAAATTACTGGCGCTATAGCCACAGTAATTTCACAGGCACGCAAGATCATTAAGCTTCACACCCGCGCGAGGCTGTGGCGGCTACCGATTTGCCGTCTTTGCCGCGGGCACCAGGCCGCGGCGCGCACCGCGCCGCTAGGCGCAGCGCCGCCGCCGCCGGCATGGTGGGGTGCATCTATCGCCGCGGGCCGACCGGATCGCGGGAGCACCGTGCTGCGGGGCACCGGCGCCGCCACCGGCCTGGTGGAGTCCGGCTATCGCGGTCGGCGATGCGACATTCCGCCCCGGTCGCCTTCTAGCCTGGTGCCTAAACTGCAGGTGCGTCCAGAATCCGCACGCGAAGCCCCAGATCGGCCCCCGATGGCCCGTAGAAATCGAATGCTCAGAAACGCGCCACCCCGCGCCATCAACCTGCTCAGGGCGCCGTTAGCGTTGACGGCACCTTATCGTGCGCTGACTGCGCGGCCGATTCTTTGTCATGTACAAGAGTCAGACCCACGCACCGCGCCTGCCCTGCCTGACCCATTCTTGCTGGCTGCGGACACTAACTTGGCATAGTGTCCCCAGCAGTCCGGATTTCCGCTACCTGACAGCGAGTCAACTTCGTTGGTCATATCAGCGAAAGCTGACCGGCATAATGTCCGGCGCGTTAGTGACTGGCCTCGTATTCCTGAATGATCGACGCCGGAATACGGCCGCGCTCGCTGACCTTCTCGCCACGCTCGCGGGCCCACTGCCGAATTTCGGAACTGCGCTCGCGGCCAGGGCCAGTCCGCGCCTTGCGCCGCCGTGCACCGCCGCTGACACGCCGTGCGTGCTCGACGTACGTGCTGAAGATGTCGTGCAGTTCCTTAGCGTGCGCCGAGCAGACATCGATCTCGTAGGCGGTGTTGTCAACGGAGAACGAAACCGTCTCGTTGCCTTCGATCTCGCCATCGTGAGGTAGATCACAAACCACCGTCACCACGGTCTTCTGTACCATCAGGTTGCCTTTCACCGAAGTCTTTTAGGCAGCCAAAGATATACCATGACTTGCGGGCTTGACAATTCGAGATTGCCGTTTACGGTATCGCCGAAGAGGTTGTTCCAGCGGGCAATGCCGACGTCAGCTGTGACCCGGCGTCATGTTCAGCCGCGATGGCCGGTTAGCCATCTCGGCGCGGGGCAGCAGACGCGCTTGCATCTTCATCGAGTTTGTCAGTCGCAGTCGGCACAGAGGCGGAATTGTCGTCGCGAGCCTCGCGCCGATCCGACCGCGCGCGGCCCATCTCGTGACGCAAGAAGGCGACAATCGCGGTGATGACCGCCGCGCACATCAGGAACGGCGGGACCAGTACAGTCAGGTCGTTCATCTGGCGGCTGTCCTGTCCAGCATGAATACCACCTTAGCCGGGCCTCCGCGGCTGCGCGGCCGGGCCATCAGCTCGCCGTCGCCCTACGCCGGGACGGGGCGAGCCCGCACTCACTGCATTCGCAACAGCATGCGCGTATTGCCCAGCGTGTTGGGCTTCACCCGGTCGAGATCGAGGAACTCGGCGACACCCTCGTCGTAGGAGCGAAGCAGCTCCGCATAGACCTCAGGAGTCGCGGCCTGACCTGCGATCTCGGTAAATCCGTGGCGGCGGAAAAACCTGACTGCGAACGTCAGGACGAAAACCCGGCTCACGCCGAGTTCCCTGGCGCTATCGAGCAATGCCAGGACTATCTGATTCCCGACACCGCGAGCCTGATGCTCCGCCGCGACCCCGAGGGTGCGGATCTCGGCCAGATCTTCCCACATGACATGCAGGGCGCCGCACCCCGCGATCTCCCCGTCTGGCGTGCTGGCTACCCAGAACTCCTGGACGTCCTCGTAGAGCGCGACCGTCGGCTTATCGAGCAAGCGACCAGAACGCGCGTTTGCGTCTACGAGCGCTCGGATGGCCCGGACATCACTCGTTCTGGCCCGCCTGACCGCGTAGTCCATCCGCTATCTGCCTTCGCCGGTTGACCCCGGGCTGCTATCGCAAGCTTTCGGGGAATCTGGGCGGTGTCCACCCAGATGTCAGCATCCCAAAAGAAGGCAGCAACTGCCAATACGAGCCAGCACTGAGCGTTACTACGCGAGCGCGTGTTGCTGCCGAAGACTGGGCTTTCGGCTAATCAACCGCAGATCACGCGCAGATCACATGCGGTCAGCATCTCGGTGACACGCCGTGTGACCTGCGAATATATAGCGAGACCGGAGCCTGCCATCGAGGCGCGAGCATCATGGACGGGTGACCGCACCCGTTGTCGCAGGCATTACGCACCACGCGACGGCCGTACCAGCCCGGACAAAATCTTTCTGAGTTTTGGCCCGCGACAACGACGGTCTCGGTTAGCCTCCATCGCTGATAGCCGTTGCAAACGCCCGACAGCCGGGCACCGTGCAGCGACCCGCCGAGTTCCCGATTGCTCGCACGAGTTATCGGGGAGCCGGGGACCCACCGTTCCCGGGGTGAATCGGCGTGCTGTGGCAGCAAGCTCGCTGTCCGGCCCGCCGTAGGGCTCCTCCGGCCCGAACCCGTCAGCTAACCCGGTAGGCGGCCTAGGAGAGGAGACAGTACGTGAGACGCATGCCGCATAGTTGGCATGTACCACGGCAGTCAGTATTGAGCCATGCTGGGTTGAGCCATGCTGGGTTGAGTTCTGCTCGGTTGAGTTCTGCTCGGTTGAGTTCTGCTCGGTCGAGGCCTTCTGGCGTCTGGCGCTTTGCTGGCCGCACCGTTGCCCTCGCCGGAGCCGCTGCAGTCTGCGTGGCCATGCTGCCCGCCGGGGTAGCGAGCGCCACGTCAGCAGCCCCCGCCTCTGGCACGCCTAGCCTGAGCGCGACCCTGGCCAAGGCCAACGCGCTGTCTAACCAGATCGACAACCTCAGCGAGCAGTACGACAGCCTGAAGATCCAGCTGCAGCAGGCCCAGTCCGAAGCCAAGATCGCCACCGAAGACGCCGCCAGGGACAAGCTGATCCTCGCGCAGGACCAGGCCTACATCGGCGCGATCGCCGTCGAGGGCTACATGAGCGGTGGCATGAACCCGTCGATGCAGCTGCTGGAGACGTCGTCGCCGCAGAACCTGCTCAACCGGGCATCGATCATGACCCAGCTCGAGCAGCAGAACGGCGCCAAGGTCAGCCTCGTCGCGGCTGCCGAGACCGCCGCGGTCCGCGCTCAGGCGGCCGCGGCGCAGGAGCAGAACCGCGCCAAGATGCTCACCGCGACAATGGCCGCCAAAGTCAGCCAGATCCAGCAGAAAGAGAACTTCTTCAACAGCCAGGCCTTCCAGCAGGCTGCGGCGATCTACGCGAAGACCGGCCAGTACCCGTACATCGCGCCGCAAGGTCGCTCTATCGGCGTGCAGGCGCTCAGGTATGCGCTGACCAAGGTCGGCGACCCCTACGTGTGGGGTGCGGCCGGGCCCAACGAGTTCGACTGCTCGGGCTTGGTGATGTGGGCCTACGCCCAGGTCGGCATCAGCCTGGAGCACTTCACCGGAGACCAGTGGAACGAGGGCGAGCACATCTCGCGCAGCGAACTGCAGCCCGGCGACCTGGTGTTCTTCTACCCTGACATCGGACACGTCGGTCTCTATGTCGGGAACGGGCTGATGGTCGATGCCCCCACCTTTGGGCAGCCGGTCCAGGTCCAGCCCGTGTTCTGGTCCGCCTACGTGGGCGCCGTCCGGATCGTCGCCTAACCCCAGAGCTGCCTAACAAAAGAGCTGCCTAACCCCAAGAGCTGTCCCCCCGAGACTGCCCGGCCGGAACCCCCCCGCTGGCCGGGCAGTCGCTTGCTTAGCCGCAGCCGCAGCCCAGCAGGCCGCGCCGCCCGATCAGTTGGGCTTGACCAGCGGGAACAGTACCGTCTCCCGGATCGAGGCGCCGGTGAGCATGATGAGCATCCGGTCCATGCCCATGCCCATGCCGCCACTGGGCGGCATTCCGTACTCCAGCGCGCGCAGGAAGTCCTCGTCGAGCTGCATGGCCTCGGGATCACCGCCGGCCGCCAGCAGCGACTGCGCGGTGAGCCGGGCCCGCTCCTCCGTGGGGTCGACGAGCTCGGAGTAGGCGGTCCCTATCTCGGCGCCGAACGCGACGAGGTCCCACTTCTCCGCCAGGCGTGGGTCGTCGCGGTGCTGCCTGGTCAGCGGCGCCACCTCGACCGGGAAGTCACGGTAGAAGGTCGGCTCGACAGTGACGGCCTCGACCAGGTGCTCGTAGAGCTCCAGCAGGACCTGCGCCTGACCCCAGGCAGGCTGCAACTCGATGCCGCGCTCTGCGGCGTACCCGCGCAGCTCCTGCTCGCTGGTGTCGGGGCTGACCTGCGTGCCCAAGGCCGCCGATAGTGCCCCGTGCACCGTCTCCGCCCGCCAGGTGCCGCTGATGTCGACCTCGGTCCCGTCTGGCCGGATGGCCACCTGGCGGCCGTGCGCTGCCTCCGCAGCCGCCTGAATCAGCTCCCTGGTGAGGGTCGCCATCGTGTTGTAGTCGCCGTAGGCCTGGTACACCTCAAGCATCGTGAACTCGGGATTATGGGTGGCGTCGACGCCCTCGTTCCGGAAGATCCGGCCGATCTCGTAGACCCGGTCGATGCCGCCCACGACAAGCCGCTTCAGGTAGAGCTCCAGCGCGATGCGCAGGTAGAGGTCCAGGTCGAACGCGTTGATGTGGGAGGTGAACGGCCGGGCGTTGGCGCCGCCGTGCAGCGTCTGGAGCACCGGCGTCTCGGCCTCGAGGTAGCCGCGCGCGTGCAGTTCCTCGCGCACCGACCGCGTAGCGGCGGCACGGATCTCCGCCATCCGGCGGGCAGCCGGGTTGGTCATGAGGTCCACGTAACGCTGCCGGACCCGCGACTCAGCGTCCGTCAGCCCGTGGTATTTGTCCGGCAGGGGCCGCAGCGCCTTCGCGGTGATCGCGAACGAGTCAGCCAGGACAGACAGCTCGCCGCGCCGGGACGAGATGACCTCGCCGGTGACGCCCACGTGGTCGCCCAGGTCGACGTCCTGCTTCCAGGCCGACAGCACGTCCGGGCCGACGCGGTCCAGCGAGATCATCACCTGGAGCTCGCCAGTGCCGTCTCGCAGCGTTGCGAAGCACAGCTTGCCGCCATTGCGGTACAGCACGACGCGACCAGCGACGCCAACGACCTTGCCGGTGGCCGTATCGGGTGTCAGCTCCCCGAACTCGCCGCGTACCTCAGCAATCGCGTGCGTACGCGGATAGCCGACCGGGTAAGGGTCGATCCCGGCAGCTCGCAGCCGCTCGACCTTGGCTAGCCGGACCCGCATCTGCTCGGGCGCATCGAAGCGGGCCGCTCCGCTCTCCTGATCCTCCGTCATCTGCCCGAGGTTACCGGTGCCCGCATCAATCGGTCACCGCAGTATCACCGCGTCCCAGCACAGCCCGTTCCCCGGCACGCTCGCCGACCTGAGCGCGATCAGCAGGACCACCGTGATCCGCGGTGTTCCGCTCATAAGTCAGCCGCAGCCCGATCAGGGTCAGCCACGGCTCGTGCGCGTCGATGACGGCTACCTCGTCGATGACCAGCGGCGCGAGGCCGCCCGTCGCAATGATCGTGACGGACTCCGGATCGGCCGGCGCTAGCTCGGCCGCCATCCGGGTGGCGATGCCCTCGACCTGCCCGGCGAACCCGAAGATGATCCCGGACTGGAGCGCCTCGACGGTGCTCTTGCCGATCACGCGGCTCGGCCGGGCCAGCTCGACCTTCAGCAGCTGCGCGGCCCGGCGGGACAGCGCGTCGACCGAGATCTCGATGCCGGGCGCTAGCGCGCCGCCAAGGAACTCACCGCGCTCGCTCACCGCGTCGAAGTTCGTCGACGTGCCGAAGTCGACGACGATCGCGGGTCCGCCATACAGATGCACAGCAGCGACGGCGTTCATGATCCGGTCGCTGCCGACCTCCTTGGGGTTGTCGTAGCGAAGCGGGACGCCTGTCTTGACGCCTGGCTCCACGATCACGGCCGGCACGTCGCCGTAGTACCGCTGGCACATCTCCCGCAGCTCGTGCAGTACCGAAGGCACCGTCGAGCACAGCGCGATGCCGCTGACGTCCGGCTCGGCAAATAGCGTGCTTTGCCGCAGCAGCCCCTGGATCAGCACCGCAAGCTCGTCAGCCGTGCGGACCGGATCGGTGGAGATACGCCAGTGCTCGACGACCTCCGGGCCGTCGAACACGCCGAGCACCGTGTTGGTGTTGCCGACGTCGATGGTCAGTAGCATCTCGCTCCCGATGGCTAGCGGGCCTGGACCAGGTCGAGGCCGATGTCGAGGGCGGGCGCCGAGTGAGTCAGCGCTCCTACCGCGAGGAAGTCCACTCCGGTCTGAGCGACCTCCCTGGCACTGGCGAGCGCGAGGCCACCGCTGGCTTCGAGCAGTGCACGGCCGCCGGTGAGCCGAACCGCCCGGACCAGGGCCGGTACGTCGAAGTTATCAAGCAGGATCAGGTCGGCGCCTGCCGCCAGCGCCTCGGCCACCTGCTCGAGGGTGTCACACTCGACCTCGAGCGGCAGCCCTGGCGCCTGCGCACGGACCGCGGCGAACGCTGCGCCGACCGACCCGGCCGCCGCCACGTGATTGTCCTTGATCAGCGCGGCGTCCGACAGCGACATCCGGTGGTTCACCCCGCCGCCGCAGCGCACCGCGTACTTCTCCAGTGCCCGCATGCCCGGCAGGGTCTTGCGGGTGTCGCGGATGCTGGCCCCCGTCCCGGCGACTGCGTCGACCCAGCGCCGGGTGAGCGTCGCGACGCCAGACAGATGGCACAGCAGATTCAGCGCCGTGCGCTCGGCCGTCAGGATCGGGCCTACCGGTCCTGACACCGTCAGCAGCGACTGCCCAGCCGCCACCGGGTCGCCGTCGGCTGCCTGCGGCACGCAGTCGACCTCGGCGGACAGGAGCCAGAAGACAGCCTCAGCGACAGGCAGCCCGGCCACCACGCCCGGCGTCCGCGCGACCAGTTCGCCGCGGCCGCGCTCGGCCGCTGGCACGGTAGCCGCCGTGGTCACGTCGATGCCGCCGGCCAGGTCCTCACCCAGTGCGGCCGCCACGAACGAACGCACTGCGCCCGGATCGAGGCCCGCTGCAGTCAGCCGCCGTGCAATGGCGGGATTCAGATCGGGAACGGGGCCGTTGCCGTCCGCCGCCGCGCTCACCCGCTCAGTCATCGAGCACCGGCTCGAACACCGAGCTCAGCCCGGACTCGCCGAGAGAAAGGGCCAGGTGGCCGCGCCAGACGTCGCGAGGCTCGGCGAAGTCCTCGCGCCAGTGACTGCCGCGCGTCTCTTCCCGCGCAAGCGCGGCCTGGACCAGCGAAGTAGCCACCAGGTGCAGGTTGGTCGCCTCCCACGCGTCGGCGTCGGGCTTGTCGCACTGCTGACGGCCGAGGTCGGCGAGGCCAGCCGCGGCGTGCGCCAGCCCCGTTCCGGACCTGAGGACGCCGGCGCTCGCCGACATCAGCTGCTGCAGCGGCCGGACGATCGCCGGATCCAGAAGCCCCGGTATTGTCGCATCGCTCGCGGGCTGGGCCGCCGGCGGGAGGCCGCGCGCGAGGGCCGTCGCGATCCGCTCGGCGAAGACCAGGCCTTCCAGGAGCGAGTTGGACGCCAGCCGGTTGGCGCCGTGCACCCCAGTACACGCCACCTCGCCGCAGGCGTACAGGCCCGGCACGCTGGTCCGGCCGAACAGGTCAGTCCGGACACCGCCGCTGACGTAGTGCGCGGCCGGCACGACGGGGATCAGCGCGGTCACCGGGTCGATGCCGTGCTCCCTGCTGCTCGCGAGGATCGTCGGGAACCTGTGTTCCCACGCCGCCGCGCCCAGGTGCCTGCCATCCAGGTAGACGTGGTCGGTCCCAGCGGCGATCATCTCGCGCATGATCGCCTTCGCGACGACGTCGCGCGGGGCCAGGTCGGCCAGCGGATGTACGCCGGTCATGAACCGCCGGCCCGAGGCGTCCACCAGGACAGCGCCTTCTCCGCGCACCGCCTCGGAGATCAGTGGCTGGCGACCGCGCGAGTCCGACCCCAGCCACAGCACCGTGGGGTGGAACTGGACGAACTCGACGTCTGCCGCCTCTGCTCCGCCGCGCAGCGCGAGCGCCAGGCCGTCGCCCGTGGACACTGGCGGATTGGTGGTTGCCGCGTAGATCTGCCCGAACCCGCCAGTCGCCAGCACGACGGCGCTGGCGTGCACGGCCCCGACGCCATCGGTCTGACCTTCACCGAGCACGTGCAGGGTAATGCCGGCCGCCCGGCCATCCGCGGCACGCAGCAAGTCGATGGCGAGCGCGTGCTCGATGACCTCGAGCTCCGCGCTCGCGCCGGCCTCGGCGAGGGCGACAAGGAGCGCACGGGAGATCTCCGCGCCGGTGGCGTCGCCGCCAGCGTGCGCGATCCGGCGGCGTAGGTGGCCGCCTTCCCTCGTCAGCGCCAGCGGACCCGACGGCTCGCGGTCGAACTGTGCGCCGAGGTCGATAAGCCGCCGCACCGCGCCTGGCCCGTCCGTCACGAGTGCGCGCACCGCTCGCACGTCACAGATGCCAGCGCCGGCCGTCAGCGTGTCCTGCAGGTGGTCCGCTGGCGAGTCGCCGGGTCCAAGCGCGGCAGCCACACCGCCCTGCGCCCAGCGAGTCGACCCGTCGTCGAGCACCGATTTGGTCGCGAGCAGGATCCGGGCCGCTGGCAGCGCGCGGCGGATCGCCAGGACCGTCGTCACGCCAGCGACCCCCGAGCCGACGACGACGACGTCGGTCTCCTTACGCCAGCCCGGCGGCGGCGCCAGCAGCCTCCTGGCGATCATGCGCGGCCGCCGATCTCCAGGGTGACGTTGTCGATCAGCCGCGTTGTGCCGATGCGAGCCGCGACCAGCAGCACGGCCGGCCCGCAGTAGCCCGGCCCAACGGCCGTGAAGGTGTCGGGATCGGCGAGCGTCAGGTAGTCAAGCGTCACGGGCGGATCTGCCGCTGCCGCAGCGTCGAGAACGGCACTGGCCGCAGCGGTCACCGCGGTCGCGCCCTGCCCGGCGACTGCGCCTGCTGCCGCCAGCGCCCGCGACAAGGCCAGCGCCGAAGCTCGCTCGGCCGCCGAGAGGTAGGCATTGCGGCTTGACGCCGCCAGGCCATCGGGATCGCGGTGCAGCGGCGCGGCGGCGATCTGCACCCCCAGGTCGAGATCAGTCACCATCTGCCGGATCAGGGCGAGCTGCTGCGCGTCCTTGGCGCCGAATACTGCGGCGTCAGGCGCGGTCAGCTCGAACAGCTTGAGCACGACGGTCAGCACGCCGTCGAAGAACCCGGGCCGGGTCTTGCCTTCCAGCAGCCGCCCGAGCGGGCCCGGATTGACGGTGACGACCGGCTCGGCCGGATACATCTGCTCCCGGCTGGGTGCGAACACCGCGCGGACACCTTCGTCGGCGCACATGGCGAGATCATGGTCGAGCGGCCGCGGGTAACGGTCATAGTCCTCGGCCGGCCCGAACTGGAGCGGGTTCACGAAGATCGAGACCAGGACGCTGCCCGCCGGACCAGCCAGCTCCCGCGCCACCCGCAGCGGCGACCGATGCCCGTCATGCAGCGCCCCCATCGTGGGCACTAGCACAACCGGGCCAGGCAGGGCGGCCCTGGCCGCGGCCAGGCCCTTCCTGGTCCGGATCAGCATGGGAACTGGGAGCGCCAGCGTTGGCGGTGCGTGGGCTGGCCGGACCACGGTCATAGCGGCGCCTCGGCTAGCACGTCGAGCAGGCGCTGCGCATCGGGCGCGGTGAGCATCCCGCTCGCCAGCGCCCTGGACGCCGTGAGCCGGGCCAGAGCCAGATAGGCCGGTAGCGCTTCTGGCGCATCGGCGCGGAGCGCTTGCAGGTGGCCTGCGATGGTCTGTGCGTCCCCCCTGGCCACCGGCCCGGTGAGGGCAGCGTCGCCCAGCCGCAAAGCGTTGTCGAGCGCCGCTGAAAGCAGCGGGCCTAGCATCCTGGACGGCTCGCGAACGCCCGCTTTGGTCAGCAGGTCGGCCCCCTGGACGACCTGGGTGACCAGGTGGTTGGCGGCGCCAGCGAGCGCGGCGTGATACAGGCCGCGATCAGCCTCGGCGATGAAGACCGGCTCTCCGCCCATCTCCAGGACCAGGACCTCGGCCGCGGGGCGCAGGACCGCAGGCGCGGTGACGCCGAAGCAGATGCCAGCGAGCCGGTCGGCGTCGTCGGGGCGCCCGGTGAATGTCATGACCGGGTGCAGCGCCATGGGCAGCGCACCCTCGGCGACGGCGGGCTCGAGCACCGCCAGGCCGTGGAGGCCGCTGGCGTGCGCCAGCATCCGCCCGGCCAGCGGTGCTCCGGTAGCGGCCAGACCACGTACGAGGCCGCCGAGCACGTCGTCAGGGACAGTCAGCAGCACCAGGTCAGCGACCACGACATCGGCTGGCTCCAGGATCGGAGTGCCGGGCAGGAACTTCTCGACCCGCAGCCGGGATGCTTTCGAAATGGCCGAGGCGCCGGTGATCCGGTGACCGGCGCGGCTCAGCGCTACGGCGAGCGCGGTCCCCACGCGGCCAGCGCCGATCACGCCGACATCCAGCCGGGCCGGATGCTCGTGGCCTGGCTGGCTGGCGCTGCCGCCCGGCGGGGGCTCAGCGTTCATCTGCCGACCGCCCCCTTCCGCGCTCCCGGCCCTATCGCTGCTAGCACTGCCGCTGCCAGCACTGCCGCTGCTAGCACTGTCGCTGCTGGCCCTATCGCTGCTAGCACTGTCCCTGCTGGCACCACCTGCCCGAGAATCCTGCCGGATCCGGCCGGCCTGGCCATCGGCGGGGCCGCGCCGGCGCTGGCTAGCCGTGCCATTGCCAGATGTCGCGGTCGCGGCCGGAGTTGTCATCATGGGAGTCGTCGGGCGGCTTCGGCGCGCGACAGCATCGCTCGAGGTAGAGCGCCGCCGCGACCAGCGCGAGCGCAGCCACTAGGGTCGCGCCCGCGACCCTGGCGTCCCTGGCCGGTATGGATTTATCCAGCTCGCGCAGCACATAGATTAGGTAGCCGCCAGCCAGGCCGCCGAGCGCAGTCGCCGCGGCCGAGCTCGCCTTGGCCAGCGCGACTAGCCTGGCGAGTGCGATCGGCGCTAGCGGCTTGGCCGCCTTGCGGCGGCCGGTGAGCCGGCCGTGCACGTTACGGCCGATGACGACCTCAGCGACCGCCAGCGCCGCCAGCGCCGGGACCGCTGTGATCGGCAGCAGCGGCAGGTCAGTGTAGGTAGCCCGCACCGCGAGCCAGGCAATGATCGCGAAGATCGCGAAGACGCCGGCCAGCGTGCCGGGACGGGTCATGTGCATGGCACGCCTGCCTCCCGGCCGGCCAGGGCCGGCAGCGTGAGCGATAGCTCAGCGCGCCTGCGCACGCCCGCAGTTCCGATCGTGGCCAGCAGCTGGGCAACCGGGCCCCAGCCCGGCAGGACGGCGTCCGGATCGACTTCCAGCCAGGGCGCCAGCACGAAGGCTCGTTCGTGGGCTCGCGGATGCGGCAAGGTCAGCTCGGGGCGAGCGCTGACTTCGTCACCGCAGGTGATGATGTCGACGTCCAGCGTTCGCGGGCCCCAGTGCACGGTGCGCACGCGCCCGGCCGCCGCTTCCGCAGCGGCGCACAGCCCCAGGATCTCCGTGGCAGGCAGTGCGGTCACGGCGAGCAGCACGGCGTTCAGGTAGTCGGCCTGCTCGGGTCCGCCAACAGGGGCGGTCTCGAACACGCCCGACACGGCGGGGCAGCAAAGACCGCCGGCCGCGAGCACATCCACGCCGAGCTGGAGGCTTGCCATCCGGTCGCCCAGATTGCTGCCGAGCGACAGCACCACAGCGCGCTCACCGGCGCGGCGCGCCTGGCCGTCCCGGTGGCTGCTGCTGCAGTGCCCGGTCACGGTCGGCTCCGGCGGATCGTGACCGTGATGTCGTCGAACTGGTGCGGCACCGGGGCTTGCGGCTTGTGCACGGTCACCTCGGCCTCGCGGACCAGCTGATCTGTCAGGCACGCCGTAGCCAGCCGGTCAGCCAGCGTCTCGATCAGGGCCACCGGCTCACCGGCCACGATCGCCGCCAGGCGGTCAGTGATCGCCCCGTAGTCAGCCGTCAGGCTGAGATCGTCAGCGGCTGCGGCCGGGGCCGCATCGAGCCACAGCATCGCGTCGACGACGAAGTCCTGACCAAACTCTCGCTCGCTTTCGAAGACGCCGTGATTGCCGCGTACCCGCAGCCCGACGATTGAGATCCGGTCCAGCATCAGCGAGCGCCTGCCATGCGCTCCTGGCACCACCGCGCTGCCACTACCGCAGCATCCAGGCTGCCGGGTACCGCGTGCACCCGGACGCACCACGCGCCGGCCGCTGCCGCCAGCGCGGTCACTGCGACCGTGGCGTCGTCGCTGCGTGCGAACGATCTGGGCGCACCGGCTGGCCCGGCTAGCAGCTTGCCGAGGAAGCTCTTTCGCGACGCAGCCACGAGCACAGGGAACGGCTCGCGGTGGCCAGGCAGGCGGGCTACCCGGTCCAGGCTCGCCAGCAGCGTCCAGTTGTGCTCGGGCAGCTTGGCGAAGCCCAGACCGGGATCGAGTATCAGCTGGCCCGGCTTCACTCCGGCCGCGACGAGAGCCGCCACCCGATGCTCAAGCTCGGCCTGGACCTCGGCGACGACGTCCGCGTACACGGCCGGCCCGTACATGTCGGCGCTATGCCCGCGCCAGTGCATGACGACGTACGGGACACCGGCGGCGGCAACAACGCTGGCCATGTCGGGG
>DATHPF010000099.1:0-2889 GCA_035484155.1 Streptosporangiaceae bacterium
GACGCGCCCACGATCATGAGGATCGGGGCGGCCAGGCTGACGGCCGGACTCGACCGGATGCCCCGGCTTGACCTGGAAGCCCACCGCGATATCTTCGGTCCGCTGCCTCGGCTCTCCGCCGAGGAACTGATCTCGATGACCGAGCAGGTCGACCTGCGCGGCCAGGGCGGCGCGGCGTTCCCCTTCGCGCGCAAGCTCAGCGCGGTGGTGAAGAACACGGAGGCGAACGACTGCGTGCCGGTCGTGGTCGTCAACGCCACCGAGGGCGAGCCAGGCAGCGTCAAGGACAAGATGCTCATGATCCGCTCGCCGTACCTCATCCTGAGCGGCGCCGCGCTGGTGGCCGAGGCCATCGGCGCCGATGAGATCGTGATCGGGGTCTCGAGTAATGAGCTGGCGAACAGGTCGATGGAAGCGGCTATCGCGGCCGAACCGGGCCTGCGCAAGATAGCCCGCGTGGTCCGGCTGCCCGACCGGTTCATCACCGGTGAGTCGGGTGCGCTTGTCCGCGGCATCAACGGCAAACGGCCCGTACCTCCGGGCCGCAAGGTCTTGGCCAGTGACTTCGGCGTAGGAGACCTGCCCACGCTGCTGTCGAACGCGTCGACGTTCGCCCAGCTAGCGGTGCTCGCCCTGCTCGGGCCGGAGCGTTTCGCGGCAGTCGGGACACCGGAGGAACCCGGTACGGTCCTGCTGAGCGTGGGCGGTTCCGCCGCGCATCCAGCCGTGGTCGAAGTGCCCACCGGTATTCCGCTGGCGGCGGTCCTCGACATCTGCCAGGCTGCGGCCGGCGATGGTGTCCTAGTCGGCGGTTACCACGGCATGTGGTTGCCGGCCGGTACGGCGTATGCGGTGCCTGTTTCCCGCGAAGGCCTGGCTGCCGTCGGCGGCACTCTCGGCTCGGGGATCGTGCTCCCGCTCGGCGACGGGACCTGCCCGCTCGGTGAGGTGTCACGGATTGCGAGTTACCTAGCTGGCGAGTCGGCGGGCCAGTGCGGCCCGTGCAAGCTCGGCCTGCCCTCCATCGCACGGGCGCTGGCCGCGCTGATCGACGGATCTGGCGGCATCGAGGCGCTCGACGTGGCTAGGCGGTCCGCGGCGGCCGTAGCCGGGCGTGGTGCCTGCTCTCACCCGGACGGCATGACCAGGTTCGTGCTCTCGGCTCTTGATGTGTTCACCGAAGACCTCGCGGCGCATGTCTTCCACTCCTCCTGCGGTCGTCCCGTCCGCGGTGTGCTGCCGCTGCCAACGGGTCCTGAGCAGGAAGAACAGCAGCGGCTCGTGGTGGACTGGACGCGTTGCCACGGGCACGGGCTCTGCGCACACCTGGTGCCGGAGATCATCCACCCGGACGCCCAGGGCTATCCGGTCATCCTCAACATCCCGGTGCCCGACTGGCTGGAAAAGGACGCTCAGCAGGCGGTGCACATGTGCCCGGCGCTGGCTCTGCGTCTCACCAGCGCCACGCCGACGCCGACGCGCACCGCTCCGGTGGCCATCCCCGCACCCAGCCTGCGTACCGGCCTGGTCGGCGGCGCCAGCAAGAGCCGTAAGCAGATCACGGCCGGATAATCTCAGTAAGCGCCGCCTTGACCGTCCGGTCGCTCGCTCCCGGATCGAGGCTCTTGAGCTCGACAGATACATCATTAACGCGCCGATCAGCCGTGCCTCGGGCCGCGGCGGTCGGCGCAGCCGAATCATCGCCCGCGCCATCGGGCGACATATCGGCGCTGCCTGAATGTTTCGACGGCATGCCGGTGGTAATGCTCGCGCACGAAGGCGACAGCCCTGGCGTTGGGTACACCATCGAGGATGGCCAGGCAGGCAAGGGCCGTGCCGGTACGCCCTCGGCCACCAGCGCAGGCGATCTCTACTCGTTCAGTCGCTGCGCGCTGCCAGGCTTCGGTCAACGTCGGCAGGACGTCGGCCCGATCGGCGGGCAGGCCGAAATCTGGCCAGCGAAGCCACCGTGATTCCCAGGGGACATCAGGAGGTGGCTGGGCGAGCAGATACACACCGAAAACCGGGTTGGGACCATCTGGAAGCGGGCGGCTGAGGCCACGGCCTCGCACCAGCCTGCCCGAGGGTAGCCGCAGGATCCCTAGTGCCGAGGGATCCCAGAGTTCGCCCACGACAGGATGGTACTTATCCCGTCCAGGACCTCAACTAGCTGGTCGGCTGGAACTCCCGACTGGGAACCGGCCTTGCCGTCCGTGGCCTGCCCTACCGGTTATCGCCCATCTTCGTCCGTCACGTAAGGACCCAGGCGCCGCCGTCGCGCCCATCGCTTATACCCCCGGATGGGATGGGCCAGGGAACGGAGCCCGTCGAGGTTCACGCCGTCGAAGGCGTCGACCGGGAAGCCCATGACACGCTGCCGCTCTTCGCCCTGCCTGTCGTGCGGATTCGTTCCTATCGGTATGCCCAAAACTCGGTTACTTTCTTCTCGGTTGTTGCTCATAGCTCCACTTCTTGCTCCACTTCGAGATTTCTAGAGTTGCCGGTCTCCCCACAACAGCATGCGGCGGCGGTACCGGTGAGGCAAGCGGCGCAGGGCACGACACGGCTCGCTGAATTGCAGTATTTGCTGCGTTACGGCGGCCTAAAGCAGGCCTGCCCGCTGTCATGGGCGCGGGAGCGCCTGCTTGGCCGGCCTGCTTCGACTGCTTACGGTCGCGCGTGACGACAGTTGTATGACTGCCCGGCCAGGCAGCTGCAGTGGCTGGTTAGCGGGGGCGGATGCCGGTTGCGAAGGCGCCCCAGCTCAGGCGTTGCAGCTGGGCACGGTAGCCGAGGGCCTCCAGCAGGGGGACTGCCTCGTCGTAGTGGTCCTGGATCTCGATCTTGATGCAGCGGACGTTCGCGGTCCATTGGCCGTGTCGGAGCATC
>DATHPF010000100.1:0-4988 GCA_035484155.1 Streptosporangiaceae bacterium
TGGGGCAGCATCTCCAATCTCGCGCCCTATGCCAGTCGGCGGCGCGGCGGCAGATTGCCCGACCGCTAGTCATTCGTCCTGTTTGCGGGGTGGTGGATCAGCCGGTCGCGCAGGGGCCGTTCTCTGCGGTCTCGACGCTGCCCGGTCTCGACGCTGCCCGGCCTCGATTCTTCGGTCTCGATGCTGCGGTCTCGATCGCGCGTGCCAGGACAGCGTGGCGGTGATCGCGACAGGTCGGCCCCACGCCGACCATGCGGCCCGGTCATCGGCCCGACCGGCCGGAGCTTCCGCTCCGTGGCACCCGGTCAGACCCGCTGGCGGTCCTGCCCAGTGGAACCCCGGCTAGACCGCTCCCCCAGTACCTGCCGCGCCGGGCTTACACACCCGCGGCCTGCATGCCGCGAAGCTCGTGCTTGAGATCGCGGATCTCATCGCGGATCCGCGCGGCCAGCTCGAACTGAAGCTCTGCTGCCGCGGTGTGCATCTGCTCGGTGAGCTCGGCGATCAGCGCGGCCAGGTCGGCGCGAGCCGGGCCACCACCGACGCCCTTGTCCGCCGCCGCAGCCGCGGCCGCTCGCGCCCTGGAGGAGACGCCGGGAACCGGAGCCTTGCCACGGCTCTGCTGCCGCCCCGAGCCGCCAAGCAGTTGCTCGGTGTCGGCGTCCTCCCTGGCCAGCTGGTCCAGGATGTCGGCGATCCGCTTGCGCAGCGGCTGCGGGTCGACGCCGTGCTCGAGGTTGTAGGCGATCTGCCGGTCGCGCCGCCTGTTGGTCTCGTCAATAGCCCGCTGCATAGACGGAGTGACCTTGTCGGCATACATATGTACCTGGCCTGACACGTTCCTCGCCGCGCGGCCGATCGTCTGGATCAGCGATGTCCCTGACCTGAGGAATCCTTCCTTGTCCGCATCGAGGATGGCGACGAGCGACACCTCCGGCAGGTCCAGGCCTTCGCGCAGCAGGTTGATGCCTACCAGCACGTCGTACTCGCCCATTCGAAGCTCGCGCAGCAACTCAACGCGACGCAACGTGTCCACCTCGCTGTGCAGGTACCTGGCCCGGATGCCCAGCTCGAGCAGATAGTCGGTCAGGTCCTCTGCCATCTTCTTGGTCAGCGTCGTGACCAGGACTCGCTCGGATCGGTCGGCCCGGTCCCTGATCTCGCCGACCAGGTCGTCGATCTGCCCCTTGGTCGGCTTGATGATCACCTGCGGATCGATCAGGCCCGTGGGCCTGATGACCTGCTCGATCACTTCACCGGCGGTCTGCCGCAGCTCGTACGGTCCGGGGGTGGCCGACAGGTACAGTGTCTGGCCGATGCGGTCGCCGAACTCGTCCCAGGTCAGTGGCCTGTTGTCGATCGCGCTCGGCAGCCGGAACCCGTGATCGACCAGGACGCGCTTGCGTGAGACGTCACCCTCGTACATCGCGCCGATCTGCGGCACAGTGTTGTGCGACTCGTCGACCACCAGCACGAAGTCCTCAGGGAAGTAGTCGAGCAACGTATTCGGCGGGCTGCCGGCCTCGCGCCCGTCGATGTGACGCGAGTAGTTCTCGATGCCAGAGCAGCTGCCGACCTGACGCATCATCTCGATGTCGTAGGTAGTCCGCATCCGCAGGCGCTGAGCCTCGAGCAGCTTGCCGAGTTTCTCCAGCTCAGCCAGCCGATCCGCGAGCTCGACCTCGATGCCAGCGATCGCCCGCTCCATCCGCTCGGGGCCCGCGACGTAGTGCGTCGCGGGGAAGACGGACAGCTCATCGTCCTCGCTGATGACCTCGCCGGTCAGCGGGTGCAGCGTCATCAGCCGTTCGATCTCGTCGCCGAACATCTCGATCCGGACCGCGAGCTCCTCGTACTGCGGGATCACCTCGATGGTGTCGCCGCGCACCCGGAACGTGCCGCGCGTGAACGCGAGGTCGTTGCGGGCGTACTGCATCCCGACGAGCTTGCGCAGCAGGCCGTCTCTGTCCAGCCTGTCGCCGACCTTCACCTTCAGCATCCGGTCGACGTACTCCTGCGGCGTGCCGAGGCCGTAGATACACGAGACTGACGCCACCACGATCGTGTCGCGCCTGGTGAGCAGCGAATTCGTAGCCGAGTGCCGGAGCCGGTCTACCTCGTCGTTAATCGAGGAGTCCTTCTCGATATAGGTGTCGGTCTGCGGGACGTACGCTTCCGGCTGGTAGTAGTCGTAGTAGGAGACGAAGTACTCGACCGCGTTGTTGGGCAGCATCTCGCGAAGCTCGTTGGCGAACTGGGCGGCAAGAGTCTTGTTGGGCAGCATGACCAGCATGGGTCGCTGGATCCGCTCGGCTAGCCAGGCCACGGTCGCCGTCTTGCCGGTCCCGGTCGCGCCCAGCAGCACCGTGTCCTTGGCGCCCGCGCGCATGCGCCGCTCCATCTCGGCGATCGCCCCTGGCTGGTCGCCCGCCGGAACCATCTCCGTCACGACCTCGAACGGGGCAACGCGCCGCTGGAGGTCGGTCACTGGCCGCATGACGTCTCCTCTGCTCGCTGCTCGCTTCTTACTGTAGGGCGACCTGCCGACAGTCCGGCCAGCTCAGCCGATCGCGACGCTGACCGGGCCAAAGAGCCTGGCCCGATCGCCAGGCAGCGAGCCGCCATGAACCATCAGGGTCGTAGCACCACGGGCACTAAGGCCGTGCGCCACGGCCCACCGTGCTAGATCCGAATGTCGTCCGGTGACATCAAGCCGCATCGGCCCGGTCCGGCCATTGGCGAGGCTGGTGATCAAGATCGTCGCGGTCGCCAGGTCGCTGGCAACCAGCGGCCCGACCATCGCAATGTCACCGTTAACCCACGCAGCGGCATAACCACTGACCGGGTCGCCGCATTCCACGAAGCGGTCAGCGAAGGTGACCAGCTCGGCGAGCACCCGACGGCGATCCGCGCCGAACACATCAACGTCGAGCTCAGACAGGGCACGAAGACGCGCCGCCGTCACGGGCCGGGGCGACGCCGACACTACCCGCTGTGCCGCACCGTCCGGCTGACTCGCGGCGAATATCCCGATATAGGTAGTAGATGTATCGACCGCCTGAAAGCGAAGCTGTTCATATAGCGGACGTCCCTCCTCGGTAGCCGTCAGATAAACAACCGCTCCGTCGGCTGCCTCGAGCACATGCCGCATCAGCCGCCGCCCAAGGCCCTGCCGCCCATGACATGAAGCCACCAGCATCATGCCGACAGTTGCAAGCCCACTCCCGTACCTGGTCAGGACGACAGTGCCGGCCAGTCCCCCAGCCGGATCGTCGACGCCATACACCTCACTGACGGCGAAGATCAGGCGCCACTTGTTCTCCTCCGGTGACCAGCCGCGATCACCAGCCAACATGACGATGGCTGGCAGGTCCGTCAGGCTAAGCTGCCGCACCGGCAGGTCTGTGATGATCATGCGGGCGGATGGGACGCTCACCGATGGGTTCCTCTCGGACCGTGAACTGCCCAGCAACTGCCAGGCAATGCGCACCTGGCAGCCTGCCGTGGCCGGCACCGATCGCGTAACTGATTTTCATCGTCATATCGCCCATCGACGGCGAGCGCGGGATGGGTGGCGCGGCCGTCGGACCGTTTCGTGTGGTCAGACGGGTGCGCCGACCGTCCCGCGCGCCACGGCGGCGGACTAGATCAGGCCTTCGCCTCGTCGGCGGAGGCGATCAGCGCCCGGCGGCGAAGCTCGCTCCACAATTCGCCGGCCTGGCGGTCGAGCTCGGCCAGCGAGCCCGAATTGTCCACCACGATGTCGGCGATGGCCAGCCGCTGCTCACGGCTAGCTTGCGCCGCGATCCGCGCCTGGGCCTGCTCGCGGCTCATGCCGCGAAGCCTGATCAGCCGGTCGAGCTGCGTCCGTGGCGGTACGTCGACCACGACGACCAGGTCGTAGGAGCTCGCCAGGCCGTTCTCGGCGATGAGCGGCACGTCGTGCACGACGACCGAGCCAGGCCCGGCGCCTTCCTCCAGCTCGCGCATGCGAGCGCCGACGCGCGGGTGGACGATCGAGTTGAGGATGGCGAGCTTCTGCTGATCGGCGAAGACGATGTCCCCGAGTCGGACGCGATCCAGCGTCCCGTCGGGGCCGAGCACGTCAGGGCCGAATGCCGCGATCACTGCGGCGAGCCCGTCCGTATCGGGCGCAACGACCTCCCGTGCGATCAGGTCGGCGTCGATGACGACAGCACCCTGCGCGGCAAGGCTCTTCGATACCTCGCTCTTGCCGGCTCCGATGCCACCTGTTAGCCCCACTCGCAGCATGTCAGCGGCCTGCCGGGCGCGGAGTGGTCAGCAGAAGCCGATGGCGGGCACCAGGTGCAGCGCACCCGGAGCCCGCCATCGTCACGTCCGCGCTAGGAGCGGTCGTCAGCTCTGGCCGCCGGACAGCTTGTCGCGCAGTGCGGCAAGCGCCTCATCCGAGGCCAGGGTGCCGGCCCGCTCAGAGTCGGCACTCGACGAGCTGTGGTGCTCGCGGGCATCGCCCTCGTCACCTGCCTGCTCGGCCGCGGCATCAGCCTTGGTGCGTGCCTCGACGACCTGCTGCTGGTGCGCCTCATAGCGTGCCCGAGCCTCGGCGTACTGCCGCTCCCACTCCTCGCGCTGGCTGTCGAAGCCCTCGAGCCACTCACCGGACTCAGGATCGAAGCCCTCGGGGTAGAGGTAGTTGCCCTGGTCGTCGTAAGCGGCCGGCATGCCGTACAGGGTCGGGTCGAAGTCCTCGCCGGAGACGTCCGCGCCGCCGCCCTCGTTGGCTTGCTTCAGCGACAGGCTGATCCGGCGCCGGTCCAGGTCGATGTCGATGATCTTGACGAAGATCTCGTCGCCCACCTGCACGACCTGCTCGGGAATTTCCACGTGCCGGTCGGCGAGCTCGGAGATGTGCACCAAGCCCTCGATGCCCTCCTCGACGCGGACGAACGCGCCGAACGGCACCAGCTTGGTCACCCGGCCCGGCACGACCTGGCCGATCTGGTGGG
>DATHPF010000101.1:0-155260 GCA_035484155.1 Streptosporangiaceae bacterium
CCTGATCGCGGGTCATCTCGAAGTGATTGCTCCACCGGTAGCCATGGCCAGCGGCCTCGTCGCCGCGGCCGGCCAGCTTCGTCGCGACGGCGGGATTGCGTTCCAGTGCTACCGCCGCCGCGAAGAAGGTGACCGCGATGCCGGCGTCGTCGAAGATCCGGAACAGCCGCCAGATGCCAGCGCGGGACCCGTACTCGTACATGGACTCGACGGCGAGGTCGCGCTGGCCCTCAAGCGCGAACGGCAGCTCGTACAAGATGTCGTTGGTGTTGTCGCCCATGGCATAGGTCTTCTCCGAGCCCTCCTCGTAGTTGACCACGAGCTGGATCGCGACCTTCGCGTTCCCGCGCCAGCGAACTATCGGCGGGTGCTCGCCGTAGCCGACGATCTCGCGGGGCGGCCCGGCGACCTCGACGTCGCTCCGCCGGAAAAATGAGTCATCGCGGTTCATCGTGCCCTCCTCATGAGTTCTCGACGGTCGGGTCCAGCTCTAGCCAGCGCTCGGGCCTGGTGAGGGAGTGGAAGCCAGCGCGCTGGTACACCGCGTGGGCGTCCCTGGTAGCCAGCAGCACCTGGGAGATCCTGGCGTTGCGGAGGTCGGCGAGGATGCATCGCAGCAGCCAGCTGCCGAGCTGGCGATTGCGGTACGGCCCGGCCACGAAGACGTCACACAAGTAGGCGAACGTCACCCCGTCGGTGATCGCCCGCCCGACGGCTATCTGCTGGTCAGCCAGCAGCACGCCGTAGGTGCGCGACTGGCGCACTGACGCGACGACGTCCTCAAGTGTCCGTCCCATCGACCAGTAGGCCTCATCGCAGAGCCACTGGTGAACGCGCGCCAGGTCCATCCTGGACACGTCGTCAGTTACGACGTAGTCGCCCCAGCGCTCCTCCATCACTCGGCTCCGTTCCCGACGAGGTGACCGCGGGCCGTGGCGACCAGCAGGTCCGCGCCGATGCGGATGTCAGCGACGGCCGGGAAGCTGAACGACAGGCGCGCGCTGCCATCACCGCCGCCGTCGGCGAAGAAGCCTGAGCCAGGCACGAAGGTCACGCCCGCTCGCTCGGCGTCTGACAGCAGCGCTGCCGCGCTGATCCCGGGCGGCAGCTCGAGCCACAGGAAGTACCCGCCGTCCGGGGCCCACCAGTCACCTGTCCAGCCGTCCAGGCCTGCGGCCAGCCGCTCGACCAGGGCGTCGCGCCGCTGCCGCAGCAACTCGCGGATCCGGCTGAGCTGCGGCGGCAGGAAACCGGCATTGAGGAACTCGTAGATCTCAGCTTGCGGCCACAGTGGCGGTGACACGTAAGTATCGAGCGCTGCCGCCGCAACGGCCGGGGCCAGGTGCTCGGGGAGCACGCCGTACCCGACCCGCAGCCCCGGCGCGATGACCTTCGAGAACGACGAGGCAAATACCGACAGCCGGCCGGCGCCCCTGGTCTCCAGCAGGGTCCTTAGCGATGGCGGCGCCGGGCCGTCGAACCTCAGCTGCCCGTACGGGTCGTCTTCGATCAGCAGCAGGTCGTGCCGGACAGCCAGATCAACCAGCCGCTGCCGGGCGGCTGACGACAGTGTCGTTCCCGTCGGATTGTGAAAGGTGGGCATGACGTAGAAGAAGGCCGGGCGTTCGCCGGACAGCAGGTAGCGCTCGAGCGCCTCGAAGTCCAGACCGTCCCGCCCGCGGCGGATGGGCACAATCTGCGCGCCCGATTGCCGCAGCAGATTGTTGACCCGGTCGTAGCTCGGGACTTCGATTAGCACGGGCGCCGACGGGCGCAGCAGCACCCGGGCCAGCAGCACGAGCAGCACGAAGGATCCGGGCGTGATCACGACCTGGCCGGGCGCGGCACTGTGCTGCTCGGCGAGCCACTCCCGGAGCGGCCCGAATCCGGCCGGCGGCCCGTAGTTCAGCGCGGTCGCGCTATGCCGCCGGAACGCCAGCCGGGCAGCTTCCGCGAGTTCGTCGGACGGGAACATCTCCGGCGCCGGAATCCCGCGCGCGAAGGAGATGACGCCCGAGGCTGGCAAGACCGACATGCTGTCCTCTTTCTTACTCCGCACCACGTGAGGTCTGAGGCGCTCACTACGGACGGATCAGAGCATGACGTCGCCGCCGTTCGGGCAGAGAGTCTGGCCGACGTAATACGAGGAGTCGTCGCTGGCGAGAAAGACCGCGGTCGGCGCGACCTCGTGCACCTCGCCGAACCGGCCGATCGGCAGCTCAGCGAGCTTGCGGGCAGCCCACTCGTCAGTCTCCTGCGCCATCATCTCGGTAAGGATGGGGCCGGGCGCGATCGCATTGACGTGAATGCCCTGGGCCGACACCTCACGGGCCAGGGCCTTCGTCAGCCCGATGACGCCGGCCTTGCTGGCGCTGTAGTGGACCATTTCGATGCCGCCGATCTGGCCCAGCTGCGAGGCGACGTTGATGATCTTGCCGCGCTTACGCTCGAGCATTCCCGGCAGCACGAATCTGGTGCACAGGAACACACCGCGGAGGTTGACCGCAAGCACCCGGTCCCACTCGCTGACGTCGAGCTCGGCGAAGGCGCACTGGCTGAACGTGCCCGCGTCGTTCACCAGGATGTCCACCTGGCCGAACTCTGCCAGGGCCGCCTCGACCATGGCACGTACCTGCTGCTCGTCGCTGACATCGGTCCGGATCAGGAGCGAGCGACGCCCGGCCGCGGCAATCGACGAGAGCACGGGCGCTGCTACATCGGCTCCGAGCAGATCAGCGATGACGACGTCGGCGCCCTCGGCGGCGAATGCCATCGCGATCTCGCCGCCGATCCCGCGGGCGCCACCGGTGACGATCGCCGTCTTGCCGCTGAGTTTCCCGGCCACGCTAACTAGCCCACAGCTTGCGGATCTCGTCCGACGTCGCCAGGTCGAATCGCCGGGCCATGAGATACATCGACGCCTCATGCTGCGCGGGATCGTCGCTGGCTACCGCGTCGGTGACGATGACGACGTAATGGTCGGCGAACATCGCGTCACGGGCCGTGGACTCGACGCAGCCCTCCGTCGTGCAGCCGGTCACCACGACCGACTTGATGCCGTTACTGCGCAGCAGCAAGTCAAGATTGGTCCCCCAGAACGCGCTGGACCGGTACTTTTTCACCACCAGCTCGCCGTCGGCAGGCTCAAGGCCAGGCACGAACAGCTGGCCTTCGGACCCGTCAAGGGTGTAGGTCAGCGGCTCAGCTTCGCCATGGTGGTCATCATGCAAGCGCAGGTTGAACCTGATCTGCGCGGGGGAGTCGCTGGCCTGGCCGGGGAGCACTGTCATCTGGATGAAGACCAGCATGACCCCGGACTCGCGGGCAGCGCCGATCAGCTCGGCGATCCGCTCGATCACCGGCGGGTACATCGACAGGTCAACGCCGGACTGATCGAAGCTGCCGCCCGGACAGCAGAAGTCGCGTTGCATGTCGACGATGAGGAGCGCGGCGTGCGCGGGATCGATGATCTCCGCCAGCTCAGTGAATACCTGCTTGCCGGCTACCTCGATCACAACCGTAGTAGAGCCCTGGCCCGACGTGGCTGTCAAGACCACTACATAGTTTATCGGAAATTGAAAACTAAATATATGATCTTGGGTTTGTCAGCTGGCCAGGAGCTCGCGGACGCGAGGGATAACTTGCGTGCCGTAGAGCTCGATGGCGGTCATCAGCGTCTGATGCGAGAGGCCGCCCATGCCGTACTTGAGGTCGAAGCGGTTCGCGCCGAGGACGGTGAGGTTGGCGGCGATCTTCTGGGCGACTGTCTCGGGGGAGCCGACATAGAGCGCGCCCGCGGGCCCGACCTCGCGCCGGAACGAGTCCGGGGTCGGCACGGCAAACCCGCGGGTTGCGCCGAGCCTGGTGATGACGTCGCGGTAGCGCGGCCAGAACTCCTCCTGTGCCTGCTCGTCGGTGGCGGCGACGTGGCCTGGCGCGTGCACGCCGACCGGCAGGGGATCGCGCCCGAACTGCTCGAGCGCTTGCCCGTAGAGCCGGGAGAATGGCGCGAACCGCGCCGGTGAGCCGCCGATGATCGCGAGCATCAGCGAGTATCCGTAGCGGGCGGCGCGAATGACCGACTGCGGGCTGCCGCCGACGCCGATCCACGCCGGGAACGGACCGGACTCGGTGTGCGGCACGACATCCTGGCCGTACAGCGGCGCGCGGGTCTTGCCCTGCCAGGTGATCGGACCGCCCCGGAGCAACTCGGCGAATAGCCCGGCCTTCTCCTCGAACAGGTCCTCGTAGTCGGCGAGGTCGTAGCCGAACAGCGGGAACGAGTCGATGCTGGAGCCCCGGCCGAGGATCACCTCGGCCCGCCCCGAGGAGATCGCGTTCAGGGTCGAGTACCGCTGGAACACCCGGACCGGATCGTCGGAGCTCAGGACGGTGACCGCTGATCCGAGGTGGATGCGGGTTGTCCGCGCCGCGATGGCGGCCAGGACGACGTCGGCGGCCGGCATCGGGAAGTCGCTGGTGTGGTGCTCGCCGATGCCGAAGAAGTCCGCCCCGGCCTGCTCGGCCAGGACTCCCTGCTCGACCACGTTGCGGATGGTCGCGGCGTCGGAGATCGGCCGGTCGCGCTCGTCATGCATCACGTCACCGAAGGTGTCGAGGCCGAGGCTGAGCGGGATCACGTGCAGGTTTCCTTTCGCATCTGGACAGGAGGGAACGGGCTAAGTTGCGCTATGCAGCCTCAGCCCGCGCGGCTTGCTCGAACTCGGACCGGCGCAGCGAAACGCCGAAGACGGGGCCGCCGGGCTCGAGGATCCGGCCCGCGCCCAGGCTGTCCAGCCGGACGGGGTCGTACCCGATGCGCTCAATGAGCCCCGCAATGACCTCGAGCGCGCGCGGGTCGTCGGCGGCGACGCCGAGCGCCCGCCGGTCTGGCGCGCCAGCGGGCCGCCGCTCGTCGTCAAGCTCGTGGTAGCCGATGTGGTTCAGGGCCTTGACGACCGTCGAGGAGCGCAGTCGGCGCTGGACGATCTCGCTGCTGCCGACCCGGCGGTCCTCGAACATCGGCACGATGCCGTCGACGGCCGGCCAGTAGTTCATCACGTCGACGACGATCTTGCCTGCCACTAGCGACGGGTCCAGTGTCGCGAACTTGTGCAGCGGAATCGCCAGCACCACGATGTCGGCATCCGCAGCCGCGGCTGCAGCCCATCGCGGCTCGGCGCCCGGCAGGAGTATCTGCGTGATCAGCTCGATGTCGGCTGGATCACCGGACGCGGCGATCGTCACCGGGTAGCCCGCGTCCATCGCGACCCGCGCGATCACCGGCCCGGAGTGGCCGGCCCCGAGCACTGCGATCCGGGGCAGCAGCGTGCGTGGCTGACTACTGGCTGGCATAGCTCGTCAGAACCCGACCGGCTGGCGGATGAGCACGACGTGGATGCGGCCGGGCAGTTCCTGGTGGATCTCCAGGATCTTGCCGACCGAGCTGTGCTGCCCGTAGGCGGCCTGCGCGCGGGCGTCCTCCAGTACCAGGCTGTGCTGGTAGATGCGCTCGCGGGCGGCGTCCGCGTTGGGTACCAGCTTCTGCGCGCCGACGACGAAGATGACATTCGCGGCACCCCAGGAGTAGGACGCCAGCTGGCTGCCGGACGCCGAGGCGATGACCAGCGTGCCGTCTTGGGTGAATGCGTGGACGCTGCCGAGGGCGTAGTCGGGCTGGCCGCCGATCGCCTTCATTTCCTGCGCCTGGGTGGCGAAGTCGAGGGCGAACATCTTGTTGCGAGCCGACTCGTACGGGCCGCCGTTGTTGATCGCGTCCGCGATGCCGGTCTCCTGGAGTGTCACCGAGGTGTTCGTCATCACCGAGGAGCCGTGCGGGATGCGCGCGAGTACCGCACCGCGCGCGGCGTCAAGGCTGTCGACGACTTCGACGCTGAATCCGTGCTCCTCGAGCGCCACTACGGTCGCCGCGAGCGTGGCCTCATCGGGCAGCGCGGTGAAGCGGTCCGCTGCTTGCCGGTCTGCTGCATGCACAGTGCTCATCTGATCCTCGCTCATCTCTGGTCCTCCTGGCTCAGGGCTGGTCTTGCCTAAACGGACTATACCCCGGTTACTATTCCGGCCCGGTAGAGTGATCTGCGTGGACCGGACCGTTGTGCCGCTAGCAGCGCCCCGCGGCGAGCGTGCTGACGCCGCGCGCAACCGGCTGCACTTGCTGGCGACCGCGCGCGAGATGCTCGCTGACCAGGGCGCAGAAACGCTGACCATGGACGGGCTGGCAGAGCGCGCGGACCTGGGCAAAGGGACGGTTTTCCGCCGGTTCGGTACGCGCGCCGGGATCTTCCAGGCGCTTCTGGATGACGACGAGCGGGCCTTCCAGGCACAGGTCCTGTCCGGGCCGCCGCCGCTCGGTCCGGGCGCGCAGCCGCTGGACCGCCTGGTTGCCTATGGCCGCGCCAGGACCGGCTTCCTCATCGAGCACCGGGAGATCGCGCGGGCTGCCCTGGACGGCAGCCAGCTCGTGCCGGCCGGATCGCAGACGCCGATCTCCCAGCTGCACATCCGCATGCTGCTCGGCCAGCTTGGCCTCGACGCGCCGGACCTCGACGTGCTGGCCATTCAGCTGACGGCCGCTCTGGACGGCCCCCTGCTGCTGTACTTGTCGGCGAGTGACCTGACCGAGGCCGCCGCGCGCATCGGTGAGCGGATCGCGCGGAGCTGGCAGGATCTCGTCACTCGTGTCTGCCTGCGGGTGAGTTGACCCGCCCGAGGCCGGCTGGTCTACTTCTGTCAGCCTGCCGAGGGGTTGCTCATGCGTCCACATGCCTGTCTGCTCACCGGGGTCGCCATGGCTGGCGCGGCGCTGATCGCCGGCTGCTCGAGCGGCAAGCCGGCCGCTGCGCCGACCGTGACCGTCACCGTCACCGGGTCGGCGAGCGCAAGTCCTGGCGGCGGCACGACCGCGACCACGCCCGCTGGCCCGGGGCCTTGCCAGTCCAGCGCGCTCAAGGTGACGCTCGGGTCGGGAGACGCCGCGGCGGGCACGACGTTCTACGAGATCCTCTTCACTAACGTCTCCGCCGCGACGTGCACGCTGTACGGATTTCCCGGTGTTTCCTTTACTGGCGAGACCTACGCCGTCCAGGTCGGGCCAGCGGCGACTCGCAATCCCGCCAGCAAGCCAGCCCTGGTCACGCTGGCGCCCGGCGCCGTCGCCAGCGCGCAGATCAGCGTCGTCACGGCGCAGAACTACTCGCCTGCCGCGTGCGGCCTGACGACGGCGAGCGGGATTCTGGTCTACCCGCCGAATCTCACGGCCTCGGTGGGCCTGCCGTTCAACGGGTTCACGTGCGCGCTCAAGAAATCTCACGTGCTGTCGGTCGACGCAGTGGTAGCGGGACCGGGCGGCGCCTGACGAGCGGCGCCGTTCCCGTCCTAATCCTCATGTTTTTAGCACTACGGTTTCTTATTGCACCGGGTTCGCCGATGCAGTCCTCGCTACCCTGCTCGTAGCGATCTGGACTAGGGCGGCCAGAGATTAGGGCGGGCAGAGACTAGGGCAGGCACACATGCGGGGACACAAGACGGGTAGCACGCGCGGCCGCGCGTGGTGGTGGACGGCCGGATCCGCAGTGGTAGCGGCCGCTGCGCTGCTGGGCATCAGCGTGCCGGGGATTGCACAGGCGGCCTACCCCGGCTCGGACGGGCTCATCGCCTTCGTGCGGCACGGCAACATCTACACCATCAACCCGGAGGCCGCTACGCCGAGTTCGACGGTCGTGCGGCTGACGCGCGGCGGACACGACTCGGGACCGCGCTGGTCGCCTGACGGGCAGCAGCTTGCCTACCTGGACCAGGGCAACCTGTGGATCATGAATGCGAACGGCAGCCATAAGACGAGGGTCACCGGGCAGGCGCCCGCTTACAGCGACGCGCGCCCGACCTGGTCGCCGAACGGCCGTTACCTCGCTTTCGTCAAGACCAGGAAGGGTGCCGGGTTCGGCTACCTGACCAGGTACGACACAGTGACAGGCAAGTTCGCGACGTTCAGTACCCCGTTTAATTCCGAACAGCCGACCAGGCGCCAGATCAAGGTAACGGCGCTGCCTGCGGCCATTGCCTGGGCCTGGGCTCGGGACGCCACCGGCGTGAGCTCCGGATCCTTCATCATCTTCGAAGGCGCGACGGCACCGCCGTGCCCCAGCAGCTCCTACTGCCTCTTCGCACTCGGATTCGCCGCGCAGTCCGACTACCGGAACGGCTTCGCGAGCGGCGAAGACCAGACGACAAAGCCCATCCGGCAGCTTGACCCGGACTGGTACCCGAATAGCCCGCTGTTCAGCGTCGACGCGCTCACGACGCAGCAGACGTGCGCGGCCGGTCACTGCACCCACCAGGGCATCGACATCACGATCGGATCCTCGCCGTCCCTGCCCGGCGCCTACGAGGCGGTGTACTCGCCGTCGGGCGCGTTCCTGGCCTATGTCAAGAACGTGCGCGGCACGCCGGAGATCTACATTCACTCGGCGCCGACTGCCGGGCCGGTCAGCCGGAGAGCGCTGACGAGCGGCTCCCAGCCCGACTGGCAGCCGCTGCCGCCAGTCACCTGATGCGGGACGCGCGGCGGGACGCCGAAGGATGATGGACCTGGTCGTCCGGGGCGGGGAGATTGTCACTCCTGGCCACCGGGGCGTCGGTGACGTCGGCCTGCGGGATGGCCGGATAGCACAGCTCGGCGGCGCCATGACCGGGCGGGCCGAACTCGACGCGCATGGCCTGCTCGTTGTCCCCGGCGGGATCGATGCGCACGTGCACCTGGTGTGCGCGGCGCTGGCTGCGGTCCTTGGCACGCAGGAGCCGTTCTGGGTCGACGACTTCTGGAGCGGCTCGCTTGCCGCCATCGCTGGCGGCGTCACGACCATCGGGAACATGACGTTTGCGCTGCCCGGTGAGTCGATGACCGCGGCGATCGCGCGGGAGATGGCCGGCGCCGCCGCGGAGGCGGCGGTCGACTGGTTCTTGCATCCGGTGCTGGCCGGCCTCGGCGATGGCGCGGCCGCGGAGGTCGCTGCCCTCGCAGCGGACGGGCACACCAGTCTCAAGGTGTTCTTGTCCGATCCGGACTACGCGGCGGGCACGCCAGGCCTTGCTGATGTGATTGCGGCAGCCGGGCGCGCCGGGTCACTGACGCTCGTGCACTGCGAGGATGCCGGCATATTGACGCGGACGGGTCAGGAACTGATCGGGTCGGGACGCGGCGCGATGCGCAATTTCCCCGACGCGCGACCGGTCAGCGCCGAGGTTGAGGCCGTCGACCAGGCCATTGGCCTGGCCCGCCAGACCGGGGCGCCCATTTATATCGTGCACTTGTCCTCGGCTGCCGCCCTGGACCGGTGTGAGCAGGCCCGTGCTGCGGGAGTGCCCGTCTATGTGGAGACCAGGCCGCTCTACCTGCACCTGACCCGGGAGCTCTTCGGAGAGACTGACGCGGGAAAGTACGTGGGCGCACCGCCGCTGCGCGACCAGTCTGACCGGGACGCGCTGTGGCGCGGGCTGGCGGCGGGCGAGGTGGATACCGTCTGCAGCGATCATGCGCCGTGGACGCTGGCGGCCAAGCTCGACCCCGCCCTGGACGTCGTGACCGCGCGGCAGGGCGTCGCCGATCTCGAGACACTCATGCCGATGCTGTTCTCTGAGGGTGTGCTGACCGGGCGGATCTCCCTGGACAGGTTCGTCGAGCTGACGTCAGCCAATGCCGCCCGGCTTTTTGGCCTCTATCCGCGCAAGGGCGCGATCGCCGTCGGGTCGGACGCCGACCTCGCCTTGTGGGATCCAGCCGAGCGCCGGGTCATCGACGGGGCGCGGATGCAGTCGCGGGCCGGCTATTCGGTGTATGACGGCTGGACCGTCCAGGGCTGGCCCCGGTACGTCATCCGCCGTGGCCAGATCGTCTTGGCCGACGGGAGCGTCATGGCACAGCCTGGGCAGGGCCAGTGGGTGCACCGGGACGAGCAGCCTAAATAACGGCTATTTCCGACGACTGCAACGTGAGATCATCGCCGTAACCAAGACCCCATTGGCAAATGGAGGCAGCAGTGGCCGCAACTGCTCCAGTAGCGACACAGACCGGGCTCCGCGCCGACGCGATCGGATTGCGTGAGGTTCTGTTCCAGAGCATCACCGACATGGCGCCTGGCGCCGCCATTGCCGCATCCATCCCGGCCGGCGTCGCCTTCGCGGGCGGCGCGCTTCCCCTCGCTGTCGTGTTCGCCCTGATCGCCTGCCTGTTCTCGGCCTGGAGCATCGGCCAGCTTGCCCGCGAGTTGCCGTCATCTGGCTCCATGGCGACCTACGCGGCGCGGGGCCTGCATCCCTCGTTCGGGTTTCTCACCGCCTGGGGCTACGCCATGGTGGGCTGGCTGATCCCGCCGCTGGTGCTGCTGCAGCTTGGTTTCACAACTGCTGGCACGCTGCACGCCGAGATTTCCGGCTACCCGGCGAACTTGTGGTGGCCGTGGGCCATCCTCGGCTTGCTAATCATCTTCGCGGCCGGGTACTTCGGCGTCAGGGGCTCTACGCGGTTCGGCACTATCCTTGGCGTCTTCGAGATCGCGGTCTTCCTCATCATGGGCGTGCTTCTCGTCTTCCACGCGGGCAGCCACAACACCCTCTCGGTCTTCACCACTAAGTACACGCCGTCTAGCTTCCACGGCCTGTCCGGCGTCGTGGCCGGATCAGTTTTCAGCATCCTTGCTTTCGGCGGTTTCGAGGGCGCCGCGCCGCTGGCTGAGGAAGCTCGCAACCCGAGACGGACGATTCAGCTCGCGGTGGTGCTGGCCACTCTGCTGATCGGCGCGCTGTACGTGTTCACCACCTATGCAGCCGATGTCGCCTTCGGGCCCAAGGGATTCGCCGGCTTTACCACCGGCACCGGCAGCGCCTCGTGGGAGGGCATGGCCCGGTCGTTCTACGGCCTTTTCTGGATCCTGGTCTTCCTCGCGATCGTCAACTCCACCCTGGCGAACTCCAACGCCGGCCAGAACGTATCCAGCCGGACCGCGTTTGCCATGGGTCGGATCAAGGCGTTCCCGTCCCTGCTCGGCATGGTCAGCGCGCGGCACCGGGCACCAGTCAACGCGATCTACCTCGGCGCCGTGATCTCGCTGGCGGCCATGCTCGGCCTGGGCCTCCACTACGGCCCGACCGAGGCGTTCGCCATGGTGGGAACTGCCCTGGTGATCCTGCTCGTTGCGATCTACATCGTCATGAACGCGGCGTGCATCGGATTCTTCGCGCGCAGCAGCAGCCACAAGTTCAAGATCGTGTCGCACCTGATCATCCCGGTCCTGGGCATCGTGGTGTTCGTGCCGGCGTGGTGCGCCGGGGCAGGCATCAAGATCGCCGGGATCAGCTGGATCAGCCCGCTGCCTGCGCCGCTTTCGTACATGGGACCAGCCGTGGGGGTCTGGATGGTCATCGGCCTGGGCTATCTGATCTACCTCTACATCGCTCACCCGCAGCGGGTCATCGACGTGGGCTTGATCCACCTCGACGACCCGGAAGCGGACGCCACCGTCAGTGAGGTCACTTCGTAAGCTCTGGCCCGGGCAGCCGCAGCTCGGCGTAGAGCGCGCGATGGTCGCTACCGGTCAGCCGGTGCGCCGAGGTGGTCAGTACCAGGCAGCGCCGGTCGACGAGGACGTGGTCGATGGCGAGCAAGGTCAGCCGCCCGTCGGGTCGTGGTCCCCAGGTATGCACCAGCCCCTGGCCGGCCCGGCTGGCGGCGTCGGCGTAGCCGCGGGATAGCAACCGGCGGAACTGCGCGTGATCGAGAGTGGAGTTGAAGTCTCCGGCGAGGATCAGCGGACTGGCACCGGGCGCGGGCAACGCGGCCAGCTGACCGCGCCACCGGGCGGTAGCGCCTGGCGACCAGGGCGGCCTCGGCGGCGCCGCGTGGATGCAGGCCAGCTGCACGGACTGCCCGGACGGCAGCTCGAGCCGCGCGGTGCACCGGGCAGCGGACAGCGGCGCAGCGGGCAGCCCGTCGTGCAGGGGATAGCGGGCATAGATACCGCTGCCTCGCGCGCCGTTCAGCATCGGCTGCGTCACCCGGTGCGGGAGCAGATCTCCCAGCCCGGCCCGCTTGATCCTGGCGTCCGCCTCGCCGGTGAGTTCCTGCACGAACAGCACGTCCGCGTGTTTGCGGCGTACCAGCTCGACGACCGACTCAGCCGCGGCCTGGCCGAAGAGCAGATTCGCCGTCAGGACGCGCAGCACCGGCCCGGCCGCCGGCGGCTGCCGGGAGGGGATCGCGCGAGGACCCACCGCTGCCGTGAGCGCGGCCCCGGCAGCTGCGGTCACGGCTGTCGGGCCCGGTCCGCGGAGCAGCAGCGCGCTGGCCCAGGCTGCCGCGGTGACCTGCGGGGTGAACGACAGCAAGGGCACGGTCCACGCTTCGGCGAACCGGAGCCGATCGGCGCCGGTTAGCCTGGCCGCCGCCCAGCCGGCCAGGGCGCCAGCCACCGCCCACTCCATCCGTCGTGACGACATTGGCTCATGATCGCAGAACCGCTGCCAGCCAGCCGCGAGGCGGGCAACGCGTTACCGTCATTGTGATCCACGAAGCGAAGATCTGCGGGTTCGCTAACCGGGGATCGGCGCTAGAAGGGCGGCGGATTAGTGGCGCGATACTTCGATCTTGGCGGCTACCGGCGGCGGGTAACAACGCGGTCGGCTCCAGCGGGCAGATGGTTCAACCGGGGCCTGGCATGGGCGTACGGCTTCAACCACGGGGAAGCGATCCGCTGCTTCGAGACAGCCATTGAGCATGACCCGGACTGCGCGATGGCTTACTGGGGCCTGGCCTACGCCGTCGGGCCGAACTACAACGCCCAGTGGGAGGCCTTCGACGAGCAGGCCCTGGCCAGCGCGGTGTCACGGGCGCATGCGGCCCTGACTGAGGCGGCGCGGCGAGCCCACCGCGCTCAGCCCGCCGAGCTGGCACTCATCAAAGCCCTGTCCGCGCGCTTCCCCGCCGCCGTGCCGCCGTCGGACTGCGCGCCCTGGAGTGCGGCCTACGCGGATGCGATGCGGGCGGCGTACCGCGAGCATCCCGATGACCTGGATGTGGCAGCGCTGTTTGCCGATGCGCTCATGAACCTGGCGCCGTGGGCTCTGTGGGATCAGCGAACGGGCGCACCGTCAGCGGCGTCCTGCACCAGCGAGGCCAGGGCAGTCCTGGAGCGCGCGCTCGCGACTAGCGCAGGCCGCGAGCACGCGGGGCTGCTGCACTTCTACATCCATCTGATGGAAATGTCGCCACACCCTGAGCTCGCGCTGCCGGCCGGTGACCTGCTCCGCGAGCTCGTTCCTGATGCTGGCCACCTGCTGCACATGCCGACCCACCTGGATGTGCTGTGCGGCGACTATCGCCAGGTCGTCACGTCCAACGCCCGCGCGATTGCCGCTGACGACAAGTACCTGGCAGCCGCGGGCGCGATGAACGTCTACAGCCTCTATCGTGTGCACAATTACCACTTCAAGCTCTACGGCGCGATGTTCCTGGGCCAGTCGCAGGTCGCACTGGAGACCGCCGAGCAACTGGCGGCGAGCATTCCGGAGGACCTGCTGCGGGTTGAGCGGCCCGCGATGGCGGACCTGCTGGAAAGCTTCGTTCCCATGCGACAGCACGCGCTGATCCGGTTCGGCCGCTGGCAGGACATCATCGACACGCAGCTGCCTACCGACTCCGATCTGTATTGCGTCACCACCGCCATCATCTTGTACTCCCAAGGCGTGGCGCATGCGGCGACGGGGAACGTCCGGCTGGCTGAGGAGGCTCGTGATGACTTCCGTGCCGCTGTGGCGCGGGTGCCTGACTCCCGCACCATCTTCAACAACGCATGCACCGACATCCTGAAGATCGCCGCAGCCATGCTTGACGGCGAGATCGACTACCGCAACGGGGATTACGAGGGCGCGTTCAGGCACCTGCGGCGCGCGGTAGAGCTCGACGATGGCCTGCCGTATGACGAGCCGTGGGGCTGGATGCAGCCGGCCAGGCACGCCTATGGCGCCCTGCTGCTGGAACAGGACCGGGTTGCCGAAGCAGAGTCGGTCTACCGGGCTGACCTTGGCCTGGACGCGACCCTGGCGCGCGCCTGCCAGCACCCGGGCAACCTGTGGAGTCTGCATGGTTATCACGAGTGCCTCGTCCGCCTGGGCAAGGACGAGCTGGCCGCAGTGATCGCCAAACAGCTCCAGGTAGCTTCGGCCTACGCCGACGTGCCGGTCACGTCCTCGTGCTACTGCCGGCTGTCCTGCCACGACTCGACTTAGCTGGACTTGGCCCGAATCGCGCATTCCGCGCAACTGCACCTCTCCGGCCCGAGCCGGATCCGCGGCCTGCCTCGGCTGCGCCGGATTCCTGCTGGCAGCAATGCGGGGCGTCGGAGGCGCTGGAATGCTGTTGGGGTGACGTCCGGACTCCTGATCGTGGACGACGACCGACTGTTTCTCGAGGCTGCGCGGGTGCTCCTCGAGCGGGAGGGCCTGCCCGTGGTCGGCGTTGTCACTAACTCGGTGCAGGCGCTCCGGCTCGCGACGGACCTGCGGCCGGACGTCATCCTGGTCGACCTGATGCTCGGCGATGAAAGCGGGTTTGACTTGACCCGCCGCCTGGACGGACACAACGAGGCCGCCGATCCGGTGGTGATCCTGATGTCGACCTATTCGGAGGCCGACTTTGCGGAACTCATCGCTGAGAGTCCGGCGGCAGGGTTTTTGCCGAAGTCTGAGCTGTCGGCAGATGCGATCCGGCGGATCGTCGATGGCAACACGCGACGCGGCTAGCTGGCTGGAAGCCGGACGTCAAGGGTCGTTCCGCGGCCAGGCGGGCTGGTGACCCAGATCATTCCGCCGAGTGAGTCGACCCGGTCCTTGAGGCCAATCATGCCGGAGCCGTGGCTGGGTTCGGCGCCCCCGATACCGTCGTCGCGGATCGAGAGGCTGAGGGCCCCGTCGGCGCACTCCACCCGCAGTTTAACGACAGAAGCCCGGGCATGCTTGGCAGCGTTGGTGAGCGCCTCGGAGGCGATGTAGTAGGCGGCCACCTCAAGGTGCTCGGCGAGCTTGCGGCTGAGATCCAGCTCGAGTTCTACGGGAACGGCAGAGCGCCGGGCGAGTGCCTTGAGAGCGGGCCCGAGTCCGGCCTCCGACAGGACAGCTGGGTGGATGCCGCGCGAGATCTCCCGCACTTCGTCCAGCGAGGTGCCGAGGCCGTCAGCCAGGAGCGACAGCTCAGACTGAATCTCGTTTGCAGGCCGGGGGACCATGGTCTCGATGGTGCGGGCCTTCAGCGCCAGCGTCACGAGGCGCTGCTGAATGCCGTCGTGCAGGTCACGCTCCAGCCGCCGCCGGGTCTCGTCCGCGGCGGCGACGACGCGGGCGCGCGAGGCATAGAGTTCTGCCCGGCTCTGGGTGTTCGCAACGGCGGCTCCGACGAGCTCGGTGAATTCGACGAGATGATCTTCTGCATCGTCCGGGACAGGCCCAGCCGTTGACCCCACCACCACCAGTCCCCAGACAGCGCCATTGACGATGATCGGCGCGGCGACGAGGCTATCGAGCCCGACCTCCCGCGCCTTGGCACCAAAGGCGTCTCGGCGGTTTACATAGCCATGTGATCGTGCGGGACGACCTGTCTGCCGCACTCGCGCGGCAACTCCCGTCCGCGGGAACGGAAGGCGCGTACCGGGCTCGAAAGGATGCGGCCCGTCACTCCGGGCTGCGATCACCGTCATCGTCTCGGCTTCGTCATAGCGCAGGACCGCGGCAATGGGAAGGTGCATCACCTCGGCGACCTCGTGCGCCACCGCAGCGAAGACCTCGTCGGTCTCGCCACCCTGGGCGACCAGTGTGGCGACGCGCCGGAGGGCGGCCTGTGCCTGCGCCAGCCGCTCGATCTCCGTCCGCGCGGCGGAGTTCGCGATTGCGGTGCCGACAAGCTCGGTGAATTTCCCCAGACGGTCCAGCGCATCGGCAGGCAGTGGCGGGCGATCGCGGCCGGCCGCCAGGATCAGCGCGCCCCAGACACTGCCGCTGACGATGACGGGCACGCCCGCCCCCATGGTGATGCCGAGGTCCCTGCTCAGATGCGACCCGACGCTGTCGATCCGCGAGAAATCATCGACTCGGCACGCCCGGCCCGTCCTTTGCACCGACGCAACGAGGCTGGGATCGTCGGCCGGGAACCTCAGCTCCAGGTGGGGGTCGCGGGCAAGCTCGCCCCCGCTGGCGACGAGCGACGCCACGCCTGCGGCCTGGTACCGGTAGAGCCTCACAAGCGAGACATGGAAAAGCCCCGCCGCCTCGGCGGCAACGGCGGCGAAGATCTCGTCCGGCGGTACGGCTTCGGCGACGAGCGTCGCGACCCGGCCGAGGGCCGCCTGCTCGGCGGCGACGTGCTCCAGCTCGCTACGCGCCTCGGCGTTCGCGATCGCCATGGCGACGAGCTCGGTGAACGCTGCGATCCGCAGCTCCGTGCCAGCCGGCAGCGGCTCCGGCCCCGACGAGGCGATGATCATCGCCCCCCAGATCCGTCGGGCGACCAGGATCGGGGCTCCAGCGGCCGCGCGAACTCCCATAGCGCGGGCGTAGTCCGCCACCACGCCGCCGGCGTCGGCGTAGTGATCGATCCGGGCCGGCCGCTGCGTGTGGAACACTCGACTCAGCACGTTGTCGCCGTGGAGCGGCACCTGAGTGCCGACTGGCGTCACCGGGCTCAGCAAGCCCCAGCTCCCGACCACAGTCGCGGTCTCATCCCGGTCATAAACAAGCAAGTGCGCGCTGTCGAGGCAAAAGAGCTTTCCGGCTTCCTCGCTCACAGCGGCAAAGACCTCAGCCGGCGAACGGTCGCTCGCCACCAGCGTCGCCACCCGGCGGAGCGCTGCCTGCTCCTCCGCCAGCATGCCGCGGGCCTTCTCGGCGCCGGTCGCTCGCCGGCCAGCGTAAGTCCCGGTACGTGCCGACCTGGGCGCACGGCTTACGGCGCCCAGCAGAGCCCGGCGAAACCCCCCCGCCATACATCGACACTGCCACCCGAGTCGCCAGCCGCCGACGCCGGGTTGCGCAGTAGTGCGAGGCATCGACCTTACGTCGCAAATCACTGCATACAACCAAGCGCGGAGCATAGGCCGCCGCCCGCGCCCCAGCACGCGAGACAAGCCAGGGCCGGCCCATAATGCAGAACATGACCAGCAGCTTCGCGTCTGGCCGGCCGGGTGCGCTGGGGACGCTCCCGCTATGACCGGCTTGCGGGTCCTTCTGGGCGAGGACGATGTCCTACTGCGGGAGGGTCTGGCCGGTCTGCTTGACCGCTCCGGTTTCGAGGTGGTGGGGCAGGCCGCCGACGGACCGCAGTTGCTCGCGATGGTCCGCCAGCTGGGTCCCGAGCTGGTCGTCACTGACATCCGGATGCCGCCGACCCATACCATTGAGGGGCTCGAGGCGGCGCGGGTCATCCGTGCGGAGCTCCCCGCCATCGCGATCCTGGTCCTGTCTGCCTACGCCGAGGTCGAGCACGCTGTGGAGCTGCTGGCCACCGGGCGCGGGATCGGCTACCTGCTCAAGAGCCGGATCACCGATGTGGACGAGTTCCTCGACACCCTCAGGCGGATCGCCGATGGCGGGTCGGTCGTGGACCCCGCGCTGGTGAAGGACCTGGTTTCAGCCCGCCATCGCGACGATCCGCTGGCCGTGCTCAGCGAGCGTGAACGTGAGGTACTCGCGCTCATGGCAGAAGGACGCTCCAACGCTGGCATCGCCCGGCGCCTGTGGGTAACCGAGGGCACCGTCGAGAAGCACGTCCGGGCCATCCTCACCAAGCTGAACCTGGCCGAGGCCGATGACGACCACCGCCGCGTTCTGGCGGTGATCACGTTCCTGCAGGCCTGCTGACGACTTCGTTCCGGCCTATTCCTGCTAGCGGGTAGTCCGCCATTCCTGCTGGCCAGGTGCTGCCTTGGGGGTTCGCAGCGATGCGGGGGCGCCCCCAGCAAGGGCATCGTCGGTGTCATGGCCTAACTCGCCAGCGTCGCTCCCGCACACGGCGGTCAGGGCCAGGGCCAGCGAGCAAAGGAGAAGTACATGACCACCTCACATGAGCGGAAAATCCGCCACCGGCGCCGGTGGACTTTGCTGGCGCTCCCAGCTGGCGCAGCAGGCCTCGCGGTTCTGGCGGCGTGCGGCTCGTCCGGCACTTCCGCTAGTTCTTCCGGCTCCAGCACGCCCTCGGCGTCCACCTCCGCTGCGGCGGCCGCCTCCGGCCTGAAGACCGCGAAGGTCGCGGGTACGACGGTACTGACGAACGCCAAGGGCTTCACCCTCTACGCGTTCGCCCGTGACGGGACAAACAAATCGGCTTGCACCGGAGCGTGCGCGACGAGCTGGCCGCCTACGCCGGCGCCGGCGAATGCATCCGCGGTCAAGGCCCCGTTCGCCACGATCACGCGCGCCGGCGGCTCAATGCAGCTCACCTTCCACGGGCACCCGCTCTACACCTTCGTCGGCGACACGGCTCCCGGGCAGAACAAGGGCAACGGCGTCAACGCGTTCGGCGGACTGTGGCACGAAGCACCTGCGTCCGGCAACACAGTGCCAGCCGGCACCTCGCCATCGGGCGGCGGCGGTGTCGGGTACTGACCCGCCCATCACCGGCGCAAAGTGAGGAACTGCAGCGCCAGGGCGGCGAGCGCGCAGCTGCCGCTCTGGCCCGTCGGCGACATCCTGCACCTGCACCTGCACAACGACCGAACGGAGCGAGGCGATGACACGGAGGGAAACGACAACCGGACGGGGCCTGCTGACAAGGCATCCTCGGGCCATGACTGAACATGCAACGCCCTCGGCGCCTGGCTGGCTACCAGTCATCTTGCGCGTCGTGGGTTCGGGCCTGCTGATCGCGACTGGAGCAATACACCTCGACCTGTACCTGACGGGCTACCGGACAATCCCGACCATCGGCTGGCTGTTCCTGCTGCAGGTCATCACTGCTTTCGCACTCGGGCTGGCGGTTCTCGCGATCCCCGGCCGTTTCGTCATCCCCAGCCGGGTCGCTGCGGCAGTGGGGGCGCTCTTCGCGTTGTCAGTCCTCGGCGGCTATCTGCTGTCTGTGTGGATCGGGCTGTTCGGATTCAAGGAAGTCAGCACGACAGCCGGCATCGTCGCCGGCGTACTGGAAGTCGTGGCGTTCGTGGTACTAGCCGTGCTCGCTCTCGCGCCCAGCTGGACGGCTCGGACCGCGACACCGCCGACCGGACTCTCCGCCCGGGTCACCCCGGCGATCGCCGGAACTTCCCGACTAGCCGCTGCCGCCCTGGCGGTTGCGGCGGCAGTGCTGCTCGGTGTCGCGGTTGCCGGCGCGAGTTCTCCAGCAGCACCGTCGGCAACGGCCGCCGGTACCACTCTGAAGACCATGGTGATCGGCGGTAAGACGGTCCTGACGAACGCTAAGGGCCTCACGCTCTACTCGTTCGCGCCAGACACGCCAACCACGTCGAAGTGCTACGGAAGCTGCGCTGCCTACTGGCCCCCGGCGACCGGCACCGCCTCGGCGGGCTCAGGCCTGCCCGGAAAGACCGGCACGATCAAGCGGACCGACGGCTCGCTCCAGCTCACCTACAACGGGCATCCGCTGTACACCTACATTGGTGACTCGGCTCCAGGCCAGGCCAACGGCAACAACGTCAATCTCAACGGCGGCCTCTGGCTCGACGTTCCGGCCTCCCGATAGATCCCGGCCCCACCGGGCCAGGGTCTGCGGGGTCTGCCACCGGAATGTGCGACGTGCATATGGTGGTTAGCTACCTTTGTATCGAGTTTCGAGGCCTGCCTGGGGAGCCAGCGGGCGGCATCCCTGGAGGGTCACATGCGCGACGCGGTCATCGTGGAGGCGGTCCGGACGCCGGTTGGGAAGCGGAAGGGCGGGCTGTCGGAGATTCAGCCCGCTGACCTGTCCGCGCACGTGCTGACGGCGGTGGCGGAGCGGTCGGGGATCGACCCGGCGCTGGTGGAGGACGTGATCTGGGGCTGTGTCGGCCAGGTAGGGGAGCAGGCCATCGACATCGCCAGGAACGCGGTGCTGGGGGCGGGCTGGCCCGAGTCCGTACCCGGTGTCACGGTCGACCGGCAGTGCGGGTCGTCACAGCAGGCAGTGAGCTTCGCCGCCGCCAGCGTGATCGCCGGGCACTATGACGTGGTCGTCGCCGGCGGGGTGGAGTCGATGAGCCGGGTGCCGATGGGGATGTCGGTGCAGGGGCAGTGGCCGTTCGGGGAGGGCTTCCGGGCCCGGTACCACGGCATCGCGCCGAACCAGGGGCTGGGCGCGGAGATGATCGTGGACCGGTGGGGGCTATCGCGGACGCAGCTGGATGAGTTCAGCCTCGGCTCGCACGCTAAGGCCGCCGCGGCGCAGGACGAGGGCCGCTTCACCGGCCAGATCGCCCCGATCATGAACCCGGCCGGGACCAAGGTGGAGGCCGATGAAGGCGTCCGCCGGGGCGGCACGCTGGAGGGCCTGGCGGCGCTCAAGCCGGCGTTCCGGCCCGAGGGCGGCACGATCACCGCGGCGAACAGCTCCCAGATCTCCGACGGCGCGGCGGCGCTGCTGATCATGACGAGTGAGAAGGCCGCCGAGCTTGGCCTCACTCCGATCGTGCGGATCCACACCGCGGTGGTGACCGGCGACGACCCGGTGATCATGCTGACCGGGCCGATCCCGGCGACCGCGCTGGCCCTGAAGCGCTCCGGCTTGTCGATCGGCGACATCGGCGCGTTCGAGGTCAATGAGGCGTTCGCGCCGGTGCCGCTCGCGTGGCTGGCCGAGACCGGCGCCGACGCCGCGCGGCTGAACCCGAACGGCGGCGCGATCGCCCTCGGTCACCCGCTCGGCGGCAGCGGCGCCCGGATCATGACCACCCTGGTCCACCACATGCAAGCGACCGGCACCCGGTACGGCTTGCAGACCATGTGCGAGGGCGGCGGCCAGGCCAACGCCACCATCCTCGAGCTTCTCTAGTCGCAATGCGTGTACCTGCGGTACGAACTCTTCGTACCGCAGGGACACGCGTTCCCGGCGAGCGCGTGCACCTGCCGGCGAGGATCCCGCTCGGGTTCCACGGCAGCTGGATCGCCGACCACTGATTACTGCCGAGCGAGGTCTCGCGGGCTCCGGAAGGCATGACGCCCTTGCCGGCTCGGGTTCGCGAGCGCGGTCAGGAGGGCTCCCGCGGAAGACCCAGACCCCGTTCCGCCATGATGTTGCGCTGAATCTCGCTCGTGCCCGAATAGATCGTGCCCGCCCTGCTGGCCAGGAATATTTCCTGCCACCGGCTCACGGAATAGTTCTCAGCATCGGGCCGGATCATCCCGGCTGCCCCGGTCAGGTTGATAGCTATCTCGCCGAACCTGCGGTGATACTCGGTTCGGAAGGCCTTGACGATCGCGGCCTCGGGCCCGGGCTGACCGCCTGCCACCATGCGCGCCGCGAGCCGCTGCCCGTGGAACCGCATGAGCGCCACCTGCGTGTAGGCCCAGGCCAGCTGCTGCCGGACAAGCGGATCGCTGGTCAGGCCGGCGCTCTGGAGGTCACGCACGAGGTCCCAGAACTCCAGCTCGAAGCCGAGGTAGATCACGGTTGCCGAACCGCCGCGCTCGAAGCCGAGCGTCGTCATGGCAGGGCGCCAGCCGTTGTTGAGGCCGCCGATGACGTTGAACAGCGGCGCCCTGGTGCCGTCGAAGAAGTCGTGACAGAAGTTCGCCTCGCCGGTCAGCTGGCGCACTGGCCGCCACTCGATGCCGTTGTCGGGAGCGAAGCGGGCCAGTACGTAGCTGAGGCCGCGGTGCCTCGGCGCGTCCGGGTCGGTGCGGCACAGAATGAAGATCATGTTGGCTCGCTGCGCGCCTGACGTCCAGATCTTCTGCCCCTGGATGACGATCTCGTCGCCGTCGACGACGCCTTTGGTCTGGACCGCCGCGAGGTCGGAACCATGGTCAGGCTCGGAGTAACCCTGACAGTAGATGTCCTCCCCGGACACGATCCGCGGCAGGAAGCAGGCCTTCTGCTCCGGCGTGCCATGTGCCAGGATGGCGGGCCCGACGAGCCGTTCGCCCATGCCTCGCTCGACCCTCGGGATGCCCGCGCGCACGCACTCCTCGGCCCATACGAGCATCTGAACCGGCGCGAAGCCGCTCCCGCCGTACTCGACAGGCCAGCTAGGGCAGATGAGGTGTGCGTCCGCCAGCCTGCGCTCCCACTCCTGGTACTGCGGGCTGGCCAGCGCCTGCGCGCGGTGGTCGAAGCGGTTGTTCGGCAGGTTCCACTGGGCCAGTTCGGCGAGACCCGGCGGCACGTTGTCGGCAATCCAGCTCCGGATCTGCATCCGGAAATCGTGCGCTTCCTCGCCTAGGTCGGCCGTCCCGATCCGGGCGAGCGCCTCCGCCGCGCTCACTCGCCGGTCGCCTCGCCGGTCGCCTCGCCGCGGTAGAGGGGCGAGGACTGCTTCATCTGGCGGAGCATCATCCGCATTTCGGCCACGGGCTCGCCGCGATCGTCAAGCGCGCGGCTGTCGAACCACAGGACCTCGGTCTTTGGCGTCTGGCTGACCGCGGCCACCTCGCCTGTCACTCGATAGTCACAGTCGAGGAAGACGGGACCACCGCGGAACCGGATCTCGATGGCGCCGAAGAGCCCGACGTGCTCGCCCATCGCCTCCTTCGCCTCCGTCAGCAAGTGCGTGTAGAGCAGCCCCACGACACCCGACGGGGAGGCAATGGGGCCGCCCCACGGCGAAGTGCCGCTGTACCAGTCAAGTGGCTCAGTCATCGCGTCCTGCTCGATGATGGATCGCTGCCGCGCTCCGTTGACGGCCGCACGCAGATCGCCGAGCACGTCGCCTGGCTTCAGCGTCTTCAGGATCCTGAGTTCGGCCGGATCGGCCGGGCGCAGATCACGCTCGTGCAATGCCGACGGAACGCGCGGATTCCCGACTGCGGCCGTTCCCTCGGCGACAATCTCGCCGGCCGGGGTCGTCATCCACGCGCGGACCTGCGGGTCGTGCGCTCCGGTCGGCGGGCGCTCGACGAACGCCTGAACGGGCTCGCCGTCGGTTGTCGCGTGCCGGAAGTACAGCGACAGGCTGCCAGTCTCGAACCACTGCTGACCGAACGCCTGCAGCAGCAGTGGCGGGAACTGGTCCAGGTGCACGCTGCCCGCCACGGTGCCACCGCGGAAACCGAGCGCAGCTGCCGTGTCGTCGTCGTGGATGCTGCCGACAATGTGGGCGGCCAGGTTGCGCGGGCGCCGCACCGGCCCGGTGATCACATCGCTAGTAGTGGTCATTGATCCTCCTGTAGTTCGCATGTCTCATCGGTACGGCGCCACCGCCGCGATCGTCATCGGCTCACCGGACCGCACGACTCCAGCCTCGATCAGGCGAACAACTTCCTGCTCGCTAAGGCCTGCCTCGGTCAGGATCTCCAGGCTGTGCTCCCCGACCCCGGGCGGGACGAGAGCGTCGGCGCGCTGGGTGCGCGAGAAGCTCGCCATGCGTCCTGAGACGTGCAGGTCCGATCCGGTTCCGGCGCTGATCTGATGATGCACCGACCAGCGAGCAAGCATCGGGTCAGTCACTAGCTCACTTGAGCGCCGCGCCGTCGCCGCTGGCACCTGGGCAGCGTCGAGCTCAGCTTGCGCTTCGGCCGATGACCGGGCTGCGAAGTAGCGCTCGAGCGCGGCACCAAGCGGTGCCTGCGGTCCTGCCAGCCCGGCTAGTGCCGCCACTGCCGCGGGGGACTCAGCCTGAATCCTGATCCATCCGTCTGACGTGCGGTAGAAGCGGTCGCACGTACCCGGTCCGCGGAAGTCGGGGCCGCCTCGCTGAGGGACCGGCCGCCCTTCTATCCGGATCAGTTCCTCGCACTGCATCAGCGCCGACGCGCCTGCCAGCGAAACCGACCCGCGCTGGCCGGACCCGGTGCGGCGCCGGCAGAAGAGCGCTGCGCAGGCGCCGAGTGCCGTCAGGAGCGCAGCGGCTGTGTCGTTGACGGCCAGCGTCAGCAGGACGGGCTCGCCGCCTCCGCCCTGCGCGATCATGATGCCGCTCATGGCCTGAAGCACTGTGTCGAAGCCCGCCTCGTCACGCAGCGGGCCGCTGTCGCCGAATGCGCTGATCGACATCGAGATGATGTCCGGCTTGATCTCCCGAAGCTGCTCGTAACTCACACCCAGGCGGTGCGCGACTCCGGGCCGGTAATTGTCGACGACAACATCGGCAGTGCGCGCCAGCTGATGGAACAGCGCACGTCCCGCCTCCGAGCGGAGGTCCAGCGCGAGGCCGCGCTGTCCCCGGATGTACGGGAAGCCCTGTCGCCGGAAGCTGTCGCCGTCAGGGATCTCGACCTTCACCACGTCGGCGCCGAGCTCCGCGAGGAGCGTCCCCGCATACGGTCCCGCCAGCACCACGCCCGCGTCCAGCACCCGAGTGCCGGCTAGCGGTCCGGGACAGGGAACGGGGTCGTTCTCCGGCGAAGGCTGCCTCGGCCAGTCTGGGACTCCCTCTGCTTGGGAGCGGAGCCGCGGGGCTGGCCCGGGCTGCCGCGCGGGAGTCGCGCTCAGGCAGATCGGATTGCCGGGCATCATGATCGCGCCTCGGTCAGGATCGTCCACCGCGGCCGCCATGCCGATGGCCGTGATCTGGGGATGGTCAAGCCAGTGTTCGCGCTCAGCCAGCGGTGCGACCGGGCATCCAGCCGCCTTGAACGCCGCCTCCCAGTCCGCGCAGTCCTTGCCCGCGAACGCGGCGGCGAACCGGGGCCGCAACTCGGCTCGCCTTGCTGGTCCCACGACGGCGTCCAGTCCAGCCACGGCGGCTTGGTCCAGCAGATCGGTGAAGCCCAGGACCTCCAGCGCCATCTTCTGGAACTTCGGCAGGAGCGCAGCGAGGAAGAGCCAGCGGCCGTCCGCGCAGCGGTAACGGGTGTACGTCAGGCTGTGGCCGCCAGGACCCACTGCGCTGTCAGGGTCAGGTACGCCAGGGCGGACGACCATCTGCAGCGGGCTCGCGGCCATCGCGGCGTGCACGCCGCCGACCGTGACCACCTGCCCGTGCCCGGACTCCTCGCGCTCCACCAGGGCGGCAGTTGCGCAGCACGCTGCCCATATCGCCTGGATGTAGAGCAGATGCGGGTAGACCGGATCCACCGGCCCGCCGCCATGCGACGACTGGCGAAGGGATCCGCCCATCGCCGCCGAGAGCAGCGAGTTCGACTCGTGCCCCCCGGCCCATGGAGCGGTGTCAAGGTACGGAGTGACCGACAGGTAGACCAGCCTGGCATTGCCAGCGGTCGCTGCCTGGGCACTCACGCCCCAGCGGTCAGCCACTTCCGGGACCGCGACGCAGACGTCGGCGGCATGGAGCAGGTCGCGCGCGCGTTCCCGGCCCTGCTCCTCGTCGGGGTCGAGCGTCACGCTGGTTTTGCCGCGAGCCCACATGGCGAAGCCCGGCCGTGAGCGGTCTGGGTCGCCGCCAGGCGGTTCCAGCTGCACCACGTCGGCGCCAAGGTCGGCGAGGAGCATGGCGGCCATCGGCCCGGCTATACCGGTAGCGATCTCGACGACGCGGATCCCGTGGAGCGCTCCAGGCACCTGTTGACCGCCTCCTGGTATCGTCCCCCCGTCGGCTGGCTCAAAGGCGACGGAATACCGCGGACAGTACACAGCAGCTGTCATCCAGTCAATCTTGATCATTTACGACTGCGAGTCCGCCGAGGAGGATGCGCCATGGCCTATCAGTTCATCACTTACCGGGTTGCGGACCGGATTGCCTACGTGACCATCAACCGTCCCGAGGTCATGAATGCGCTGCATGCGGAGGCCAGTGCCGAAATGCGGGATGCGTTCGAACGATTCCGGTCGGACGACGAGGCCTGGGTTGCGATTGTGACCGGTGCTGGCGACCGCGCGTTCTCGGCTGGCAACGATCTGCGCGCCACCGCTGAACGCGCGGCGGATCGTTCCGCGGCCCGGCCCGCAGCCGTGCCACTCGGCGGGATTACCAGCGACTTCGAGTGCGACAAGCCGCTGATCGCCGCTGTCAACGGCTACGCGCTCGGCGGCGGATTCGAACTTGCCCTCGCGTGCGATGTGATTGTCGCGGCCGACTCTGCGCGCTTCGGGCTGCCCGAGCCGCGGGTAGGGCTGGTGGCCGGGGCCGGCGGTATGCACAGGTTGCCCCGGCATGTGCCGCTCAAGATTGCGATGGGGATGATGCTGACCGGACGGCAGATCGGGGCGCAGGAAGCTGCCGGGCTAGGGATCGTCAATGAGGTGGTCCCGCTTGGTGACCTGATGGCGGCCGCCGAGCGGTGGGCAGCGGACATGCTGGCGTGCTCGCCGGTCAGCCTGCGGATTACCAAGCAATGCGTGCTGGCCGGGCTCGCGTCGCCGGTCGAGGTGGCGATGGAGGCCGACCGGACGTCCGGACGGCTAAGTGTGCTGCGCAATTCGGAGGACGCCAGGGAGGGTCCGCTGGCCTTCGCGCAAAAACGCCCGCCACAGTGGCGGGGGCTTTGAGGGACCCAGCTCAGCCGCCGTATAGCTGACAACAGGCGGCCCGCGGGAGACAGGCGGCGGATGACAGTCTTACGCTGGAACCCTTGGCCGGCCATCCGGCAAAAGCAGGTTCGTTCGCTTGCTGTGCACCTGAGGGGGCGACGGTGAGAGCGAAAGACGAGATTGCTGCTACCACAGGAGGCCGTGGTCGGCTGAGAGCCTCTGATAGCGATCGCGACCGCGTGCTCGACATGCTGAAGACTGCGTTCGCCCAAGGCCGGCTGACCAGGGACGAGCTTGACGTGCGGGTGACCCAGACACTCGTCTCGCGGACCTGGGGTGACCTGGCTACGCTCACCGCGGACATCCCTTCCTGGCCGATCCCGCGGACGGTGCACAAGCCCGCCAGAATGCCTGCCAGGCCGTCGGCGGCCTCGGTCGTCAGAGCTGTCGCGTGCGCGATCGTCGCGCTCGGCGCCGTCGCGCTGGCGGGCATGCCAGGTTTCTGGCGGATGCCCGCCCCAGCGGCCATGACTGCGCAGGCATGCCAGACCTTCTTCCGCTGGGAGGGCTCGCAGCCCGGCAGCACTTCCACCCTTTATGTCGCTGCGGTCACGGCGACCAACGGAGCCGACCCCAAGCTCGCAGCGGACCTGCAGACTCTGCTGGGAGCAGTGCACAGCTCGGAGTTTGCCTCAGGCAGTCCGGAATCATCGGCCACCAGGAACGTTCTTGGACACCAGACTCAGACCTACATGATTAGGGTCCAGTCCGACTGCCTGGCTAATGGCAATCTGCCGTCCGCCCCGTAGCTCGACGGGACCGCTATCAGGCGCGCGCGGCAAGCGCGCCGGGTGCTGGTCGGGCCGGCTCTGGTCCGGCAGCGACCGGGATGTGCACCGGCCCGCGGATAGTGGTGGCGTTCCGGCGGCGCACCGGCCCGGTGCGGTGCAGGCCCGGCATCCGTTCGGCGAGCAGCTGGAAGGCAATAGTCGCTTCCAGGCGCGCTAGCGGAGCGCCGAGGCAGTAGTGGATCCCGCTGGAGAACGCGAGATGGTCAGTTGTGATCTCACGGTGGATGTTGAAGATGTCGGGCTGCTCGTGTGCCTCCGGGTCTCGGTTCGCGGCACCCAGGAGAGTCGTCACCTCCTGGCCTTTGCGTACTGGCGTGGCATCCAGCTCAAGATCCTCCAGTGCGTATCGCGAAGTGCGCTGGACCGGCGGGTCGAAGCGCAGCGTCTCTTCCACAACCTTCGGCGCCAGCGCCACTGGGTCGGCGCACAGGTCATGCCATTGCTGCGGGTGATCCAAAAGAGCGAGCACCCCGTTGCCGATCAGGTTGACGGTCGTCTCGAAGCCCGCGATGAGCAGCAGCATGAACATCGGCCAGAGTTCAGCTGGCTGGATCTGGTCATCCTCGGCCGCGATCAGGCGGCTGACAATGTCCTCACCCGGCTCGCGGCGACGAAGCTCGACGAGGCGGTCAAACAACGCGCGGATCTTGGCCTCCCCGGCCATGAGTGCTGCCGCGTGCCGCATCGAGGTGATGCCGTCAATTGCGCTGCCTATCAGCGCGCCGTGCCGGGCGAACTCCGCGGCGCTGCCATCCGGGATGCCTAGCAGGTCCGTGATCACCGCTATTGGCAGCGCGACAGCGAACGAAGACACGAAGTCGAAGCTGCCGGCGCTGCGCGCGCTATCCAGCAAGTTGCCCACCGTCTGCGTGATCCGCTTGTCATAGGTCGCGACGGCCTTCGGGCTGAACGACGGCAGGGCGAGCCTGCGCAGCCGGGTATGGTCAGGCGGATTCATCGTCAGGAAGGACGCTTCGATAGAGTCCTGCTCGCTGCGCTTGAAGCCCTCCGGCGGTTTGGTTCCGAACCGCCGGTCCCGCAGGACTGCATTGCAAACGCGGTGGCTGGGAGTGACCAGGCCGCCTGTGCGGGTGGGCAGGATGACACCTTCCGCCCGGATCTCGGTGTAGATGGCGTAGGGATTGACTCGTCCAGGTCGCAGCTGCAGCCTGGCCAGCTTGTCCCGCCGGACGTACGCGGCTAGCGCCGTGTCCGCGCGCTGCCGGTAAAGGTCGATGCCGAACTTCGCTGCATCGCCGAGCTCACTCATGATCGGCTCCTCCTGGCTCCGGGTTGGCGCCGATGCCGTTCAGATACGTGCTGAGGACGAGGTCGGGGGCATCCAGCGGTGCGAGTCGGCCGGTAGTCACCATCTCTGCGGCCATATACAACAGCGAGTAGAACGTTCCGATCAGCCACCACTCAGGCACGGTGGCGACGATGACGCCGCGCTTCTGGGCTCGCTTCAGTACATCGAGGCCACGGGTTTCGGCCGCGATCCAGCGCTCGGCCATGTCGGGCAGCTTGTCGAAGCTCGGGTTGCGCCACAAGAACGCAAGCTGCGGGCAGAGCGGAAGCGTCAACTCGGTGATCGCACGCAGGCCGCCATCGGGGCCATCCTCAACCTTGTCGATCGCCTGCTCCCAGAGGTCGATCACGCGGTTCCCGACGGCGCGCAGCAGGTCAATCCTGGTGGCGTAGTGGTTGTGCAGGGTGGTGCGGCTGATCCCGACTGCCTCGGCGACCTCAGCCAGCGACGCACCAGGATCAGCCACGAGCACCTCGGCCACCGCATCGAGCAGCGACCGCCGGACGCGAATCTGAACATCCATGTTCAGTACTGTAGCGCGTTGTTCGGCATATTGCAGCTGTGTTCAGGACCGAGGTCTGTCCGCCCAGCGTCACGAGCGACTACCATTCGCGCTTGCAGTGTTCCAGCCGCACGTCAGCGGAGGTCGACCTTGACCAGCCAGCCTCAGCCCCAGAACGCGCCTGCGACCGGGGCGGCGCCTTCTGCTGACCCGCAGCAGTGGCTCGCGGCCGCCGCGGTGGACGCCGCCGTGTACGACCTGCGCCCGGACTACCGGGTCATGCTGATGACGGCCGATGGCCTGCGCGGTGGTCCGAGCGATGCCGTCAGCGAGCAGATGCTGGCCGAGGCCGAACAAGCAGCAAGACAGCTGATAGCCGGGTGCTCTCTGGAGGAGTTGCCGCACCTGGCCGCATGGCGCGAGGCGTACCGGGCGTTCGGCGCCAAACCGCAGCGCACGCGTCCTAGCGTCGAAGCGCTGCTACGCCGCCTCGATACGGCTGAGCTACCGCGCGTCGACCGAATCACCGACGTCTACAACGCCATCTCCATCAGCCATCTCATTCCGATGGGCGGTGAAAACCGCGCCGCCTACGTCGGTGCACCGCGCCTCGTCCGCGCCGACGGCAGCGAACCCTTCGACACCACAGCACACGGCGAACTCGCCGTCGAGCAGCCCAGTCCGGGCGAGGTCATCTGGTGCGATGACGCGGGGGTCACCTGCCGGCGCTGGAACTGGCGGCAGTGCACCCGGACCCGTATCACTCCCGAGGTCAGCAGCGTCGTGTTCATCCTCGACGTGCTCGACCCAGTAACCGACGAAGGCTTGCAATCGGCAGCGAATGCGCTGGAGGCCGCCCTGTTCAGGCTCAGCCCGCACGCCAGCGTCCAGCGCCGGCTCCTGAGTAGCTGCTCGCGTTCCTCTTCGCCGCGCAGCCAGACCTCCGGCTAGGCACCTATCGTGGTGGGCATCCGGCATCGCCGGGATGAGCGTGAGAAGGGCGGCGCGGACCATGTTCGAGAGGTTTACGGATCGGGCGCGGCGGGTGGTTGTCATGGCGCAAGAAGAAGCCCGGACGCTCGATCACAGCTACGTCGGCGCCGAGCACATCCTGCTCGGCCTCATCCGTGAGGGTGCAGGTGTCGCGGCGAAAGCGCTGGAGTCGATGGGGATCGGCCTGGACAGCGTGCGGCAGCAGGTCGAGGAGAGCATCGGCCAGGGTCATCAGGCGCCGTCCGGGCACATCCCGTTCACGCCACAGGCCAAGAAGGTGCTTGAGCTGGCCCTGTCCGAATCCCAAGCCCTTGGGCACAAGTACATCGGCACCGAGCACATCCTGCTCGGCGTCATCCGGCAAGCCGACGGGGTGGCCGGTCAGGTGCTCGTGAACCTGGGCGCTGACCTGACCCGCGCTCGCCAGCAGGTGATCCAGCTGCTGCACGACCACGCGGCAAAGACGTAATCGCCGCGGCCGGCCATAATCGACTGCATGGCTGTCGGGATCCTGGCGGAACCGCTGTGTGCGACCTGCGGTGACGTCGCGGCGCGAGTCGAGGTGGTGCCGCCCGGCCAGCTTCCGGCCCGCTGGCGTCGCTGGAGCCGTAAGCACGCCCAGTCCTTCGAGCGACATCGCGATCCGGCGCAGTGGTATCTGATGTTCGCAGGCGTCATCGCCGGCAACGACTCAGTCGGCGATCCGGTCAGCGCCGACCGCGCGCAGGTCATCATCGAGGCGTTCCGGCGGCCGTACCGCTTCCAGCAGGTACATACGGCAGGCCTGTACGACGACGCGGGTTTCTGCGAGCAATGCGACGCCGCCTACTGTCACCGGCACTGGCATCTGTCCGGCACCGGACACGGCCATTGCCCGCAGCAGCACCGCAAAAACCTCGATCCGAACTCCTCGGCCGGGCCGGGCTGAGCGCAGCCCGGCCCAGCTTGCCTGGCCTGCTACGGCGCGTCCTCGCGAGTAGAGACCATGAGCCAGTTCGTCGCCCAGGTCGCGCCACCGTCGCAGGAGAATGCCTGCTCCCACCGAGTGGAACCCGGCTCATCGTCAAACCAGTCGTAGCGAACCTTCACCGGCGTCCCGCTGATCACGTCGTCACAGAAGAACTGGCCGTGGCCATCGGTGAACCGCCCCTCGACGGGTTCATCCAGCTGGCCGGTCGTCCGGCTCGACGCCCACCACATACGCCACAGACCGGTCGCGGGGTCGAACATGCGCAGTGTCGCGCCCTCGTAGTGCCTGTCCTCGGGCATGCCGATCGGAATGAAGGTGTCGAAGTTGCCGAGCCCATCGAGGATCGGGCGGATCTCACAGATCGCATCGAACTCCACCCACTCCTCGCACGTCAGGTCGAGGATGTCGGCGAGCTTGCGGTTGTGGACGCGCCACCGCCCGAGGGCGAAGTCGAAGTCGTGCCGGCCGTCGGTCGTTGTGATCGTCATCGGGTGAGCCTTCCGTCGTGGGTCGGCTTATCCTGGCAGGCACCACTGACAGTCGATATCGGGAGATCTCCGCTCGTATCCACGGCCGTCAGACGCTGGCTTGACAGCTCAATTCGTTCGTGGCAACTTACGGTTCGTGGGAACTTACGAAGCGGTCCTCGACGCGCTGGGTGATCGCACCCGACGCCGTATCATCCAGCGCCTCCGGGCCGGTCCCTCGTCGGTAGGCGAACTCGCCGCCGCACTGCCCGTGAGCCGCCCAGCGGTCTCCCAGCACCTGACAGTCCTGCGCAGCAGCGGCCTGGTCAGCTACGAGGAGCACGGCACTCGCAACGTCTACCGGCTCGACCCGGCCGGGCTCACCGAGCTGAAGTCCTGGCTGGATAGCTTCTGGCAGGCAGCCCTCGACAGTTACGCCGACCGGGTCCGCGCAGACAGTTCTGACAGCCGCCCGCGGCCGAGTCATGAACAGGAGAAAATCCCCGATGCCTAGCAACGTGACCTCGGCCGAGCCGGTCCGCAAGTCAGTCACCGTCCCCGCGACCCCGCAGCGCGCCTTCGAGTTGTTCACCACTCACATGCATGAGTGGTGGCCGCTATCGACCCACTCGGTCGGCGCCGAGGACGCGGTCAGCGTCACGTTCGGCGAGGGAGCCGGCGCCGCGATCCTCGAAACCATGGCGGACGGCACCACCTCAGTCTGGGGAACGGTGACTCACTGGGAGCCGCCGCAGCGCGTCGCCTTCACCTGGCATGCCGGGACGGCCGAGACCGAAGCCACGAGCGTCGAAGTCACCTTCACGCAGAACGGGCCCGCCAGCACTGTGGTACGGCTGATCCACTCGGGCTGGGAACGTCGGCCCGACGGCGCGTCCGCGCGCGACGGCTACGACTCCGGCTGGGAGCCCGTCGTCGGCTGCTTCGCCGAGGCAGCCGCCAGGCTGCCTCGCTAAGAAGTCGGCACATGCGGGTGTGGCTGCTACTTTTCGCAACGAACCCGTGCCAGGCCGGTCACGATCTAGGACGCGGCCTTCCGACATGCGCCGGATGCTGCTTCCGTTGATCGTAGGACTGGTCTACGGAGGGCAGGGTGCAAGACGACGTCGTCGTAAGGGTGCTGGGGCCCGTCGAAGTACGGGCAGCTGACGGCTGGCTAACCGGCCCGCCTCAGCAGCGCCTCATACTGGCGCTGCTAGCGCTTCAGGCCGGTCAGGTGGTTCCGGTCGGCGACCTCGTCGATGCGGTCTGGGGGGAGGATCCGCCGCGCTCTGCGCAGCCGAGTATTCAGGCCCTGGTCACCAGATTGCGCCGCGACCTGACGACGTTGCCGGGTGCTGGCGTGGAGCGGTGCGGGGATGGCTATCGACTGCAGATCGCGCCAGGTGAGGTGGATGCGCAGCAGTTCCGGTCGCTCGTACGGATCGCGCGCAAGGCAGGTGACAGCCGGGCGGCGGTAGCGGCCTTCGATCAGGCGCTTGCGCTGTGGCGCGGGCCCGCGCTGGCGGATGTGCCTGGCACAGCGAAAATCGAGGCCGTCCGGACTGGCCTGACCGCGGAACGGCTATCGGCGATGCAGGACCGGGTCAGCGCCATGTTGCATCTCGGGCGGGACCGGGAAGCGGCCGAGGAGCTTGCTGTCTTGCTGGCCGCGAATCCCTTGGCGGAGGCGCTAGCCGGCATGCTGATGGTCGCCTTGTGCCGGCTCGGGCGGAAGGCAGACGCGCTGCAAGTCTTCCGCGACATGCGCGAGCGGCTGTCCGGTGAGCTGGCGGTCGAGCCCGGGCCGGAGCTGCAGCGCCTGCAGCAGCGGATCCTGGCCGGTGATCTGGCACTAGAAGCCCCGGCCGGCGGCGTGGCCCGGATTAGCTGGCCACTCACCGGCCTGGAGGATTCGGCGGCCGGAGGCGACGGACTCCTGGTGGTACCTCAGCAGCTGCCGGCGGCAGTAGCGCATTTCACCGGGAGGGGTGAAGAACTCAGGATGCTGTCCGGCTCGCTTGAGCAGCTGGGGAGGGCCGACGGCACGGTAGTGATCTCAGCGATTGGCGGGACGGCTGGTGTCGGCAAAACCGCGCTGGCGGTGCACTGGGCCCACCAGGTAGCCGAGCGGTTCCCGGACGGCCAGCTCTATGTCAACCTGCGGGGCTTCGGCCCGTCCGGGCCGCCGATGACGGCCAGGGAGGCGGTCTGCGGGTTCCTCGAGTCCCTGGGCGTCCCCCGGGATCGGATCCCGGTCGGCGCGGATGCGCAGGCTGGGCTCTATCGCAGCATGCTGGCGGGCAGGCGGATGCTAGTTGTTCTGGATAACGCCGCCGACGAAGCGCAGGTGCGGCCGCTGCTGCCTGGCTCAGCGGGATGCCTTGCGGTGGTGACTAGCCGGCGTCCGCTGCCCGGCCTCGCTGCGGCCGAGGGCGCGCTGCCAGTTTCCCTGGACCTCATGTCGGAGGCGGAGGCCGGTGAGCTGCTGGCCGCCAGGCTCGGCGCCGTGCGGGTCGCGGCCGAGCCCCGGGCGGTCAGCGAGCTTGCGGTGCTGTGTGCCGGACTGCCGCTGGCGCTGGCCGTCGCCGCGGTGCGAGCAGCCGCCAGCCCCGGCCTCGCCCTCACGTCGCTGACCGAGCAGCTACGGGACATGCGCGGTCGGCTGGATGTGCTGGATGCCGAGGATCCGGCGAGCAGCGTACGGGCGGTGTTCTCCTGGTCCTACCAGAACCTCAGCGGACCGGCAGCACGGATGTTCCGGTTGCTGGGCGCGCACCCCGGACCGGATATCTCATTGCCAGCAGCGGCGAGCCTGGCCGGCGTTCCATGCACCGAGGCACGCAGGATCCTTGCTGAGCTGACGGGAACGCACCTGCTCACTCAGGACGCCCGTGGCCGGTTCGCCTTCCACGACCTGCTGCGCGCCTATGCCATGGAGGAGGCTCGAGGCCAGCAGCACCAGGCGGAGCAACTCGAGGCCACCCACCGGATGCTCGATCATTATCTGCACACTGCCTGGTCTGCCTCGATGCTGCTCGGTCCGGGACGAGACCCTGCCTTCGTCCTCGTCGCCGCGCGGCCAGGAACTGGGCCGGAGATCATCATGGATGGGGGTCATGCCCTGGCCTGGTTCGAGGCCGAGCACCAGGTGCTACTCGCGGTTATCGCTCAGGCCGAGGCAGCCGGCTTCGATGCGCACGCATGGCAGCTGCCGTGGGCGGTGGCAGATTACTTCTCCAGACGCGGGCACTGGCAGGACCAGACCACCACTCAGCGCACTGCGCTGGCCGCCGCGCGGCGCCTGGGCGATCGGGCTGGGCAAGCCCGCGCCCACCAGGGCCTGGCCTGCGCGCAGTCGATGTCCAGCGCCGGCCGGGCCGGACACGCGCACTTGGCACAAGCTCTTCGCCTGTACAAGGAGCTAGGGGATCAGCTCGGTCAGTCTTCTATCCACCTCGGTTTCGCGATGGCGTTCGACTTTCAGCACCGCCCCGACAAGGCGCTGCGCCATGCCCTGCGAGTGCTGACCCTGACGCGGGCCGCAGGTCACGCGATCGAGGAGGCAAACGCCCTCAACACAATCGGGTGGCTGTACGCCCAGCTCGGGGATTACAAGCGCGCCCTCGCGCACTGCCGCCCAGGACTAGCGGCATGCCGCGACCTCGGTGACCGGGACGGCGAGGCCGCGAGCTGGGACAGCCTTGGCTACGTGCACCACCGCCTCGGCGAATACGCTCAGGCCGCCGCATGCTACGAGCAAGCGCTGCAGCTGTCTCGTGATCTCGGCATCCGCCTCAACCAGGCTGTCATTCTCGGCCACCTTGGCGATACGCGCGAAGCGGCGGGCGACAAGCAGGGCGCCCGCGAGTCGTGGCGGCAGGCCCTGGCCATCCTCGACGACCTGCATCACCCGGACGCCATCCTGCTCCGGCGCAAGGCCCGCGATCCAGGCGTCAGTTGCCCTGCTCCGCTCGGCGATCCAGCTCCTAGCGCGGCGCGCTCCCGTGCCGCCTGCCGGCCGTACTTCCGGCCCGCGCTGAACACCCCCGGCCGCGCCAGCAGCGTCTGACTCGCCCGCCAAGCCCGCGCCAAGCCCGTGCCAAGTCGGCGCGGGCAAGCTGAGGCCGCCCCGGAATTTCGTGCTGAAGGAAGGCAGCCCAGTGGGTCGAGCGTGACCGGGATAACGAACTACGTCGACGCCACAGCAACTTGCTTGCCTACGCCTGGCGCATGGAGCGTCACGCCGAACAGGGGCCGGCTCGGGCGTGCCATTCGTCTCGCAACGAAGGAGTACATAATGTTTGAACTCAGACGCAAAGTGCGCGTCGGGGGAGTCGCGGCGGTCGCCGCGACGGCGCTGCTGGCTGCGGGCTGCGGCGCCAGCTCGACCAGTACCAGTTCTTCCTCGTCTTCTGGCGCGTCCGTCAAGGGCGCGGTGGCGACGCTGGCCAACCTGAACGGCGCTGGCGGCAACTGCATTTTCCAGCTTGAGGGCACGCAGTGCTACAGCGTGACGAACTACGAGGACTTCGAGTACCTCATGGTCCGGCCGCTGTACATGTTCGGCGGCAACAGCAGCACCTCGATCTCGGTGGACTACCCGCTGTCCCCGGCTGACGCGCCGGTGTACAGCAATGGCGGCAAGACCGTGGTCGTCAACCTGAAGGGCTGGAAGTGGTCCAACGGCGAGAGCGTGGACGCCAAGGACCTGATCTTCGACCTGAACCTGGTCGAAGCGGAGAAGACCAACGATGCCGCCTACACTCCCGGCCTGCTGCCCGACAACCTGGTGTCGTATACGGCGACCGGGCCCGACCAGGTGACCATGGACCTGAAGCAGGCCTATTCCAGCATCTGGTTCACCTACAACCAGCTCGCGACCCTGACACCGTTCCCGATGGCGCTGGATGTTTCCAAGCCTGGCGCGGCGGCGGGCAGTGGCGGCTGCACGACGGACAGCGCGGCTGACGGCTGGGCCAAGTGCAAGGCAGTCTGGACGTTCCTGGACGCCCAGAACAAGGACACCGCGACCTTTGCGACCAACCCGCTGTGGCAAGTCGTGGACGGCCCGTGGAAGCTGACGTCCTACAACGTCGACGGCAACTACACGTTCGTGCCGAACCCGGCGTACTCCGGCAGCCCGAAGCCGTCGATCGCGGAACTGAAATTCCAGACCTACACCTCCGACACCGCTGTCTATACGGCGCTGAAGACCGGCGCGCTGAGCACCGGCGGCGCGCAGACCAACGGCACCGATGTGCCATCCACGGACCTGGCGCCGGCCGGCAAGGGCTTCCTGCCGCCGTCCAACCCGCTGGCCTCGGCTGGTTACGTACTGCAGCCGGCCTACGAGTTCAGCACCGGGTTCGCCTACATCAACTTCAACAACCCGACCTACGGGCCGGCGTTCAAGCAGCTGTACTTCCGGCAGGCGCTGATGGAGCTAAACAACCAGCAGGGCATGTCCACCTCCGTGGGCCGCGGTTACTGGTATCCGACCCCGGCGGGCGTGCCGCCGGAGCCACTCAGCCAGTGGGTCTCCTCGGACATGACGGAGAACGGTGGTCAGGGTCCCTACCCCTATGACCCGGCCAAGGCCGAAGCACTGCTGGCCGCACATGGCTGGCAGAAGGTGGGCGGCGTGCTGACCTGCGAGACTGCCGGCACTGGCGCCGCTGACTGCGGGGCCGGTGTCGCCAAGGGAACGCAGGCCAAGTTCGGCATGCTCTACACCTCGGGCATCTCGATCCAGGCGGACATGGTGGACGTGCTGAAGTCCGGATTCGGGCTGGCGGGCATCCAGCTCACGCCCGAGGCCGAGACGTTCAACTCGCTGCTCGGCGACACCACGCCGTGTACTCCGACCGAGTCGCGCTGCAACTGGACGTTCCTGTACCTGGGCGGCTGGGGATTCAACGGACCCGGCTTCGAGCCGACCGGCGAGCCGCTCTACCAGACGGGCGTACCTAACAACTCCGGGAGCTACTCGGACCCGATGATGGACTCGCTGATCAACGCCACCCACACGAGCAGCAGCCTGGCCACCTTCCACCAGTACGCCAACTACACCGCGACCCAGGTGCCCGTGCTCTGGATGCCATGGGCCGTCGCAACGCAGGCAGTCAACGTCAACCTGCACAACGTCACGCAGAACCCGCTGAACATGTTCTACCCGGAGTTCTGGACGTGCAGCAACAAGACCTGCTGACCTGCTGACGGCGGCGCGGCAGCAGGAGTTCGCAGGTTCGGCCCCGGTCGTCGTGCTGGTCCTCGGCCAGCGCGACGACCGGACCGGACGTACCCGCGACGCCTTCCGCCGCGTGCATCAGGCTGAGTGTTGCGGCTAACGTACATGGTGGGCGTTCCCTGATCTGCGGGCGCGAGAGGACGTGGCCATGGCCGAGCATGATCTGGTGATCCGCGGCGGCGTCGTGGTCGACGGGACCGGTGCCCCGCGCCGCACCGCTGATGTGGCCGTGTCCGGTGGCTGGATCACCGAGGTCGGCCGGGTGGACGGCCGCGGCGGCCGTGAGATTGATGCCGACGGGGCGGTGGTCGCGCCGGGCTTTGTTGATATCCACACCCACTACGACGGGCAGGCCACCTGGGATTCACGGTTGCAGCCGTCGGCGTGGCACGGCGTCACGTCAGTGGTCGCGGGGAACTGCGGTGTGGGGTTCGCGCCGGTGGTCCCGGCGCACCATCAGCGGCTGATCGACTTGATGGAGGGCATCGAGGACATCCCGGGGACGGCGCTGCACGAGGGGCTGCCGTGGACGTGGGAGTCCTACGACGAATACCTGGACGTCCTCGCCGGCCGGCAGTTCGACCTCGATATCGGCGTCCAGGTGCCGCATGCCGCGCTGCGGGTGCACGTGATGGGGGAGCGGGCCGTCGCCGGTGGCGCGGCGACGGACGGGGAGATCTCGCGGATGGCGGCGCTGGCCGCCGCGGCGGTCGAGGCGGGGGCGCTGGGCTTTTCCACTTCTCGCACGCTCAATCACAAGAGCGTGGACGGTGAGCTGACGCCGTCTTACGACGCTGGCGTGGACGAGTTGCTCAAGATCGCCGCGGCGGTCGGCGGCACCGGCTGCGGCGTGCTGCAGCTGGTGACGGACTTCCTCGACATCGACATGGATGTTGAGATCATGACCTCGATGGTGCGCGCTTCTGGCCGGCCGCTATCGGTGTCGCTGCTGCAGACCCATTTCGATCCGGCTGGCTACCGGACTGTCCTGAAGCGGATCGCAGCGGCGAACGCCGCGGGCCTGCCGATCCGGGCGCAGGTCGCCGCGCGCGCCGTCGGCCTGGTCATGGGCCTGGAGCTCACGCTGCACCCGTTCATGACCAACCCGGTCTGGCGGGAGGTGGCGCACCTGCCGCTCGCGGAGCAGGTCGCCCGGCTGTCCCGGCCGGAGGTGAAGGCCGCGGTGCTGGCCGCGCAGACCAGGGAGAAGCGGACGGCGCTGATCGGCGGGCGGCTGATCGACAAGTACCAGCTGATGTATGAGCTGACTGACCCGCCGCAGTACGAGCCGGACCCCCGCGACTCGGTCGCCGCCCGCGCCGGGCGTGACAGCCGCGACCCAGCGGACCTGGCCTACGACCTGCTGCTCGCCGACGGCGGCCGCGGCCTGCTGTACGTGATGACGGCGAACTTCGTAGACGGCACGCTGGAGCCGGTGCGGGAGATGCTTGCGGACCCGTGGACGCTGCCTGGGCTGTCCGACGGCGGCGCGCACGTCGGCTCGATCTGCGACGGGTCGTTCCCGACCACGCTGCTGCAGCACTGGACGCGGGACCGCGCCGCCGGGACGATAGAGCTGGAATTCCTGATCCAGCGGCAGTGCCGCGACACCGCGGCGGCCGTGGGGCTGGCCGACCGCGGCGTGCTGGCACCCGGCTACCGCGCCGACCTCAACGTCATCGACCTCGACGGCCTGCGGCTGCGCCGCCCTGAGGTGCACCACGACCTGCCCGGCGGCGGACGGCGGCTGCTGCAGCGGGCCGACGGCTACCGGCACACGGTCGTGCGCGGAGTCGAAACCTACGCCGACGGCATCGACACCGGCGACCTGCCCGGACGTCTCATCCGCGGTCCGCAGGCCGTGCCTGTCTAACATCGCCGCAAGTGCGCCGTTACGCAGGGCCGCGAGCAGCTAGTTGCCGCCGTTCCCGTGGTCGTGTCCGCCACTTTGCCCGTCTCCGTGATGGTGCTGCTGAATCGCAGTCACGATCACGGTGCTGCCGACCGGCACCTGTCCGCTGGGCTGGATTGATACCACCGTGCCGGGATCTTGCGACTGGTCGCCCCGCGTAACGAAGCTGACCTGTGGTCGCAGTCCAAGGCCCTGCAGCGTGTCCTCCACCGCGCCGACCGGCTGCCCGATCAGGGCGCCGGAATCAACAGTCACCGTGTCGGGGGCCGGGCTGCTGGACCGACTGGCCGCGGGCGACGTCGCCGGCGACGACGCGGGCGGAGTTACCGGTGGCGTGGCCCCTCCCGTCGCGCTGCTGACCAGCCAGCCGACTAGGCCTGCCACCACCGACGCAGCCCCGATCGCCAGCGCGACTCTGCGGCGAGACCAGGCGCGATTAACCCGCTGGCGCGCCGACGGCAAGTCGTCCGCGTCGGTTGCGTGCCACGGTGGTGGCACCTCCCCGAGAGTGCCTGGAAGCTCGAGCGCCATCGTCAGCGCAGGCCCAGCCCGGTGACTCGGAACGTAGCCGTCCGGCTCCAGGCGGCCGGCGGCCAGCAGATCTCGCAGCTCAGCCGCGCGAGCCGAGGCGAGCCGAGCACTGGCGGGCCGAGCTGCCGGATCCCTGGCGGTCAGATCGGCGACGAAGTCCGCAACCGGTGCCGGTACCGACGACGGCAGAGCCGGCAATGCCCGCTGACCATGCGCGAGCACGATCTCCATCGGCGTGCCTTCATAGGGCCGCACGCCAGTCAGGCACTCATGCGCGAGGATGCCAAGGGAGTAGAGGTCACTGGCCGGGCCAGCCGTCTGGCCGGCGACCCGTTCCGGCGCGAGATACGCGGGCGTGCCCATCAGCTGACCGTGCCGGGTAATCGGCGCCGACCCCGCCGCATGCGCGATCCCGAAGTCCGTAATCTTGACCTGGCCGGTGCTGGTCAGCAGGAGATTGGCCGGCTTGATGTCGCGATGGACGAGCCCGGCCTGATGAGCGGCGTCCAGGCCCGCAGCGGCCTGAGCGACGATGTCCATGACCCGCTCCGAGTCAAGCGGACCGTCGGCCAGCACGTCCGCCAGCGAGGGTCCGTCGATCAGCTCCATGACAAGGAACGGCCGGAACTCTGCGTCGCCCTCGTGATAGTCGTACACCTGGGCGATCGCAGGATGACTCAGGGAAGCAGCGTGCTGGGCCTCGAAGCGGAACCTGGCCTGCGTCTCTGCATGCTGGGCGTACTCGGCTCGGAGCAACTTGACCGCAACGGGCCGGGCCAGCATCTGGTCCTCAGCACGCCACACCTCGCCGACGCCACCGGCGGCGATCTGATTGACCAGCCGGTACCGGCCAGCTAGCAGAACAGTTATGTGAGTCACGACGATCTGACCTTATCGGGCACCCGAAGGCAGTCTAAGCCGTCCGGGCAGTCTCGCTCGGCAGCAGCCGAAATCCGGTGCATCCTATCGACTCGCACCGGATTTCGGCTGTTCAGCGCCGTGGCTAGGCCCTGTCCAGAGCCTCCCTGGGCTGGTTTGCCTGGGTGTGGACGCCGGCGTGGATGTGGTCGACCGCCGCCTTGCTCCCGCCTCCAGGCAGCCAGGCCAGCCATCTCGGCACCTGCCAGCTTCGCTCGCCCAGCAGCGCCAGGGCCGAGGGCACCAGGATGCCCCGCACCACGGTCGCGTCAATGAGGACCGCCGCTGCGAGTCCGACGCCGAGCATTTTCAGGTCGATGACCGACAGCGTGGCCAGGATCGCGAAGACGGCTACCATGATCACCGCCGCGCTGGTCACCACGCCAGCACTGCTGGCGATGCCGCCTACCACCGCTTCCTTGGTGTCGGCGCCGCGCATGCGCAGCTCCCGGATCCGGCTCAGGATGAACACGTGGTAGTCCATGCTCAGCCCGAACAGGAACACGAACATGAACAGCGGGATCCACGGGACGATCGCGCCGTAGCTCGTGAAGCCGAGCAGTCCCTCCAGCCTGCCGTCCTGGAAGATCAGCGTGACCAAGCCGTAGGCCGCGCCCACTGAGAGCAGGTTCAGCCCGACTGACACGAGCGGGATGGCGAGTGAGCGGAAGGCGACCAGCAGGAGCACGAACGCCAGCACCGCCACCACCGAGAGGACCAGCGGGGTCCGCGAGTGCAGCGACGCGATGTCGTCGTAGTTGTTGGCGGTGGTCCCGCTTACCGCGTAGGAGATGCCCGGCACCTTGCCCAGCGTCGCTGGCAGCAGATCGTTTCGCAGCGTCAGCAGCGCGCTGTCGGACACGGCGTTGGTGCCGTCGCCTGCGAGCGGCACGTTCACCACTAGCGCCCGGCCGCCGCCGACCGACCCGGAGGTGACTGGCGGCCGGATCGCGCCACGCGTGGATGCCGACCGCGCCAGATCGGCCAGTGCGTGCCGCACCGCCGGGCTGGTCAGGCCGCGGCCAGTGACGACTACCTGCGCTGGCGAGGGTGTCTCCGGAAACGCTTGCTGGATCTTGTTCATCGTCTGCACCACCGGCAGATTGGCGGAGAAGCCGCCGTCAGGCGGGTTGCCCAGCCGCATGCCGAGGGCGGGCGCGGCCAGCGCCAGCATTCCGACCACTGCCACGGCCCCCCAGACAGCCGGATGGCGGACGACCCGGTGGACCAGCGCCGCCCAGAGCTTCGAGGGCCCGGACGCCGTGCGCCGGCGGCCGAGGAATGGTATGCGGCCGCGGTCCGCCCAGGTGCCGAGCCAGGACAGCATCGCGGGCAGGAAGGTGAGCGATCCGGCCACTGCGACGCCGACCACGATGATCGAACCGATGCCGATCCCGGTGAACACCGAGTACCCGCTCAGGAACAGCCCGGCCAGCCCGATCATCACGGTGACGCCCGAGACAACGATGGCCCGGCCAGACGTGCCGGCTGCGATCCGGAGCGCCTCGCTGGTGCTGCGTCCCCTGGCCCGCTCCTCGCGCTCCCGGCGGAGGTAGAACAGCGAGTAGTCGACCCCGACAGCCATGCCGATGATCAGCACGACTTCGGAGGTGCTCTGTCCGGTAGGCAGCCATTGACCGACGATGGATGTCAGCGAGATCGCGCTGATCACCGCCGTCCCGGCCAGCAACAGCGGGATCCCGGCCGCGATGAGAGCGCCGAAGACCGCGAGGAGCAGGACCAGAGTCACCGGCAGCGAGGTCGTCTCTGCCTTCCGGAAGTCGCGGCTGATCTCGCTACTCACCACCTTGTCGATGCTGGCGTCGCCCGCCTCCTGGATCAGCAGGTCAGGATGACTGGCCTGCACGGCGGCGACTGCCCGCTGCGCGGGGCCTACGGCCTGGTCTTCGTTGCCTCCGGTGACATTGAACGTCACCACAGCGGCCCGGCCGTTCGCGGAGATCAGGGTGCTGTTGCCCGCACTGAGCGGCGAGCGGATATCGCTGGCCGTCGATCGGGGCAGCTTGTGCAGCGCTGCCACCACCTGGCTCACCGCCTGGTGCAGCTGCGGATTGATCAGGAAGCTGGCGGTGCTGCTGCCGCGGGCCTCGATCAGGACGCTCTCGGCAGGCGGCGGCCCGCTGACGTTCAGATTCTGCAGCGCCCGCTCGGCTGTGCCGGACTGACCGGGGTCGTAGGACGGCACGTTCTTGGCGCTGATCACGTGGCCAGCCACGAACACGATGGCGACTAGCATGAGCCATCCGAGCACCGCGGTCTTGCGGTACCGGGAACTCCATCCGGCGATCCGCTCCGCGAGCGGCGGACGACCCGGCGTGCCCCTGGGATGGGGGCTTTGGCGAGCATGGTGGGCTTCGGGCAATCGTGTTTCGGGCAATACTGAACTCTGCGACCGGCGCATGGTGACCTCTCCTGGGAGTTGTGCAGCTTGTCGTGTGGTGGCCCTCGCCTGTGAGCTGGAACTCGCAGGCGAGGGCTCTGGCTATCGGCTGGCCGGGCCCGCGGTCTCGAGCGGCCCCGTTCCGGTCATGGGACCAAGCGGGCCGGCGCCGGCCAGTATCGTGCGGACCTCAGCCAGCGGATCGACGGGTGCCCGCAGCAATGCCCTGGCCACCCGGCCATGCATCCGCGCGGTAGCGACGAGCACGTAGTTGAAGAGCAGGAGCAAGATGGCGAAGCTGGCCGCGGCGAGCAGTGCCCGGGGGAGCGTGTCGACGTACAGGCCGTGACCGCCGGCCCCGTTCGGGCCGCCAGGGAAATAGCCCAGCTGCACCCCGTGGGCGCGCTGGCCGTTGCCAAACTCCTCCCAGGGCGCCCAGTACCAGAGCGGAAGGGTGACTCCGGCGAGCAAGGTTGCCCAGATGCTGACCACGATCGCGTCCAGCGCCGTCAGCGGGACCCAGAGCCCGGTCAGGTAGGCAAGCTCGCGCCACGTCCCGCGATACCGCCAGCTGGCGCTGGCCCGCGCCCGCAGGCCAGCCGCGGTGGGCTGCTGATAGCTTGCGCGGACTGGCTGGGCAAACACCCATCGCAGCCGCGTGCGCTCGGCGGCCGCGCACCCGTGCACGACGTTCGCTGCCGCGATCAGCAGCGGGAAAGCGATCAGAGTGAACGCGAGCGCGGCTGCGGTGACGGCCGCGGTGAATGCCACGCTGAACAGCACGCCGCTCATGATCAGGTAGCTGAACAAGAATGCCGCTGACCGCCACGGGCTAGCCGAGAACGCCAGCCGCAGCGGGTTGCCGAAAAACCTGACCCCGTAGTCGTCTGTGCCCGACCCCTCGACCGCTGGGTGAGTCGTGGCGCTCATCCGACATCTCTCATCAGCTTCTCGACGGCCTCGACCTTCGAGGTCAGCTTGGCCAGCTCGGTGCGCAGCTCCTGCTGGTTGGTCACTGCGTTCTCGGCGAGCTGGCGGTAGTGCGCCATTGCCAGGGCATCGGCGCGATGTGCCTGCAGCCGGAAGTAGGCGCTGACAATGATCGCGATCGTGCCGAGTACCACCAGCGGTATGCCGATGCTGATGATGATCGCCGTGTAGTTCGTGCCGTGGGTGGCGGCGGTCTGGGCAGACGCCAGGATGCCGGTCATCTGTCGCTCACTTTCTTTTCGGTTTCCTGCTCATCGGTCGACACGCCTCCTGCGTGCTCGCCTGAGGCTCGTCCGGCCAGGACAGCGGCTGTGATCTCCGCTGCCGTCAGCCGCACCTCAAACGGGGCAAGCGCGAAGTACTTCATTGCCTTGCCGTCCTCGGATAGCTCTAGCTGCCCAGTGATCAGCCCCGCCTTCTCCAGCCGATCCAGGTGCATATACAGCAGCGGCCTGGAGATACCGAGCCTGCGAGCGAGTTCGCTCACATGCACCCGGCCGCCTGACAGCTCGGCCACTATCCGCAGTCGCAGCGGATTGGCCACGGCCGTAAGCACGGCGAGCAGCTCGGCCTCGGTGGTCAGCGTGGGCTCCCTAGGTCAGAGTTTCACCTGTCAGCTAGAACTTACATATGACGCATCCCGCTGTCAAATGTGAGTAGGGGCGGCTGTGGGCGGCGAACCTGATCATGGACTGGTCGGTCCACGCGGGCCTGTTCCCTCGTTATCCTGGCGAGGTGCGGATCGAGGTGCTGTCAGCCGTCGGGCGGTGGGATCACTTCGCGTCGCTGATGGTGCCGAGGAAGGCGGGCGGCGGCGGGTGCGTGTGCATGGCCTACCGCAACTCCAGCCTCGACACGCCTGGCCGGATCGCGCACATGCGCGGGCTATGTGAGCGCGAGCCCGGCCCGGGTGTCCTGGCGTTCGTTGACGGCGAGGTCGTCGGCTGGTGCTCGATCGCGCCGAAGGCTACCTATCGCGCCCTGGTCAACTCGCGCACCATTCCGCATGTTGATGACGGCGACGCGTGGTCGGCGGTGTGCTTTGTGGTCCGGACCGGATTCCGGCGCAGGGGTTTGATGCATGAGCTGCTCGATGGCGCAGTTGAGCATGCGCGCGTCGGCGGGGCGATCGTGATTGAGGGGTACCCAGTGGAGCCGGACGGCGACCGTGTCGACCAGACCGCCGCGTATGTGGGCACAGTCGGCCTCTTTGAGGCACATGGATTCGAGCGGGTCCTGCAGACGAAGGGCCGAAGCGGGGGCAAGCCGCGCTGGCTTGTCCGCCGCGCTATCCGGTGATCCTCTTGTGATGGCGTGCGATCTGGTCATGTGTCTCCTGACTTGCGAACACCTGGGCGAACTCGGTCATGCTGGCGTTCACTGAGGCGTCGAGGCCGTTGTTGAGCCAGATGTCGAATAGCCGCCGCTGAGCAGCGGTCACCGCGGGCGGGTGTGTCGCGACGCGGTCGAGCACGCTCTCAACAGCCGCGGCGAGTTCGCCCGGCTCGGCGACGACGTTGGCGATGCTGTCGGGCGGCAGCTGGTCAAGTGTGTAGATGTCGCCGGTGAGGACCATTTCCCTGGCCTTGCTGAGCCCGACGAAGGCTGGCAGCAGAGCGGCGTCGATGACCGATGGCACGCCAACCTTGATCTCGGGCAGCCCGAATGACGCGGCCGGGGCCACCACGCGAAGGTCGCACGCGAGGGCCAGCTCGAACGCTGCCCCGAGGCAATACCCGTTGATCGCGGCAACAGTGACGACGGGTGAGTGCCGGATAGCGCGCATCACCTGCGCCAGATCGCCGATCAGGGCATAGGCCCGGGCGGGTGTCAGGCCGCCGAAGGCGTCGATGTTCATGCCGGCGCTGAACGCCGCCGGGCCTGCGCCGGTGAAGACAATCGCCTGCACGCCAGCACTAAGGTCAGCGATGACGTCGCGAAGCCCGCTCAGGTCCTCCGGATGCACGACGTTCAGCTTCTCCGGCCGGTCGAAGGTGATCCAGAGGGCACGGCCGCGCTGCTGGGCCTTGATATACCGCATCTGCTACTGCTCCCATCTGCCGTCCCGACAGCTCCTCAGCCACAGGATGCCTTCAGGCCGGGACGTCAAGGTTGGTGGGGGACATCAGAAGCGATCCGCCTTACCAAGCGCCGTCAATCGGCGTCACCGACATCGGCTGAAGAGTCCCGCCTCCAGAGCGGCGCGGACTGGGGCCGGTGGCGTGAGACTAATGACCGTGCCGATGTCGGCTGCTGCTGCCGGGCCGTATGACTTGGCGACGCGGGTGATGAACTGCGCCGGGTGCACCGTGTAGTCCTGGGTCCCGCTGGTCTCCAGCACAAGCGCGGCCATGACGCAGCCCAGCTGGGCTGACCGCTCGGTCCCCAGCCCGTAGGCGGCTCCGGCGAGGAAGCCAGCGCGGAAGGCGTCACCTGCTCCGGTCGGGTCGGCCTTCCAGCGCACGGCGGCAGCCGGGACGTGGATGGGCGGCTGGCCGGCGACCGCCACCGTGGCGCCGCCCGGACCGAGAGTGGTCACCCAGGCGCCCACGCTCTGGAGGATCTCGCTCGCGGGAATGCCGGTCTTGCGGATCAGCAGGCCGCGCTCGTACTCGTTGGTGAACAGGTACCGAGCGCCGCGAACGAGCAGGCTAAGGTCTGTCCCGTCCATGCGGGCGATCTGCTGTGACGGGTCGGCGGCGAACGGAACGCCGCGGTCGCGGCAGGCCCGGGTGTGCCGGAGCATCGCGTCGGGATCGTCCGCGCAGATGAGGACCAGCCCTACGTCGTGCACAGATTGCAGAACGGCCCTCAGGACAATGTGCCGGGCTTCCTGCATCGCTCCGGCGTAGAAGGAAACGATCTGATTGCTGTCGTCGTCGATGGTGCACAAGAACCTGGCAGTGAGCAGGGTTTCAGACACCCGGGCGTGCCGGGTGTCCACGTGGTGGGCTTCGAGCCACTGCCGGTAGTCACCGAAGTCGGTGCCAACCGAGCCGACGAGCACTGGCCGCAGCCCGAGCTGCGCCATGCCGAACGCGATATTCGCGGCAGTGCCGCTGCGGCGGATCGTGAGCTCGTCGACGAGGAAGGACAGCGATACCTTGTCGAGCTGACCGTCGACCAGTTGCTCCGCGAAGGAACCGGGCAAGGTCATCAGGTGGTCGGTCGCAATGGTCCCGGTGACGACGTGTCGCATGGGGCTGCGCATCGCTCTCCCCAGCACGGTTATCTATGCCCTTGCCTCTTCGTCATTCTGGCCTGCCGCCACTGGCCAGGGCATCGGTGCGCGGCACATAGTGCAGACCGCTCTGCTTGTGCTCGGCTCACAACGGGTGAGCTCACTGACGAGACCGCTCAGCGACAGCGGCTGAGGATTGCGGTCGTTGTCGAGAGCACGTCGACGGCAGGCGCAATCAGGATCCCGCTAGACATCTCGCTGACCTCCGCCGCCAGATCAGCAGCCAACTGGACGCCAGCCTGCTTGGCCCCGCCGCCGGCCCGCTCAAGGCGGGCGAGAATATCTGCGGGGATAGTGACGTCAGGCACCTCATGCTGGAGGTACTCCGCCTCCTCGAAGCTCGTCAGCGGGCGGATCGCCGCTAGCACCGGGACACGTCCGCCGATAGCGTCGAGTAGCCGCTTCAGGCCGGTCAGCTCATAGACGGGTCGCGTGATCAGGAACCGGGCCCCTGCGGAGATCTTGGTCAGTGCGCGATCAGCCTCGCGGTCCGGATCACTGCTGCCGGGGTTTATCCGCCCGCCGACGCTGAAGTCTGTTTTGCTGCCCAGCTGCAGCTGGTAGAAGTCGATGCCGTGATTGAGACTGTCAAGCAACTCGATGAGGCCGACGGAGTCAACATCCCAGATCCCGTCGACGTGCGGATAGTCCCCGACGAGCGGCGGTGTCCCGGTCTCGCAGACGATCCGTCGCAGGCCGAGAGCGTGCGCGCCGAGCAGGTCAGCCTGCAGGGCCATGATGGTCCTGTCCCAGGTGGTGACGCTGGCTACCGTGTCGATGCCCGCGATATGGCGCAGATGGACAGCCAGATTGATGGTACTGACCTGGGCCCGGCTCGTGCGGGCAGCCGATATGGACAGGAAATCGATGCCCAGGCCGGCCAGGTCCGTGGCCAGCGTCAGCAGCTCCCCGACATCACCGGTGGGCGGTGCGGTCAGTTCGGCCGCGAACACCTGATGGTCCGGCTCGGCCAGCCCGGCCGGGGCATGCGTGCTGCCGCTCTCCGGAGCTCGCAGGTCACGGCCGCTCACACGCACGACCGCGCTGGCCGTGAGCTGATGCCGGCGGCTGTTCACCACCTCCACTACCGCTGCGAGGTGAGTCGGCGTCGTGCCACAGCATCCGCCGACGATGACGGCACCAGCGTCCAGCGCCTGCCGGATGTAACTGGCGAAGTACTCCGCATCCACCTCGTACTCGAACCGGGCCGGGGCGACGCGGCGAGGCAGCCCGGAATTCGGCTGCACACTCAGCGCCAGACCGGTGTGCTCGCGCAGTTCACGCACGACCGCAAGCGACCGCTGCGGTCCGAGCGTGCAGTTGGTCCCGAGCGCCACGACCTGGGTCCCAGACGCTTCGGCAGCGATCTCCCGCGGCGTATGTCCGCTGAGCGTCCGGCCATCCACGCCGAACGTGGCCTGCGCGATCACCGGAATGTCAGTGACCTCGCCGGCTATTTCGATGGCCTCGGCGAGCTCGTCCAGGTAGCCGAAGGTCTCGAGAATGATGATGTCGACGCCCGCCAGCGCCTCGATCTGCTCGCGGAGCGCGCTTGCCCGCTCGCGCGGATGTACCCTGCGGCGCTGCTGCACGGTGACGGTTGGCGACACTGAGCCGGCTACCAGGACGCCGCTGCCGGCAGGTATGGCCTGCCTGGCAATGCGGACGCCTGCCTGGTTGATCTCGGCAGTACGGTCGCCCAGGTCGTGCTCGGCAAGCCGGATCCGGCTCGCTGCGAAGGTGTTTGTCTGGATGATGTCAACGCCGGCGGCGATGTAACTCTCGTGAATCGCCTGCACGAGCGCCGGATTGGACAGGTTCAGCGCTGGCAGCGCCTGGTCCAGCGAGTTGCCGGCCGCATGCAGCATGGTGCCCATCGCCCCATCGCAGACCAGGATCCGGTGCTCTGCGAGCATCGCGCGCACGTTCATGCACGTCCCTCCAGGCCGGTGTAGATCTCCGCCGCGATCTCGGCCATCAGCCGGTCGCGATGGACGCTCAGCGACATGCCGGTCAGCTCCTCGATGCGGCGGAGCCGATAGGTCACGGTGTTGGGATGCAGATGAAGGCGCTCGGCGGCCCTTCGGGGGCTGCCGTTCTCCTCGAAATACACCGAGAGGGTCTGCAGGTAATTGATGCCGGTGCTGCGCTCATCTTCGCTCAGCGCGCCGAGAACCTCCTCGGCAAAGGCCCAGAGGTCGCTCACGTTCGGCACGCGCAGGAGGAGCCGGTGAATGCCGAGATCGGCGTACGCGGCGACAGTGCCTGCTTTCCCCATCCTGCTGCCGGCGGCGAGAGCATGCCGGGCCTCGACGTAGGACCGGGCAATGCCTGCCGCGCCCGGGCACGGATTGCCGATGCCCGCCCCGGAAACGCGGGATCCCTCGCCTGCCACACAGGCCAGGGCCAGTGCCCGCCCCTGCTCGGCCGCCGGGCGGCCGCCGCGCGCAACTGGCACGATGCCGACGATCTCGTCGGGTCGCGTGGCGACCACGGCATCCGGCGCACGCCTGGCGAGGACCGATTCTGCCGCACTCGACAGACCGCCCAGGGGGGACTCAGGTACCGCGAGAACGATGACGTAGTGCTCGCGGGCGAAGTCCAGGCCGAGGTGGCGACCCCAGCGATCCAGCTCAGGATCGGCGGGATCGCGATTCAGGATCAGTCCCTCCACCAGTTGCTGGCGGGCGCGTCCCGCTGCCGTGCTGGCCACAAGATCCCGGCCAAGGACGATGCCGCACAACATGGCGGCATGCTCGATCGCCAGCAGCCGCATATCCTCGGGCAAGTCGGCGCCGCGGCTATTCGCCGCCAGCATGTACGCGACCACCTCCTCGCCGACGGAGATGGGCGCAACGATGACTGACGTTCCGCCGCGCTCTCTGCTGGGCACCGCAAGAGCCCGCCGGGTGCGGGCAGCAGCGGCCAGCACCGCCTGCAACTGTGACTCGGCACCTTGCAGTTCCAGCCGGCCGGTGACCTCGCTGGCGCTGATGACATTGGCGAATGCCAGCGTCTGCAAGCCCCGGTTGACGACGGCGACGCCCGAGCCGGTGCTCGAGGCGAGGACGTCCACGATCGGTGTCAGGTCGGTCGAGTGCGCTGCGAGCGCAGACAAGTGGCTGCACATCGCGACGAGCCTGCGCAACTGGGCTGCGTCACTGTGCCCGCCGGGGTCCGGCGCCACGGCGAGGCCAGGCGCAGGCTCTGCTCTGGTCGTTCCTACCGGAACACCAGAGACAGTCATGGGCGGACTTTAACGCGGTCCTGCGCACGAGGCAATGCCTCAGGCGAGTCGAGTCGCCAGCTCTGATGATGGGCTGTGTCCCAGCACAATTCGGATGGGTCGCGGCTTGTAGAACACAACATCGGACCGCCGCGATGCAGGTCTGGACTCTGCCCGCGGGCTGTGGCGCGGCACAGTGCTGCCTCATAAAGGATTGTCTTATTCAACGAAGAATTCGCTGGACGTTCGCTGTCAGACTGCAGGTACGAATAGAGCCCGGTCGGCAGATTGTCATTCTGTTAATGCCAGCGCAATTCAGCAGGCTGGCGACTTTTAGCGAACTGTCAACGCCGGTAGCGCCCGGGCAGGGAGGCTCGTCATGCGCGGCGAACGGGCAGGACAGGGTCGTCCGCTGCCGTGGCGGCCGCGGCTGCCCGCCCGCGCGGCGTACGCGCTGCACGCGCTGCTGCGAGCAAACGTGCTGTACCGGCGGCTGGCCGAAGCGGTCGAGCGCCATCCCCGAGCCGAGCGCTGGTTCACGGCGGGGGAGCAGGTCGTCAAGGAGCAGCTCTTCGGGTGCCAGATGTGCGGTCAGTGCGCACTGCCCTCGACTGGTTATGCATGCCCGATGAGCTGCCCGAAGCAGTTGCGCAACGGGCCGTGCGGCGGCGTATCCGGGACTGGGCAGTGTGAGGTCTACCCGGACCGCACGTGCGTCTGGGTCATCGCGTTCGAGCGTGCGGAGGAATCAGGGCACGGCCGCGACCTGGACCTGATGCAACGACCGGTCGACCACCGTCAGCTTGGTCACAGCTCGTGGCTGAACTACTGGCAAGGGCGGGATGACAGCCTCTGGGCGGACGTGGACGGCCAGGCTGACCGGCCTGCCCTCACCCCGCCGCCGCGAGCGGCGTCGCGATGACCGGCGTCGCGATGACCGGCGGGCCGATGACCGGCGGACCGCCGCCAGCAGGACATCTGGGCGCCGTCTTGCGTGCCGGGCAGTTCGCGGTCACCGCCGAGATCGGGCCGCCGCGCGACGCGGATGCGAGCTGCATTGCGCGTAAGGCGGCACTCCTGCGTGGCTGGGTAGACGCGGCGAACGTCACCGACAACCAGGGCGCCAAGGTGCGCATGTCGAGCCTTGCGGGGAGCCTGCTCGTCCAGCGGGCCGGGGTTGAACCGGTCATGCAGCTGACGTGCCGCGACCGTAACCGGATGGCCCTGCAATCGGACCTGCTGGCCGCGGGCGCACTCGGCATTCCCAACGTCCTGCTGCTCACCGGTGATCATCCGCGTTTTGGCGACCACCCGGATGCAAAGCCCGTGTTCGACCTGGACGGAGTCCAGCTCACCTGGGTCGCGCGAACGCTGCGTGACGACGGAATGCTCATGTCCGGCCAGTCGCTCCCGACCCGGCCACGCTGGCTCATCGGCACCGTCGAGAATCCGTTCGCGCCGCCAACCGCGTTCCGCGCGCGGCGCCTGGCCAAGAAGGTAGCCGCCGGGGCCGAGTTCGTGCAGACCCAGTACGTATTCGACGTCGGGCTGTTCGCGCGCTGGCTGACAGCCGTGCGCGAGCTCGGCGTAGCTCAGCGCTGCAGCGTCATCGCCGGCGTGGGGCCGATCCGGTCGCTGCGGGTCCTTGAGTTCATACGCACTGGCGTTCCCGGCATCCACGTGCCCGACGACGTCGAGCGCAGGCTCCGGGGCGTCCGGAGCGACAAAGTCGCCGCCGAAGGCATCGAGCTGTGCGTGGAAACGATCCAGCAGGTTGCCGAGATCGCCGGGGTGAGCGGCGTGCACATCATGGCGTTCGGCTTTGAGCATGGCGTTCCCGAGATCGTCGAGCGGGCTGGCGTTGGCCCGACCGCGCGCGCCGGCCGTTCCCTGGCGCTCTCAGCAGGGAACGGGGCCGTTGACCCCGCATGCAGTCTGGAGGACCGCAGCAATGCTGGCTGACTTCCGCGCAAGCTCGCGGCTCACTGGCAAGAACGCCGTCGACATCGCGACGTCTGTCACGCCGGTCCTGGAGGCAGTCGCAGGTGGCTGCGATGACCTTGCCGACGTCCGGGTCGTATTCGACTGGATCCAGTACCGGGAGAACTTCCGCGAGATCGTCGATCTGCGGCCGGTGACGCAAGGCCAGGATCTTACGCCGGGACAGGAGGTTACGTCAGTGCCGCTTGAGCATCCGGCACCGCTGGGTGTCTCGCCGTATCAGGCGGAAGTCGCGGTAGATATCCGCCGGAGCGGCGGCGTCCCGGACCTCAAGCAGCTGACAACCAGCCGGCTCCGCGGCGGCGACGACGGCCGAATCGTGCTGGAGAACTGGGGCCCAGGAAGCGAGAGCTGCATCTGGCGCTTCAACGCCCTCTACTGGTCCGCCCTCGAAGCATGGGAGAAGGCATCCGGGCACGGCTACGAGCAGGCACTTCCTGGTGGCGAGAGCGATGCGCGTAACCGCGCCGCAGCCCGCGACCTAGTCGCTGAACTGTTCGCGGACTGGGATCCGCTGGCAGCCGCCGGCGCACTGCCGGCTGAACTGTACGTGGCTGAGCTCGGCGTCGGGAACGGCAACCAGGCAAAGGTGTTCCTGGACGAATTCAAAGACCTCGATCAGGTCCATGGCCGCGGCTACTACAGCCGCCTGCACTACCTCATGTGCGATTACTCGCAGCACGTCCTGGACCTGGCGAGGGAGACCGTGGCGGATCACGCGGCACGCGTGAGCTCGATCCCGCTGGACGCCAGGCACCCGCTGACAGCGCTGGGCTTCCTGCGCGGCCGGGTCTTCCTGCTGTACATCTCCAACGTTTACGACAACCTGCCAACCGACGAGGTCGCACAGCTCGGCGGCAGGACCTACCAGGTACACACCCGCGCGTACCTGCCCGCGGCAGCGGCCGAGCAGCTAGCGGCCTCGGTGTCGGCCGTTCCGGCTGAGCTTCCGACCTTGGTGCGCCAGCTGCTGCGGCTCGGCCCGGCGCTTCTTGCCGACGCCGCACCCGCCCACTTCAGCGACATCGAGGCTGCGGTCCAATTCTGGCAGCAAGCATGGTCCATGACTCGCCTGGAAGAACGGTACGTCCCGCTCACCGGCCTTGACCTCTACCCAGTCGCGCCTGCGGTGAGCGGCGAGATGCTGCGGCCGTTGCTTGAGTCCGGCGCCGACATCCGCGTGCAGGTCAGCAATGGTGCTGTGGCGAGCTTTGTCGACAGCATCTCCTTGCTGCACCCGCTCGGGAAGCTCGTCTGCCACGACCTGTTCGTCACCGACCCGCGGGCCTACCGCTCGGGCTTCCGCGGCCCGGGCAAATACGACGGCTCGGTCGTGAACTGGGTCAACGGCATCCTGCTCGCACATGTTGGCCGCAGGCACGGTTACGACGTGCAGTTCGAGCCCTTCCGGCACCGGAACGGCGGCAACATCGTCACCATGACCGCCCGGGCCAGGGACTGACCCGATGACCAGCGGATCCGTCCTGTCCCGGCTCCAGCCGCTGCCGACCACCGTCGTGGGCTCCTACCCGGTGCCAGAGTGGCTGGAGCGGCTCAAGACTGACTACTTCCGCGGTCGCATGAGCCGTGCTCAGCTGACCGATGTGCATGAGATGGCGATCAAGGCCGCGTTGCATGATCAGGAGCTGGCCGGGATCGACATCGTGTCCGACGGCGAGTTGCGGCGCGATAACGACATCGACTACTTCCTTGCCCGGATACCTGGCATCGAGATATCGAATCGTGCCAAGGATTTCTACTTCGACTACTACGACGTCAGCCTCAACCGGCCGCTGGAGCCCTCGGGCGCCGCTGTGCTCGGGCTAGCCGACGATTTTGCGTTCACAGCTGCGCATACCAGATCGCCGATCAAGTTTTCCTTCACCGGGCCGTTCTCGCTCGCCCGCAGGATCCGGACCAGCCCCTACCCGCACGACCGCGACCTGGTGCTGTCGCTGGCGCGGATCCTCAATACCGAGGCTCGCGCGCTGGCGGACCGCGGGGCTGAACTACTGCAGATCGACGAGCCGTTCCTGGCCGGTTACCCGGAGCACGTCGCCACCGCGGTTGAGGCGATCAACATCGTGACCGAGGGCACCGACGTCACCTGGGCGCTGCATGTCTGCTACGGCAACCGGTACTCCCGGCCGCTGTGGCAAGGACACTATGACTTCCTGTTCCCGGCTGTCCTGGATGCCGCGGTTGACCAGCTGGTCCTCGAGTTTGCCCGCAAGGGTTACGACGACCTGCCCGTGATCCAGAAGTCCGGCTGGGATCGCAACATCGGCCTGGGCGTCGTGGACGTCAAGACCACGGAGATCGAGACGCCGGAACTGATCGCCGACCGAATCCGCCGGGCGGCGGAGATCGTGCCAGCGGATCGGCTTGTGATCAATCCCGACTGCGGCCTCCGCAATCTGCCTGGACCTGTGGCCAGGGCGAAACTCGAAGCGATGGTCGCCGGCGCGGCCACCGTCCGGCAGGAACTAGCAGCCCCAGCAGTAGAAGACGCAACCATCCCGCGACAAAGCAAGTAGGGAGACTAGCCATGGCCCAGCTCGGTTCGGGCGACTACGTATTCACGTCCGAGTCGGTCACCGAAGGACACCCGGACAAGGTCGCCGACGCCATCTCGGACGCCGTCCTGGATGCAGCGCTGTCCGCTGATCCGTACTCCCGGGTGGCGTGCGAAACCCTCGTGACCACCGGCATGGTCGTGCTGGCCGGCGAGATCACGACGCCGCAACTGCTTGACTACCCGCAGATCGTCCGCGACACCTTGATCAGGATCGGATATGACGACCCGGCTTGCGGCTTTGACGGGAGGTCGTGCGCGGTACTTGTCGCCCTGGACAAGCAATCTCCTGACATCGCCCAGGGCGTAGACGAGGCGCACGAGTACCGTGGCCGGCCGTCTGCCGACGAGCTCGACCGCGCTGGCGCAGGGGACCAGGGCATGATGTTCGGCTATGCCACGGACGAGACACCCGAGCTCATGCCGATGCCGATCGCGCTCGCGCACCGGCTCGCCAGACGGCTAGCGCAGGTCCGCAAGGACAAGACGCTGCCCTACCTGCGGCCCGACGGCAAGACCCAGGTGACGGTGCGCTACCACGACGGCCGGCCGGTCGGCATCGAGCGCGTGCTGGTATCCGCCCACCACGCGGCCGAGGTAACCCTCGACCAGATCCGCCGCGATGTCTGGGCCACGGTCGTCGAACCTGAGCTGCCGCCTGGGCTCTACGACCCCGAAGCCCTGCATGCCTCCTTGCTGGTCAACCCGACAGGACGGTTCGTGATCGGCGGCCCGGTCGGTGATGCGGGCCTGACCGGGCGCAAGATCATCGTGGACACCTACGGCGGCTATGCACGCCACGGCGGCGGAGCGTTCTCCGGCAAGGACCCATCGAAGGTTGACCGCTCCGCCGCGTATGCGGCACGCCACGTCGCCAAGAACGTGGTAGCGGCTGGCCTGGCGCGACGAGTCGAAGTGCAGGTCGCCTACGCCATCGGCGTCGCGCGGCCGGTGTCGCTGCTCATCGATACCTTCGGCACCGAAACAGTCGATACCGAGCTCATCGCGAGCCTCGTGGACTCGCACTTTGACCTGCGCCCAGCTGCCTTCCGCCAGTACCTCGACCTGCACCGGCCCATCTACGCACCGACCTCGGCCTATGGCCACTTCGGGCGCACCGACATCGACCTACCCTGGGAGCGGACCGACAAGGCCGCTGACTTGCGGGCGGCAGTGGGCCTGGCGGCCGAGACAGTCGCCGCAGCGGTCTGAGCGGCCGGCCACGATGACCGTTCTCGAGGAGGACGCCGCCCCCGCAATTGCCCGCAGCGCGGCGGCCGACACAGGACCAGCGCCGGACATCGGCAGGCTCACGATGTCCTGCGTGGACGGCCCCGGAATCATCGCCCTGGTCGCGTCGTTCCTGCATCGCCGTGGTGCCAACATCATCCAGTCGGACCAGTACTCGACCGGGCCTACCGGCGGCCGGTTCTTCCTGCGGACAGAATTCCACCTGCCTGGCCTGTCCGGCGAGCTAGGTGCGCTTAAGCGCGATTTCGACGCCCAGGTAGCGAGCGCGCTGGGTGCCGCGTTCCGCCTCTCCGATGCCGCAGTCCCGGTCCGGGTGGCACTATTCGTGTCGCGCCGCGATCACTGCCTCATCGACCTGCTGTGGCGGGCCAGGCGCGGCGAATTGCCGATTGAGATCGTCACGGTGATCTCCAATCACCGCGACCTGCAAGCGGACGTGGCTTCATTCGGTGTGCCGTTCGAGGTGATCCCGGTCACCAAGGCGACCAAACCGGAAGCCGAGCGGAGGCAACTCGATCTGCTCAGGGGACGGGTCGACCTTGTCGTGCTGGCGCGCTACATGCAGATCCTGTCCGGCGCCTTCCTGTCCGACGTGGGCGTGCCCGTGATCAACATTCATCACTCGTTCCTGCCCGCCTTCGCCGGCGCCGGCCCGTACGAGCGCGCGCGGGACCGGGGCGTGAAGCTGATCGGCGCTACAGCTCACTACGCGACTGACGATCTCGACGAAGGCCCCATCATCGAGCAGGACGTCGTCCGGGTCTCGCACCGCGACAGTGTGCCTGAACTCACCAGGCGAGGCGCCGACATCGAACGCACGGTACTCGCGCGGGCAGTTGCCTGGCATTGCCAGGACCGGGTCCTGGTCAACGGCAACACCGCGATCGTCTTCTAGGCAGAAGGGTACGATCTGCGACGTGGACGCGATGGAGAGATTGATTGCGGTGCAGGCGATTCGCGACCTGGTCGTCACGTACGCGATGGCATTTGACGACCACGACTGGGCACGGCTCAGCTCGCTCTGGACGCAGGACGCGGCGTTCGTCGTCGGGGATCAGGCTTTCGAGGGACGAGAAGCGGTTATGACGTTCCTGAGCACGTGCCTGCCTGATGACTACGGGGGCAAGCACATGAACCCGCAGACTCTGGCACAGCTTGCTGATGACGGGCAGTCCGCGGTGGTGGACACCGACGTGGTCTGGATCCCGCAGAACTTCCAGAACACTATCCTGGCGCGTTATCACGACGATGTCGTCAAGGATGGCGACCGCTGGCTCTTCCGTCGCCGCGAGGAGTTCCCCGTGCAGTACCGTCCCGGGCCGCCGCCAATGTCGGGCACGGCGATGTCGGTCAGCTCGGCAACGATGCTCGACGGCGTCTAAGAGGTCAGCGCCTAACAGATCAGAGCGCTGCCAGCGTGTGATCGTTGCTGACGCGCGTGGTCGTGGCGGGTCGCCGGGCAGCCATGACTTTGTCGTTGGCCTGGTGGATCGCGCGGTACGCCTCGACCGTCCGCAGCTTGTGCCAGCGGGCGTAGGCCTCCACATCTTCCTTCGTACCCTGCTCGAGCAGCTCGATCAGGTGCGTGTGCTCGTTTACTGCTTCCTCGGACCGGTGCGGCAGGTATACAAACATCGTCGACCGCAGCCGGTCGAGCCGGGCGTTGGTCTGCTCAAGCAAGTCGACCAGGTAGGCGTTCGGGCACCGGGAGATGATGGCCGCATGGAGCGCCCGGTTCAGCTTGCTGAACCGGAGCGGATCCGCGTGCGCGGCGGCTTGCTCCATGCCGGCGGAGATCTTCCGCAGCCGGGTGATGTCGGAGCGGCGGAGGTTCGTCTGCGCTTCCGCGCTAGCGGCCCCTTCGAGAATGGCCAGTGTGACCATGGCCTGCTCCCACGACGTCGAGTCGACCGGAGAGACGACAGCGCCAACGTTCGGCGTGAACCGCACCCAGCCCTCGGCTTCAAGGCGGCGGAGGGCCTCCCGCACCGGTATCGGGCTGACGCCAAGCTCGCGGGCTAGGGCATCAATATTGAGCCTGGCGAGCGGGGCGATGCTGCCGGAGAAAATCCGGTCTCGAAGGATCGTATAAGTGCGTTCCTGCTTGTTCACAGCTCTCCAGCGTAGTTGTTCCTGGCGCATGCGCACCCCATTGCAGGCGCCTTTCCGTATCTGCCGGTGCGGGAGCCACGGTCCTGACGGCTGGTCCAGAAAAGCTATACGATGCCGGACATGACGACCATGCCCCAGGTAGACATGCCGGACTGGATCAGGACGCTCGCGGCATCGCGTCCCTTTGGCCAGGACGATCGTCGCGGAACCGCCAACCTGATCGATGCGGCCGCGCGAGCCAGGGCCGCTGCCTGCATCCAGACCGGGGCGTCAGTGAGCCTGGCCCGGCCGCTACGCGGTCATGACTACAACGCCTCGGCCGAACGGCCCGGCTTCTGGCACGAGACCTGGTACCGGCCCGACACCGACGGCACCGGCTGGGGACAGGACCACCTGATCCTCAATTCGCATGGCCTGCAGAACACCCACCTTGATGCCCTGAATCACGTCGCCGTGGACGGCACCTTCTACGGCGGACGACCGGTTGATGAACCGGAGCAGGGCTCTGCTGACGTGCTGGCCCCGAGCGGGCTCGTCACCCGCGCTGTCTATGTCGACATCCCCGGTCACCGCGGCACCGACTGGGCCGACCGCCCGGTGGACGGCGCGGACATCGACGCAGCGCTCGGGGCGGCCGGGCTCGCATTCGAGCCGGGCGACGCGCTGTGCCTGGACATGGGTCGCGACCGCTTCGAGTCAGCCCGCGGCCACGATCTCGGTGGTCCCGAGACTGACCAGGATGCCGGCGGCGGGCTGTCAGGCGACGGCGCTCGCTGGCTAGCCGAGCACGGGATCTCCGTCCTGGCCTGGGACATGCTGGACTCACGTGAGGCCAAGCTGACGCATGGCTCGGCGCACATGCTGACGTGGGCGATCGGTCTCCTGCTCCTCGACAACTGCGACTTCGCCGCGCTGCGTGCCGCGCACGGGCCAGGCAGCAAGGTGGTGGGGGCGCTGGTCGTGTCCCTGCTCGCGGTGCCCGGGTCGAACGGCGTGAACCTGAATCCGCTCGTGCTGAGCTAGCAGCAAAACGGGCTAGCCCTAGAACATATAGGATCTCCTGGGTGCGCTATCGGCCCGAGGCGCCTCACACTGCAGTCAGGATCACACGGCGGTGAGGATCACACGGCGGTGAGGGCCGGGGCCAGGCGCCGCCATGCCTCAAGCGGCAAGGCCTCGTCACTCCCGCCGAGGACGTAGATGCACACGTGGTCGGCGCCAGCGTCGAGGTGCGCGCGGATGCGGGCCGCGATCACCTCCTCGTCGCCGTGCGCCACCAGCGCATCCACGAGTCGGTCGCTCCCGTGGCCGGCGACGTCGTCGTCGCCAAAACCCAGGCGGCGGAGATTGCGCACATAGTTAGGCAGCCGCAGATAGTCGGCGACGAAGTTCCTGGCGAGATCGTGGCCGCGTCGCTGGTCGGCATCCAGGACGACCGCCTGCTCAGGGGCAAGTACGTGGCCAGCACCGAGGATCTGGCGGGCGAGCGCAGTGTGCTCCGGCGGCACCAGATACGGGTGCGCACCGCCAGCGCGGGCACGGGAGAGCGACAGCATGCGTGGCCCAAGCGCCGCGAGGAGCCGGTCGGACGCCGGCCCGGCCGCGTCGGCCGCGTCTAGCGCGTCCAGGTAGCCGACCATTCTCGAGTATGGCTGCGTGTATGGCCCGCGGCGCGCGGACTCGACGAGCGGCGCATGGCTGTTGCCCAGGCCGAGGAGGAACCGCGAACCGAATCGCGTCACCAGATCAGCTCGCCTGGTCGCCACTTCTACCGGATCATGCATCCATATGTTGAGTACGCCCGTAACGAGGGCGATCCGGCGGGTGGCGGCCAGCAAGTACTCAATCTCAGTCAGGACGTCGCCGCCTGCGTCCGGAATAAAGATCGCCGTGTACCCGAGGTCTTCGAGTTCCGCAGCAGCGGCAGCGCGGGCACCGCGATCCGGGTTGTATCGCAACTCACGGCTCCAGATCCCAATGCTGCCCAGGTCAACTGGCATAGCCGTACCAACTTTCTGCTGGCGGCGGAGCCCGGCGCCCCGCGCGTATCGCTGTTAATCCGGCCGCAGGCGGCAGCGACGAGACGAGATCGTGATCGTCTCTCCGTCAGCAACCCTCGACGGCCGGCCAATCTGTGTCTACAGTTTCATATACGTTTCTGCCAGGTAAACGCGATCACCCCCCCAGGAGGTCGAGTCCATGTCGGCTCGTCAGACTCAGCGGCCTCAGGCGCGTCGTCGACGGATTCCGGAGTGGTCTTGTCCCACCGTCACAGTCAGCAACACCGTCCCACTCAGGAAGGCCTCGGGGGCCAGGTCATATATCAGCTCCGAGCCAGCACGATGACGACCGGCGAGGAGGCCGCGGTCGTTGACGCGCCAGGAGCGCCCAGCGCCGCTGATGTCCTGGTCCGCGTCGAGCATCTAGCCAAGGCGTTCGGCGCGACGCAGGCGCTCAAGGACTGCTCATTCGAGCTGCGCGCCGGCGAGGTGCATGCCCTCGTGGGAGAGAACGGCTCGGGTAAGAGCACGCTGGTCAAGGTCCTCAGCGGCGTGCACATCCCCGATGCGGGCCGGGTCGAGGTGGCCGGGACCGAAGCACAGCTGCGGAACCCGAAGGCGGCGCTTGACCACGGTATCGTCACCGTCTTCCAGGAAGTTCTCGTCGCCCCGACCCGCTCCGTCCTCGACAACGTGTGGCTCGGCTTTGACGACACCTGGCGGACGAAGGTCTCGACGCGCGAAAAGCGGCGCCGTGCCAGGGAAGCGCTCGATCAGCTTCTCGGCAGGCCCCTTGATCTCGGCGCGCTCGTGGAGGACCTCTCGCTCAGCGACCGCCAGGCCTGCTGCATCGTCCGGGCCCTGCTGCGGCGCCCGCGCATCCTGATCCTCGACGAGGCGACGTCAGCGCTCGATGTGGCGACCCGCGACCGGCTTTTCGCCCTCGTCGGCACGCTGGCTGCCGACGGCGTCGGCGTCATCTTCATCACCCACCGGATGGACGAGATCGAGGAGATCGGCGATCGGATCACGGTCATGCGCTCGGGCGAGACGGTCGCCAACCTGACCAGGGCGTCGTGGACGACCCACGACCTCGTCCGCCTGATGACCGGATCGGACGAGCTGGAATCCGCCGGCCAGCGGGAGACGGAGTCGGCCGAAACCCGCCACGGGGCGCCGGTCATGACGATCCGCGGGCTCAGGCTCCGGCCCGATGGCAAGCCGATCGATCTGACGGTGCATGCGGGCGAGCTCATCGGGCTCGCCGGACTCGAGGGTCACGGCCAGAACGAGTTCCTCGAGGCGCTGTGGGGCGAGAACATCGTGGCGGGCGAGGTCATCCGCCACCTACCCGATAGCGACGTCATCATCCGGTCACCGGTCCAGGCGGCCGACTGCGACATCGCGTACGTCCCGCGCGAACGTGCCCGCGACTCGCTGTTCAGCTGGATGACGATCCGGGAGAACTTCGCCCTGCCGACGCTGGCCAAAGACAGCAGGTTCGGCTGGCTCAGTCCGCGGTCGTCGCGGCGGCGCTTCGCGTCTTACATCGACCGGCTGCAAATCGTCCTGGGATCTCCCGACGATGCCATCACGACGCTGTCGGGCGGCAACCAGCAGCGCGTGATCATCGCCCGCTGGCTGGCGTTCGCCCCGCGGATCCTGCTGCTCAACGACCCGACGCGAGGTATCGACATTAACTCGAAGAACGACCTCTACGTACTGTTCGGCGCGCTGGCAAGCGAGAGTCTCGCCGTGGTCATGCTCTCCACTGAGCTCGACGAACACGTCGAGCTGATGGACCGGGTCCTCGTGTTCAGGGAACACGAGCTCTTTTGCGAGCTCGACCGCAGTGAGCTGTCACGAGAGGCGCTCGTCGCCGCGTTCTTCGGCCAGGCAGGCGAGGCCTGAGATGGCACAGACAGCCACCTTGCCGGCCCCGCCCCAGAGCGCCCCGCCACGGCTGAACATCCAGCGGACGGTTCGCACCTACAGCTTCGGATTCGCCGCCATCCTGTCGATCGGAATGCTCGCCGCCAACATCGCCACCGAGCACGCCGGGTTCGGCCTTACCGATCAGCTGGCGAACGTGGCGCCGCTGGCCATCGCCGCCCTCGCGAGCGCGCCGTCCATCATCGGCGGCGGCTTCGACCTCTCGATCTCGCCACTGATAATTCTGATCAACAGCGTCTTCATCGTGTACCTCGCCCCGCATGGTCTCGGCGGGGCAGCTGCCGTCCCGATCATGCTGGGCATCGGGCTCGCAGTCGGCCTCTTCAACGGCATTGTGATCGTCGCACTACGGGTCCAGCCGATCGTGGTCACGCTGGCGATGTACTTCACCCTCCAGGGCATCGATCTGCTGATCGCCCCGAACCCGGTGTCGCTGAACAGCACCGGCTGGCTCGAGCACCTGGCAGGCTCGGTCGGCCCGATACCCGGTGGCCTGTTCACCATCGGGATACCCATGCTGATCTGGTTCGGCCTGCGGTTTGTTCCCTATCGCCGGCTGCTCTACGCGGTAGGCAGCAACGACGCGACGGCGTTCTCGAGCGGCGTCAACGTCAACGCTGTCCGTGTTGCGAGCTACGGACTCGGCGGGCTCTTCGCCGGCTTCGGCGGCCTTGCTCTCACCGGCCTGGTCAACTCGGCTGACGCGTCCACCGCGACCGAGTACACGCTCGTCGCGATGGCGGCCATCGTGCTCGGCGGCACCTCCCTGGCTGGCGGCCGCGGCGGGCTGGTTGGTCCCTTGCTCGGGGCGTTCTCGATCTACCTGATGCAGAACCTGCTGGCGACGTTCGCGATCAATCCCGCCTACCTCCAGATCGTCTACGGCGGCATTCTGATCGTCGCGGTCGTCCTGGGCGGGATGATGCTGGGGGATAGCGGCGGCGGGCTCCGGCGCACCGGCATGGCGTGGGGCTTGCGGCGGCGGAAGACTGGCCAGTCCGATCTGACAGTCCCCGGCGAGCTGCTCTCGAAACGCCAGCCGCCAGGCGGCACAGCCGCCCCGGCAGGCACGGCTGCGCCGGCAACCACTGCCGCGCAGGTAACCACGGCCGCGCAGGTAACCACGGCCGCGCAGGTAACCACAGGCGCGCAGATAACCACAGGCGCCCACGGAAACACGGGGACCGATCGCGCTGCTGCCGGGTCCGCCCGGCACTCTGCGGAGGGGCGCGCCGGTCAGCTACGGGCCGCCCGGGCCAGGCTGGGCGCGATTCAGGGCCAGTTCCCGATCTTCCAGGTCGTGGCGCTCATCGCGATCTTCATCTACGGCGCGATCTCGCTCCCAGGGCTCGGCAGCTGGACCAGCATCCGCTCGATCCTCGTGCTGTCGGCGCTGGTGGGCCTGGCGTCCGGGGGCCAGACTCTGCTGATCCTCATCGGCGGCTTCGACCTCGGAGTGTCCGGCTTCATCGTGGCTGGCGCACTCTGCGTGACCGCGCTGACGGGGGTCTATCACATCTCGTTTGGCGTCGCCCTGGTGTTCGCGATCGTCGGGGCCGGCCTCCTGGGCGGGATGGCCGGCTATATCTGCCACCGATTCGCCATCAACCCGCTCGTCATCACCCTGGCGGTGGGCACGCTGGCGGTCGGCATCGTGGCGGTCCAGAACGGCGGCCTAGTCGACAGCAACGCCCCCCAGTGGCTGGACACCTTCACCGAGCCGGTCACCAGAACCTTCGGGCTGCCGGTCCCGCCGACCATTGCCATCTGGGCCCTGGTCCTGGTCGCATTCGCGATCCTGCTGCACCGCACGAGGCTAGGTCGCAGCCTGTTCGCTACTGGCGCGAACTCACGGGCGGCCGACTACGCCCTGATCAACACCCGCCGCGTCTGGACCGTGACCTTTGCGTTCAGCGCGATCGCGTCCGTGCTCGTCGGTGTGCTGATCGGCGGCTTCGCGGGATCGATCGACAGCGCGCTGGGCGATCCTTACCTATTCCAGAGCGTGGTCGCGGTGATCGTGGGGGGGACGGTCTTCGGCGGACCCGGTGACTACACGCGCACGTGCGTGGGGGCACTTTTCCTCACCGTGCTAACTACGGTGCTCGTCGGCCACGGCGCGAGCCCGGCCGACGAGGAAATCATCTACGGGGTCATCATCTTGGCCGCCATTGCCGTCTACGGCAGGCAGCGGCGGCTCAGGGACCGCATGTGACACAGGCCGGCCGCGCGCTCTGCGCGGCCGGGCAGGCGCTAACCGCGCAGCAAGCACTAGATGAACGAGTGGAAGCCGGATCAATCGAGAACGAAGGTCGGACGCATGAACGGTCGAAAGTACGCGCTTAAGTCCCGGGGCCGACACACGTGGATCAAGCTGGCGGGCGCGGGCGCCGTCGTCGCGCTCGCCGCCGCCGCGTGTAGCTCGTCCCCATCCTCCACGTCCGCGAGCGGCGGGTCGGGTGCTGCCACCGCGAGCAGCAGTTGCGGGCAGACGGTCGCAGTAGGCCCGGCGAATCCGAACGGCGTCTACGCCACCTTGCCCGCCAACCTGAAGACCATCTACTCCAGCTTCCCTGGAGATCTCATCAAGAGCCCGTGGGCGACGACGAAGATTACGGCCAAACCGCCGTGGAAGATCGGATTTATCGCGTTCGCGGTCACGAGCCCGTACAACGCGCACGTCGTGACCGGCCTGGAGCAGCAGTTCGCGATCGCGAAGCAAGCGGGCCTCGTGCAGGGCAGCCTGATCACGAATATCCCCGCGACGATGGCCGCTTCGACGCCGGAGGAGCAGATCTCGGCGATCCAGCAGATGGTGCAGGAAGGCGTCAACGCAATCATCCTGCTGCCTGTTGACAGCGTTGCTGAGGCTCCCGCCATCGACGCGGCCGGCAAGGCTGGCGTGCCGGTCATCCTCGCCGACACCCCGCCCGCACCCAACACGCCGTACGCCGTCGCCGCCTGGTCGCAGAACCAGGTGCAAGCCGACGCCGGCGCCCTCGGCATCATCAAGAAGGGCAACATCATCCTCGTCAAGGGCGTGCCGGGCAACGAGAACGACGTGGTACTAGCCGACCAGGCGCTCGCCGACGTGAAGAAGTGCCCGAACATCCACGTCGCCGCCACGCTGTACGGTCAGTGGGACGAGGGCACGGCAAAGACCGTGGTCGCGCAGTACGTCGCCGCACACCCGCAGCCCCTGGCCGGCGCCATCCAGGACGGCGGCATGATGTCTGGAATCATTGAAGCCTTCCAGGCGGACGGCCTCAAGGTCCCGGTCATCGCTGACGGCGAGTGCTACGCCGGCGACCTGTCGTGGTGGCTGGCCCACAAGTCGTCCTACCAGACCGTTGCTCAGTGCTTCAACGGGTTCCAGGGCTCCTACGTGTACTTCAACGTTGCGCTGCGCATCCTCGACAACAAGGGTCCGAAGTACAACGTGCTGGAGATGCCGTCGCCCGCCATCACCACCGCCAACCTGGCTCAGTTCGCCCAGCCTGGCCTGTCGCTCACCTCAGAGGCAGAGGTCGGCGGCCCGCTCACGGCCTGGTGCGACAACACCTGCCTCAACACCTATTTCAACGTCCCGGGTGCCGTCACTAAGCCCTAGACAAGACCCGCGCGGGGGCGGCATCTCACGCCATCAGGCGTGGGATGCCGCCCCCGCACCCCGCACCAGCACGGCACAGGAGGACCATCGGCATGCCCGATTACCGGGGCAAGGTAGCAGTCGTCACCGGCGGCGCTAGCGGCATTGGTTATGCGGTGGCGTCCAGGGCTGTGCACGAGGGCATGACGGTCGTCCTGGCCGACATCGACACCGAACGGCTCGACCAGTCGGCCGCGTCGCTGCGCAGCCGCGGAGCAATCGTGCACGCGATCGGGGTCGACGTCGCCGACCGCGAGTCCGTGCAGAACCTGGCCACGCGGGTAGCCGCCGAGGTCGGGGAGGTCTGGCTGCTCGTCAACAACGCCGGCGTCTACCTGTCCGCGCCGTTCGTGGAGATGCCCCTGGTCGAGTGGGAGTTCGTGGTCGGGGTCAACCTCTGGGGGGTCGTGCACTGCATGCAGGCCTTCCTGCCCGGCATGGTCGCCCGCGATACCGGTTACATCGTCAATACCTCGTCAATCGACGGCCTGGTCACCGTGCGCAACGCCACAAGTTATGTCGCGGCCAAGCACGCGGTGTCGGCGCTATCTGAGACCCTCTACCGCGAGCTGGATGACGCCGGCTCGGCGGTCGGCATCTCTGTCCTGTGCCCGGCCGCGGTGGACACGGACATCCTGCATTCGGCCACGCACTGGCCCAGCCGGCTCGGGCCGGCCCCGGCCATGACACCGCGCGACTACCCGCCGCTGGACGACGTCATGCAGCCTGATCAGGTCGCGGACATCTTGTTCGCGGGACTGGCCGAGCGCAGGTTCTGGATACTGACCCACCCCGAGCAGGGCGCGGCGGCCATCCGGGGACGCGCGGAGGACATCGTCGCGGGCCGCAATCCCGGCGATCAGTCGGTCGATCCGAATTTCAGGCGCTCGACGGGCCGGGCCCCGTCGTAGCTCGACAGGGAGGACAGGCAATGGCGGGAAAGCTCGACGGCAAGGTTGCCTTCATCACCGGGGCAGCGCGCGGCCAGGGGCGGAGCCATGCCGTGCGGCTGGCGGAGGAGGGCGCTGACATCATCGCTGTCGACATCTGCCGTCAGATCGACTCGGTGCCGTACCCGCTCGCGACCCCGGCGGACCTCGATCAGACGGTCAAGGAAGTAGCGGCGCTCGGGCGGCGGATCGTCGCGCGCCAGGCGGACGTCCGTGACGAAGCCGGGCTGAAGGCCGCGTTCGACGCCGGCGTGGCGGAGCTAGGCCCGGCGGACATTGTCGTGGCCAACGCCGGAATCGCCACGATGTCGTTGCACGAGACACACGAGGCCTGGCAGGTCGTGATCGACGTCAACCTCACCGGCGTCTTCAACACCGTCGAGGTCGCGTTGCCCTCGATGATTGAACACGGCCAGGGCGGTGCGATCGTACTCATCAGCTCGAGCGCGGGCCTCGCCGGGATCGGCGGCCCGAGCCGCGGCGGCCTGGCCTACACCGCGTCCAAGCATGGCCTGGTGGGCCTGATGCGCAGCTACGCCAACAATCTGGCCCGGCACCGAATCCGGGTGAACTCGGTTCACCCAACCGGCGTACGCACGCCGATGGTGGAGAACGACGCGCTGCGGGAGTTCCTGACCGCCAGACCGGAGGCGGGCAACGCGATCGCCAACGCGCTGCCGGTCGACATGGTGGAGTCGGCGGATATCGCCAGTGCCGTCGCCTGGCTGGTCTGCGACGACGCCCGCTATGTCACAGGCATCACGCTGGCCGTCGACGCCGGATTCACGAACAAGAGGTAAGTGGATCAGACCGAGGGAGCCGAACGTGGCAGGGAGAGTGGCAGGCAAGGTTGCCTTGATCACCGGCGCGGCGCGCGGGCAGGGCCGAAGCCACGCGGTGCGGCTGGCGCAGGAGGGTGCCGACATCATCGCGCTCGACCTGTGCGATCAGGTGGCATCCGTGGGGTACCCGCTGGCGACCCCGGCGGACCTGGCCGAGACGGTGGGGCTGGTCGAGGCGCTGGACCGGCGGGCCGTCGCCGTCCAGGCGGACGTGCGGGACCATGCAGGCCTGGTTAAGGCCCTGGACGACGCCGTGGCGCAGCTCGGGCAGCTGGACATCGTGTCAGCCAACGCCGGCATCCTGTCGTTCGGGACCGCGGCCGGGCTGGACGAGGCTAGCTGGCAGGACATGATCGACGTCAACCTGACCGGCGTGTGGCACACGGCCAGGGCCGTGATACCGCATCTGATCGCGAGTGGCCGCGGCGGCTCGATCGTCCTGACCAGCTCTGGGGTGGTGCTGAGGGGAACGCCGAACTGCGCGCACTACGTGTCGGCCAAGCACGGCCTCGTAGGCCTCATGCGCACGCTGGCCCTCGAGCTGGCGCCGCACTGGATCCGGGTCAACTCGCTGCACCCGACGAGCGTCGACACTGCCATGATCCGCAACCCGCAGACTCTCGGGCTGTTCCGCCCGGACCTGGAGAATCCCGGGGTGGACGACGTGGTCGCCACGTTCCAGGCCAAGAACGCGCTGCCGATCCCGTGGGTGGAGGCGGTGGACGTCAGCAACGCGCTGCTGTTCCTGGTCTCCGACGAGGCTCGCTACATCACAGGCGTCCCGCTGCCGGTCGATGCAGGCTACTCAATCATCTAGGCGCACCAGACCGGAGCCCGACGAAAGGCGACGCACGTGGCAGGGAGAGTAGAAGGCAAGGTGGCCTTTATTACCGGTGCCGCTCGCGGGCAGGGTCGCAGCCACGCGGTGCGGCTGGCCGAGGAAGGCGCCGACATCATCGCGGTCGACATCGCCGCGGACATCGCCAGCGTACGGCGGTTCTATCCCGGCGCGACCGAGGCCGACCTGGCGGAGACCGTCAGGGAGGTCGAGGCACTAGGCCGGCGCATCGTGGCGACCAAGGCCGACGTACGCGACTACGACGCGCTGAAGCACGCACTCGACGATGGGGTCGCCCAGCTCGGCCACGTCGACATCGTGGTCGCGAACGCCGCCATCTGGATCTTCGGCAAGCTGGCGCACGAGGTCGATGAAGAGGACTGGCAGGACCTCATCGACGTCAACCTCACCGGCGTGTGGCACACGGCCAAGGCTGCTATCCCGCACCTGACCGGCCAGGGGACCGGCGGGTCGATCATTATCATCAGCTCGACGGCCGGGCTGAAGGGCACGCCGTACGCGGTGCAGTACGTGACGAGCAAGCACGCCGTGATCGGGCTGATGCGGACGCTGGCAGTGGAGCTGGCGCCGCAATCGATCCGGGTGAACACCGTCAACCCCACCGGCGTGGACACCATCATGATCCAGAACGAGGCGACGTGGAAGCTGTTCCTGCCCGACGTGGAGCACCCCACCAGGGAGCAGGTCGCCGAGGTGTTCACGCCGACCAATGCCCTGCCGGTGCCGTGGGTGGAGCCGCGGGACGTCTCGAACGCCGTGCTCTTCCTGGCGTCGGACGAGGCCAGGTACATCACCGGTACCACGCTGCTCGTCGACGCGGGTTACACGATCAGATGACGTGCCGCCGCGGTGTTGTCCTGGCGACAGCGCGCTAGACCTCCGGGGCCGGGATGTCCATGGGCGCCTCGCGGCGCAAGAACCGCCACTTGCCGCCCTCCCGCGCTAGTTCGTCGTCGTAGTGCCCGAGCTTCACCAGCGCTGGCCCGCCGTCGTCGCCCTTGACGACATACGCCCACGTCGACTGGGCGCGGGCCCGGTCGACGTCGTCGGTGTCTAGCTGAATCTGCGGGTTGAGTATCAGGTGGAAGTCGTCGCCGACCTTGACGCCGAGCAGGTCAGTACCGGGCATCGCCGCCACCATGGCCTCGATCGCGGCGCGGCCCTGCGCTCCGCCGGCGATGGCGACGAATTCGCCGTCCTCGGCGAACAGTGAGGCGTAGGCGCCGAAGTCCTTCCCGTCGAGCACGGTCTTGTAGTCGATGAAGAGCTGGCGAATCTGCTCAAGGTCTTCGAGCCGGCGAAGGCGGGCACTGGCGTCGTCATCGGCTGCCGGCGCCGCGGCGGGTTCGCCGGCCGCGAGGAGGGCGGCCCTGGCCGCAGCCCACTCGGCCGGCACGTCCAGCTGGCGGTACGGGATGTCGGTGTGCGCGATGCGCCGCTGGAATCTCCACCGGCCGTCCTCGCGCACATAGGTGTCCTGATAGTGGCCGAGCAACCGCAAGGTCGGCGCGTCGTCGTCGTCGCGAGCGACCAGCGCCCACGTGACGTCGCCGGTCGCCTGGTCACCGTGGAGTGCGATGGCCGGCTCGGTGACCAGGTGCCAGGACGACTGGCCCGAGTCGGACGTATTGCCGGGCAGCCGCTCTTCCAGCATCGCCGTGATGCCGGCCGGTGACTTGGCGTAGCCGGTTCCGCCCAGCCACTCACCGTCAGCGGCGAACAGCAGTCCATACGCCGTCAGGTCGCGGGCGTCGAGGCTGCGCCGGTAGGCCTGGATCAGCTGCCGAATCTCCTCGCGGTCCTCGAGCCGGCGCAGCCTGTCCTCGACCGAAAGTCCGTGGATATCCGCCATGGTTCGCTCCATTCAGTGCGCGACCGGGCCAGGAAGCGGCGCCGGGCCTACCTTGGTCTGCAACGCGTGCATGGTGGTCGTCGTACACACGAACAGTGAGCGCAGATCGGCGCCACCCCACACCAGGCTGCCGGCGACCTCCGGCGTCTCGATGATGCCGATCAAGTCCCCGGACGGGGCAACCACCCAGATCCCGCCGCGCGCGGTCGTCCAGACGTTGCCCAGTGCGTCGCACTCCATCCCGTCCGGGTTGCCGCTGCCGGGTACACCGGTGCTGCCCATCTCGCCGCGCAGGAGCCGCCTGTTCGACAGCGACCCATCGGCGGCAACGTCGAAGACCTTCAGTTCCTGCCGGTCGTTGACGTAGAGCAGGCTCTCGTCGGGCGAGAAGCACAGGCCGTTCGGCTGCTCAAATTCCTTCTTGTCCACGACGAGCTCGACGTCACCCCCACCGGGTGGCACTAGGAACACGCCCTGGAAGTCAAGGTCGCAGTCGCGGCCGACGCCGACTGACACTGGCCAGCGGCCGTAGTTCGGGTCGGTGAAGTAAATCGTGCCGTCCGACCGCACGATGACGTCGTTGGGGCTGTTCAGGTATTTGCCCTGGTAGTGGAATGCCACTACCTGCCGCAGGCCGTCGGGCCGGATCCGGATCAGCGAGCTGGTCACCTGCTCGCACACGAGCAGACTGCCGTCGTCCTCGTACGCCATGCCATTGCCCTTGAAGGTGGGCCAGGCGACCCGCTCCATGCCGCCTGACTCGCTCCAGCGCCACCGGGCGTCGCCGGGGATGTCGCTGAAGACGAGAGAGTTATCGGCCGCGTTCCACGCTGGTCCCTCGGTGAAGAGGAAGCCTGAGCCGAGCGGCCGAAAGTCCTGGGCCGGGTCGATGAGCTGCGCCAGGCCGTCGGTGGCTTGCACGAACGAGAGCATCGCCGTCTCCTGCAGTTGTCAGGCAGTGTCATGGATGGGGCGGGGACATAAAGATCATAATCGTATATGAATTCGGAAAGATAGTCCCTGCGGCCCGCAGGTTCAGTCAGCGGCCCGAAGGTCGATGGTCCACCAGCGCTTGTGCGCCTCGGAGTGGTCGGCGGCGAAACCCAGGCCCTCGGCAGCTGCTTCCCATCGGCCGCGCACCAGCTGGCAGGCGGGCGCATCGACGCCGACCGCCTCGGCCAGGTCAGCCGCGATGCCGACGTCCTTGGCCAGCAATCCGAGCGCGAAGCCCGTGCCGTAGCGGCCGGTGATCACGTCGTCCTTCAGTACGACCTCGGTGTTGAAGCTGCGGCCGGTCGAGGTGTTGATGACGTCCAGCATCACGCGCGGATCCAGGCCGAACTCGTGCCCGATCGCGAGCGCCTCGGCTGCGGTCGTATAAGCGGACGCGCCGAGGAAGTTGTTCAGGGCCTTCATCGCGTGCCCCGATCCGAGCGGTCCGGTCCGGAAGATCCGCTCGCCCAGCGTCTCCAGCACCGGGCTGACGCGCGCGAACGCCTCATCGTCCAGCCCGCCGACCATGAGCGACAGGGTGCCCGACTCGGCTCGGGTGATCCCGCCCGATACCGGCGCGTCGATCACCCGGATGCCGAGCGGGGCGAGATCACGAGCGAGCGCCTGCGTGCCCACCGGGTCGGCCGAGCTCATGTCCAGCACCACGGCCCCGGACGGGAGCGCGGCGGCGATGCCGCCCTCCCAGCCCAGCATCGCCTCGCGGACAGCGCCGCCATCCGGGAGCATGGTCACGACCACGGTCGCGCGGGCGAAGGATTGCGGCCCGGTGGCAGGCTCGCCGCCGTGGGCGGCGATGAACCGCTGCTGTGCGTCCGCGTCGGTGTCCCGGATCACTAGCGAGAAGCCCGCCTTGGCGAGGTTGGCAGCCATGCGCCTGCCCATATTGCCGACGCCGACGAAACCGACCGTGCTGTCGGTGCCGGTCTCCGTCTCGCTCATTCGAGCCCCAGCTCGGCAAGCACGGCGGAGGCGTTGCGGAAGCCGTCGACGGCGGCCGGAATGCCGCAGTAGACCGCCGAGTGGATGAGGACCTCGCGTAGCTCGTCCTTGGTAACCCCGTTGTTGATGGCACCCTTCACGTGCACGCGGATCTCCGGGGCACGCCCGAGCGCGACCAGCATGGCGACCGTGATCATGCTGCGCACGCCGCGAGAGAGCTCCTCCCGTCCCCACACCGAGCCGAAGCAGTAGCGGGTCACGAGTTCCTCGAACTCCCTGGTGAAGTCGGGCTGGCTCTCGACCTTGGCGCGGCCATGCTCGGGGCCGAGCATCTCCTCCCGGATCGCGATCCCCTTTTCGTAGAGGGCGTCGTCAGCCATCAATCCTCCGTGTCTGGTTGCTGGGGGTGAAACATTGTGCCTGGCTCATAGCGTGATCGTGACCGTCTTTTCCTCGGTGCTGGCCTCGATCCCAGCCCAGCCGAGCTCGCGGCCGACGCCGCTCATCTTCGTGCCTCCCCACGGCAGTCGCGCATCGGGGGCGCCCGGCCCGTTCACCCAGACCGATCCGGCTTTCAGGGCGGCGGCGAGCTCGTGGGCCCTGGATACGTCCCGAGTCCACACGTACGCGGCGAGTCCGTAACGGGTGTCGTTGGCCTGGCGGACGGCGTCCGCGATGTCGTCGTAGGCAAGGATCAGGCCGACCGGGCCGAAGATCTCCTCGCGCGCGATCGTGGTGTTGTTGCCGCCGCCGGAAAAGATGGTGGGCTCGACGAAGAAGCCCGGCCGGTCCGGCCGCTGCCCGCCGGCGACCAGCTGCGAGCCCTCCTGCGTGCCCCGCTGGATGTAGCCGAGGACCCGGTCGAGCTGGCGCTGGTTGATGATCGCGCCCATGGTGGTCTGCTCGTCGAAGGGGTCGCCGACATGAACCGCGCGCGCCGCGTCGGCAAGCCCAGCCACCACGTCGTCAAAGATCGAGCGGTGCGCGAGGATCCGGGTGCCGGCGGCGCAGATCTCGCCCTGGTTGGCCAGGAACCCGCCGGCGATGCCGGGTACCACGGCTGCGAGGTCGGCGTCGGCGAGGACGATCTGCGGCGACTTGCCGCCGAGTTCGAGTGTGACCCGGCGGAAGTCCGCGGCGGCCGTCACCGCGATCTGCCGGCCGACCTCGGGGCTGCCGGTGAAGCTCACCTTGTCCACGCCAGGGTGCCGCACCAGCGCGGCGCCGGCGGTCTCGCCAAGACCGGGGATGACGCTGACCGCCCCCGCCGGGAACCCGGCCTCGGCGATCAGCGACGCCAGGTACAGCGTGGACAGGCAGGCATCCTCGGCCGGCTTGAGCACCACGCTGTTGCCAGCCGCCAGGGCGGGCCCGAGTTTCCATGAGGCGATCAGGGTCGGCGCGTTCCACGCGGTGATGGCGCCGACCACGCCGAGAGGCTCGCGAATGGTATATGCCTGGCGGGTACGACCGAACGCCGGCAGCGGGGCCACCCAGCGTCCCTCGATCTTGTCGGCCCACCCGGCGAAGTGCCGGAAGACGTCCACCGCATTGGGTATGTCCACCAGCCTTGGCTCATACGCGGGCCGGCCGATGTCGAGCGCCTCGAGCGTCACGAATGTCTCTAGGTTGCGTTCGACCAGGTCAGCGAGGCGGAAGAGCAGGAGGCCCCGGTCAGCTCCGGTCAGTCGTGACCAGGTCCCGCCGTCAGCCTCCCGCCGGGCGGCGCGCACAGCGGCGTCCACGTCGGCGTCCGATGCGGCGGCGACTGTCGCCAGCAGTTCCTCACTGGCCGGCGCGATCACGTCAAAAGTCGCGCCGTCGGACGCGTCGCGCCACTCGCCGTCCACGAACAGCTGCGTCGGAACATCAGGGACTGCAACGCCGCTGATGATACGGCCCGCAGTGCTGGAAGAAGTGCTGCTCATCACCCACCACCTCGCCATAATTTGCCGTCGGCAGCGCTGCGTCGGCCACCAGGCCACTAGTCAGCGTACGGCAGAACGATATACGATTTTGCCCATGTCCGGCAGTGCGGCCAATACAGTGCTGCCGATACAGCGCCGCAGAGACCGTGCCGACGATTTGGAGGATCCCGGATGTCCGAGAACCTGCACCTGGTATTCAGCAAGCCGCCGGAGCACATCTCTGACGAGGAGTACAACCGGTGGTACGACTTCCACCTGGGCGAGATCCTCGTCGTGCCGGGATTTACCGCCGCGCGGCGCTACCGGCTGCAGCCTGTCAAGGGCGAGTGGACGCCTTCTGGACACCGGTATCTGTCCGCCTACGAGCTTGAGGGCGATCCGAAGGACGTCATGGCTGAGCTCGACACCGAAGTTGCTTCCGGCCGGATGCAGCTTCCCGACTGGTTCCCGCAGATTACGTTCGCCTCGTTCAACTGCCACTCGCACGGCAACCCGACCGAACCGCGGCTGGCTGATCACCTCTACCTGGTGTTCAGCACGCCGCCGGCAGGCCTGGACAACAGCGAGTTCGTCTCCTGGTACCACGAGCACGCGGACGAGAACACTGCTGTCTCCGGCTTCGTGGCCAACTGGCGGTTCCGGCTCGAGCCGGAAGTAGTCGATACCTCGACTCCGAACATCGCCACCCATCTCGCGGTCTACGAAGTGGAGCGCGACCTGGACACGCTGCGGGCGAACCTGGAGTCTGCGGCCGAAGTCAACAAGGCCGGCTGGCCGTCGTGGTTCGATCCGACGCCCTGGACGTCTCTCGACGCGAATGCGATCGGGGACCGGGTGCCCGCTCCGGCTAAGGCGCCAGCCTGAGGACAAGACCGGCGCCGGACCACCCCGTTCCCTGATCTTTTAGCTCTTGATCTTGTAGAGAGGACCACATGTCGCTACGCACGACGCCACCGTTCCGGGCCGATCACGTTGGCAGCCTGCTGCGCCCGCGCACTCTGCTACAGGCACGCGAGGAGGCCGCACGGGGCGCGATTTCGCCCGACGACCTGCGGGCAGCGGAGGACGCGGCGATTCGCGACGCGGTGACGATGCAGGAAGATATAGGGCTCCGCTCGGTCACCGACGGAGAGTTCCGGCGGGCGTCGTGGCATATGGACTTCATCTACGAGATCGCGGGTGTCGAGAAGGCCGAGCAGGCCATGAAGAGCGTGTTCCACAATGAGAAGGGCGATATCGAGTTCACCCCGACAGGGGTGCGGATTGCCGGCAAGCTCGGAATGGATCACACGATCTTCGGGTCGGCGTTCGAGTTTCTCCGCGACACAGCCAGCTCGGCGACCCCGAAGCTCACCATCCCCGCGCCGAGCCTGGTGCATTACCGCGGCGGACCGGCTGCGATCGACCACGACGTGTACCCGGACATGGAAGTGTTCTGGGACGACCTGGGCGCGGCGTATGCCGACGAGGTGCGACGGCTTGCCGACCTCGGCTGCACGTACCTGCAGCTCGACGACACGAGCCTGGCCTATCTCAATGATCCGGCCCAGCGCGCGGAGATCGCCAGGCGCGGCGAGGACGCCGACCACCAGCATGAGATCTACATCAGGACCATCAACCGCGCCCTGGCGGACAAGCCGGCTGGGATGACCGTCACGACTCACATGTGCCGCGGCAACTTCCGCTCGTCGTGGGTCGCGCAGGGCGGTTACGATTTTGTGGCGGACGCGCTGTTCAATCAGCTGAACGTCGACGGCTACTTCATGGAGTTCGACGACGAGCGCTCTGGCGGATTTGAGCCACTGCGATTCGTGCCGGCGGGCAAGTACGTCGTGCTCGGCCTGGTGACCAGCAAGAAGCCCGATCTGGAGGCCAAGGACGACCTCAAGCGGCGGATCGAGGAGGCCAGCAAGTTCGTGGACATCGATCAGCTTTGCCTGTCGCCGCAGTGCGGGTTCTCATCGACGCTGGAGGGCAACTCGCTCACCCGCGACCAGCAGATCGCCAAGCTACGCCTCGTGGCGGAAACCGCCGAAGAGGTGTGGGGAACCAGGTAGACGGACCGATGCGACGACGCCTCCATTCGACCCGATCACGATGAGCGACCTGCTGCACGTCAAGCCAACGAAGATCGTCGCGGTCCACGCGAGCTATCGCAGCCGGGCGATGCAGCGCGGCTCTATCCCGTCGTTCCCTTCGTACTTCCTCAAGCCGCCGTCGGCACTGGCGGCGAGCGGTGATCCGGTCGAGCGGCCGCCCGGATGCGGACTGCTCGCGTTTGAGGGCGAAGTGGCGCTGATTATCGGCACGCAGGCCTGCCGGGTGCGTGCCGATGAAGCCTGGAGCCACGTCGCCTGGGTCACGGCCGCCAATGACTTCGCCGTGTACGACCTGCGCTACGCCGACCGCGGTGGCAACGTGCGGTCCAAGGGCATCGACCACCTCACCCCGCTGGGACCGCGGCTGCTCGACGCGCGCGAGATCGATCCTGGCCAGCTGCGGCTGCGCACGTGGCGAAACGGCACGGTGGCGCAGGACGCACGGGTCGGCGAGGACATGCTGTTCGGCTTCGACGACATGATCGCTGACCTGACGCGGCTGATGACGCTGGAGCCAGGGGACGTCATCCTGACCGGAACGCCGGCCGGCTCGACCGTAGTGGAGCCTGGCGACGTGGTCGAAGTGGAGGTCTCGATCGGCGAGGCCAGCACCGGTCGGCTGCGCAGCCCGATCATCGACGCGCGGTACAGCCTGCCGGCGTTCGGTGCCATGCCGAGGATGACCGACGATGCGCGGGATGCGGCGTTCGCGTCCAACGGCCAGTCCCACTACGTCCCTGACGGGATGTCCGCGCAGATGCTGGCCCGGTTCGCCACGGTGTCCACGGCCACGCTGGCCTCCCAGCTGCGGCGCCGGGGGCTGAACGGCTGCACGATGGACCACCTCCGCACGACCAGGCCGGACCGGCGGATGGTCGGATTCGCCCGGACGCTGCGTTACCTGCCGCTGCGCGAGGATCTATCGGCTCAGTTCGGCAGCGGGATGAACGCACAAAAGCAGGCGGTCGAGCAGATCCGGCCGGGCGAGGTACTGGTCATCGACGCGCGCCGCGAGTCCACCGCGGGCACGATCGGTGACATCCTCGCCATGCGCGCGCAGGCCCGTGGTGCGGTCGGCATCGTGACCGACGGCGCGATCAGGGACGCAGCCCGGCTTGCCGCCATGGACATCCCGACGTACCACACCGCGGTCCATCCGGCGGTACTCGGCCGGCGGCACGTCCCGTGGGAGATAGGCGTGACTGTGGCCTGCGCCGGGGTCACCGTGCAGCCGGGTGACCTGGTCGTGGGTGACGGCGACGGTGTGGTCGTCATCCCGCCGGGCATCGCGGCGGAACTCCTGGCCGATGCGTCTGAGCAGGAGCAGGAGGAAGAGTTCGTGGCTGTCAAGGTCGCCGCCGGCGAGCGGATCGAGGGGCTCTACCCGCTCGGTGACCGGTGGCGGCCCGCTTATCAGGCCTGGCTGGCGGAGCAGAACCGATGATGGTGTGCATTGCGGTGACGCCGGCATGAGATTCCGTAGCGATCCCGCTGGCATCCGGGGCTCGATCGCGCCCGTCGTCACGCCGTTTACTGACGCGGGCGACGTGGACCTGCCCGGCCTGCGACGGCTGATCGAATGGCAGCTCGACTCCGGCTCGCACGGCATCTCGCTCGGCGGGTCGACGGGCGAGCCAAGCGCGCAGACGTTGCAGGAGCGAATCGGCGCGATGACTGAGGCTGCGGCGCTGATCGCGGACCGGGTGCCGTTCCTGCCCGGCACCGGCTCGGCCCGGCTGGACGAGACCCTCGAGCTCACCGCGGCCGCCGCAGACCTGGGCGCCGATGCCGTCCTAGTGATCACGCCGTACTACGCCCGGCCTACTCAGGAAGGCCTTTTTCAGTGGTACGCGACGGTCGCCGGGCAGAATCCTGACCTGCCGATCGTGGTGTACAACGTCCCGTCGCGCACGGCCGTGGACATAGCCCCGGAGACCATCGCCCGCCTGCGCACGCGGTTCGACAACATCGTCGGGGTCAAGGAGACCACCAGGGACTTCGAGCACTTCTCCCGCGTCATCCACGCATGCGGCCGCGACATCCTGGTCTGGTCTGGCATCGAGCTGCTGTGCCTGCCGCTGCTTGCGCTCGGCGGAGCTGGCTTCGTGAGCGCGGTCGCGAACCTGGCCCCGGGAGCGGTGGCGCAGATGTATGAGCTGTGGATGGCAGGCGACCACGAAAAGGCCAGGGAGATCCACTACGGGCTGCATCCGCTGGTGGACGTGATTTTTACCGAGACCAACCCGGCACCCGCGAAGTGGGTGCTGCAGCAGGGAGGCCTGCTCGAGTCCGCGCACGTCCGGCCGCCGCTGGCCGGTGTCAGCCAGGCCGGGCAGGAGCGGATCACCGAGCTGCTGCAGGCTGGCGCGGCCATGCTCGGGCCGCCGCTGGAACGCCTGACCGCGTGATGACCGGCGCACACTGGCAAGGATCGGAGGGACGACCCGCATGACGACCGTGGCAGGCCAGGCTGCAGGCCAGGCGCGCGGAGCCCCGTCAGGGCTGCCCGGCAAGCTGGAGCACTTCATCGATGGCGCGTGGTCGCCGAGCGCGGACGGCGCGACGTTCGACGTTGCTGACCCGGTCAGCAACCAGGTCTATGCGCAGGTGGCCGCGGGCGGTGCCGCTGACGTGGACCGGGCGGCGGCCGCCGCGCATCGCGCGTTTACCGACGGGTCGTGGCCCGGCATGGCGGCCCGCCAGCGGGCGCAGGTGCTGAACCGGATCGCCGACGGCATCGAGCGGCTCGGCTCCCGCATCGCCGAGATGGAAACCTTCGATACCGGCCTGCCGGTCACCCAGGCTCATGGCCAGGCGCAGCGTGCGGCCGAGAACTTCCGGTTCTTCGCCGACCTCATCGTGGCGCAGCACGAGGACGCCTTCCGGACCGGAACATCGCAGCTCGGCTATGTCATCCGCAAGCCGGTAGGCGTGGCCGGCCTGATCACGCCGTGGAATACCCCGTTCATGCTGGAGACCTGGAAGCTCGCGCCCAGCCTGGCTGCCGGATGTCCGGTCGTACTCAAGCCGGCCGAATGGTCGCCGCTGTCGGCGAGCGTGTTCCCCGAGATCATGACCGAGGCTGGCGTACCCGACGGCGTCTTCAACATGGTGCACGGGATCGGCGAGGATGCCGGCGCGGCGTTGGTGACACATCCGCTCGTGCCCAGGATCTCGTTCACTGGCGAGACGTCGACCGGCCAGATCATCATGGCCGCCGCCGCACCCACGCTCAAGGGCCTGTCGATGGAACTGGGCGGCAAGTCGCCGTGCATCGTGTTTGCCGATGCCGACCTGGACCGGGCGACAGACAGCGCCCTGTTCGGGGTGTTTTCGCTGAACGGCGAGCGGTGCACGGCCGGCTCGCGGATCCTGGCCGAGCGGTCCATCTACGACGAACTAGTCAGCCGGCTAGCCCGGCGGGCCCGGGATATCCGGGTCGGCCTGCCGTCCGACCGGGCTACCGAGGTCGGCGCCCTGATTCACCCGGCCCACTACGAGCGGGTGATGTCCTACGTGCGGGCCGGGCTGGCAGAGGGCGCCCGGCTAGTCGCAGGCGGGCAGCGGCCGGCGCACCTGCCTGTCGGCAACTACCTGGCTCCGACGGTGTTCGCCGACGTGACGCCGCAGATGCGGATCTTCCGGGAGGAGATCTTCGGCCCGGTCGTGTGCGTCACTCCGTTCGACACCGAGGCCGAGGCTGTCGCCCTGGCCAACGACACGCGGTACGGCCTGGCGGCTTATATCTGGACGCAGGACCTGCGCCGCGGCCACCGGGTGGCCCATGCAGTGCAGGCCGGGATGCTGTGGCTGAACTCCCACAACGTGCGCGACCTGCGTACCCCGTTCGGCGGCGTGAAGGCCAGCGGCCTGGGGGGCGAAGGGGGTTACCACAGCCTCGACTTCTATACCGACTCCCGGATCGTGCACGTCGCGCTCGAAGACGTTGCTGTCCCGAGGTTCGGCGCGGAAGGACCATGACCATGAACCAGCAGGCGGTCCCGCCGCCTCCCGACATCGTCCGATCTGCCTACGCCGAGCTGGTCGTCACCGACCTCGCGCGGGCTCAGTGGTTCTGGGTGGAGGTTCTCGGGTTCGTGGTCACCGAGGCGAGCCCGGGCGCTCTGTACCTGCGGGGCTACGACGAGCTCACCCACCACAACCTGATCCTCCGGGAAGGGCCGGAGGCCGCCAACGGGCGACTGGGCTTTCGGGTCCGCACGCACGCCGACCTGGACCGGGCGGTTGCCTTCTATCGTCACCTGGACTGCCGGACGGTACGGGTGCCCGCCGGGACAACACCCGGCATCGGCGAGGCGGTTCGGGTCGAGGACCCCCTGGGCTTCACAGTGGAGTTCTTCCATGAGGCGGCGCTGGCCGAGCGGCTGCAGCAGCGCTATGACCTGCGTCGCGGCGCCGAGGTGGCGCGGATGGACCATTTCAACATCGTGGTGCCTGACGTGCAGGCGGCCTATCAGTACTACACGTCGCTCGGCTTCGGCCTGTCCGAGACCATCGAAGACCAGCAGACGCTGTACGCGGCCTGGATGTACCGCAAGCAGACGGTGCACGACATTGCCTTCACCGGCGGCGCCGGGCCGCGCCTGCATCACCTGGGCTTCTTTGCGCACGAGTCGCATCACGTGCTCCGCACCTGCGACATCCTCGGCTCCCTGCACGAGGAGAGCCATATCGAGCGTGGCCCTGGCCGACACGGGGTGTCGAACGCGTTCTACGTGTACCTGCGCGACCCAGATGGTCATCGCCTGGAGATCTACACCAGCGACTACTACACCGGCGACCCCGATCATCCCGTCTTGCGCTGGGACGTCACCGACCCGCGGCGCCGCGACTTTTACGGCCACGCGGTCATCCCGTCGTGGTACGCCGAGGCGACTACGGTGCTGGATCTCGACGGCAATCCCCGGCCGGCCAGGGAGATACGCCAGGTCGAGGAGGTCACCGTCGGCGCGGATGGCTTCCCGGTTCGCTAGGCGCTCGGCGGCATATCCCATCGGCCGGCCGGGTCCGGCCTGGCCGCGGAAGCGGCCGGTGTCGTGGACAAGTGTGCGGCGATCGATGGCGACTGGCCTGTAACATGTGATACATATTTGTGCAGAATGATCGATGCAGTTACGAATGGCAGTAACGGCCCGGGTGCTTCCGGTCCGCGCCGCTGGGAGCCGATCGGTATGGAGATTTTCGAGGCGGCCCCGTCGGAGTCCGCACCGTCTGACGCCGGACCGAGCCTGGCTCTGCACGGCGGGGCTGGGGGACGGGTAGGGGACCAGACCGTCGCTGGCCGCGCCCCGTATGCGCAGGGACTGCTTGCCGCCTACCGGGCCGGATGGCAAGTGCTCGCCGCGGGCGGCACTGCCCTCGACGCCGTGTGCGCGAGCGTGCAGGTCCTTGAAGACGATCCGCTGTTCAATGCCGGCCGCGGGGCCGCGCTCACCGCGACAGGGCACGCCGAGCTTGACGCGTCGGTGATGACGGGGTCCGGGCTCGCGGGCGCGGTCGCCGCCGCCAAATACGCCAGGAACCCGGTCAGGCTCGCCCGCGTCGTGATGGAGCACACCGAGCATGTCCTCATCGTCGACCCGGATGTCGAGTTCCTCGAGCGCTATGGACTTGAGGTGGTCGAGCGTGACTACTTCATCACGCCGACCCGGCAGCAGCAGCTAGACAAGGTGATGCAGGGCCGTGCTGTCGCCGCCCGCCACGGAACGGTCGGCGCGGTGGCACGCGACGCCGGGGGCCGGGTCGCCGCGGCCACGTCCACGGGCGGGATGACCGGCCAGGCCGACGGGCGGGTCGGGGACACCCCCATCGTGGGCGCGGGCGTGTACGCGCGCGACGACCTCGTGGCGATCTCGTGTACGGGACACGGCGAGGCCTTCATCCGCGGAGTCGTTGCGTACGACGTCGCCGCCCGGATCCGGTACGCCGGCGCTGACCTCGCCGAGGCCGTCCGGGGAACCTTTGAGCAGGAACTCACACAGCGCGGGTTCACCGGCGGCCTCGTCGCCATCGGCGGCGACGGCCGCATCGTCGTGGCACACAACTCGCCGGCGATGTTCTCCGCACGCGGCACGGGTCCCGAGCCGGCGCTGACGACGTGACGGTGCTGACGACGTGACGGTGCTGACCACATGAGGGTGCTGTCCAAATGACCGGGCCTCCCGCCGAGGAACTGCCGTTGCGGGACGAGATCTTTCAGCGGATGGACGAGCTGACGCCGGCCGAGCGGAAGGTGGCACGCACTCTGCTGGCCCGTTATCCGGCGGCGGGTCTCGAGAGCACGGCCGCGCTGGCAGCCGCGGCGGGGACGAGCAAGCCAACCGTGCTGCGCTTGCTAGCCAGGCTCGGGTTCGGTCGCTATCCCGATTTCCAGGAGCGCCTGCGCGGCGAGGTCACCCGGTCCATGAGCGCGAGCCCGCTGAGCCGGGCACTGGCCCGCCGGGCGGCGCCGTCCGATGACAGCGTCTTCCTTCGCGCGGTGCAGCAGCGTGCTCGGCTCGTCACACGGCTGCAGGACACGGTACCGCCCGGTGAAATCAAGCGAGCCGTGGCACTGCTGGCCGGACGCCCGAAGCACGTGGTCATCTCCGGCGGATACTTCTCGCGGCTGATCGCCCGGATGCTGGCCATGCAGCTGGATCAGCTGATCCCCCGCGTCGACTACGCCGACGAGCCTCTCGGCGCAGACATCGGGAAGTACCTGCGCATCGGACGCGACTCGGTCGCGGTCGTGTTTGACCTCCGCCGGCACGAACTCGCTGCCAACGAGGTCGTCTCGATGGCGAAGGCACGCGGCGCCAGCGTCATCCTCATCACCGACGACTCGCTCTCCCCGTCGGCGGAACAGGCGGACATCGTGCTGCCGGTCGCCGTCGACGGCATCCCATTCGACTCGTTCGCCGGGCTGCTTGTGCTCACCGAGAGTCTTGTTGATGCCGTCTTCCATGGTGCCGGCGAGGCCGCACTGGAGCGGATGGCGGACTGGGAGCGATCAGTGCACATTTACCGGGCGTTCCGTGCCAGCGGACCCGCCGGGACTGCGGCAGTACCGCATCAGCAGCAGAAAGGCGACTGACACATGGGAGAGCTTGCGGCCGCGGCCGAACTTGAGCGGCTCGGCGAGGCGTATTTCGCCACTCAGCACAGCTACGACCCGTACAACGCCACTCTGCTCGGCGTAGCGGAATTCGACGGGTTGTCCTTCGACCCGAGCCGGGAGGCGAGCGAGCGCACCGAGCAAGAGCTCGCGGCCATCGGCCGCCAGGTCCGGGAGATCGACGCCGCTGGCCTCACCGGCGACCAGCGCGTCGACCATGGGGTGCTCACCGCCCTCGTCGAAGGAGCCCGGTCCGACGCCGAGCACTCGCTCTGGGCCGCCAACGCGTCGGCCAAGAGCTACGTCAGCCGGCAGGGCCTGATCTTCCAGACAGTGCCTGCCATGACCGTGGCCACCCCCGAGGCCGCCACGCGCTATCTCAGCAGGTTGTCGCAGATCGGCGCGACCCTCGACACGCTCGGTCAGCGGTACCTAGCGGAGGCCGCAGACGGGCGGACCCCCACGGAGGTCGGCGTCGATCACGCCATTCGCCAGCTCCAGGGGTACCTCGCCCTGCCGGTGTCTCGGGATGCGTTGCTCGAGCCCGTGCGCGACGCGGAATCCGCTACCCGCGAGGCCGCAACCGCCCATGTCACGCAGACCATCAGGCCTGCCATGCAGCGGCTCGCCGAGCTGCTGCGCCGCGAACTGGCGCCGCTCGCCCGGCCAGACGACCGGGTCGGCATCCGCGAGATCCCTGGCGGTGAGGCTGGCTACCTGGCCGCGGTCGCGCGGCACACCACCACCACGCTCTCGCCCGAGGACATCCACGCTATCGGGCTGGCGGAACTCGACGAGCTGGCCGGCTTGTGGTCGCAGATCGGGCAGGAAGCACTCGGCGAGAGCGACTTTGCCACCATCGCCGCGCGGATGCGCGATGACCCGGCGTTGCGCTTCCACAGCCGCGAGGAGATTATCGCCGTCGTCCAGGACGCCCTCGACCGGGCTGAGTCCGCACGTGACACCTACTTCGAGCTTTACGACATTCCCGCCTGCGTCATCGAGGAGATCAACCCGATCGACGCGGACAACTCCGCGATGGCGTATTACCGGCCCCCGGCCGTCGATGGCAGCCGCCCTGGTGCGCACTGCCTGCTGACGACTAATCCAGGCGAGCGGTACCGCTACGAGTACGAGGCACTCTCGTTCCATGAATCGGTGCCTGGCCACCACCTGCAGCTTGCGACTGCCCAGACCCTCGCCATCCCACGCTACCGGCGCCACATCGACGCCGAGCTCTGCGCCTTCAACGAGGGCTGGGGCCTGTACGCCGAGCGCCTTGCGGACGAGATCGGCCTGTACAGCAGCGAAATCGCCCGCCTCGGGATGCTGTCCTTCGCATCCCTGCGAGCGTGCCGCCTCGTTGTGGACACCGGCATGCACCATCTGGGCTGGTCGCGTCAGCAGGCGATCGACTTCATGTATAGCCGCACTGCCTCCACGCGCGACAACGTGCGCAATGAGGTCGACCGGTACATCGCCTGGCCCGGCCAGGCGCTCGCCTACGTCACTGGCAAGCGCGAGATCGTGCGCCTGCGTGAACGGGCGCAGCAAATCCTCGGGTCGCGATTCGACCTGCGCCGGTTCCACCACGCGGCGCTGCGCAACGGAGCCATCCCCCTGACCGTGCTCGATGGAGAGATCGAGCGCTGGACCGCTACGGAGGCATGAGCATGAGAGTGACCATCAACGGCTGCGAGCTGAACGTCGAGGTGATGGGACCCGAGGACGGTCCGGTGCTGATCGCCCACCACGGGGGCGGCGGGATCGGCTCCCTGGCCGAACCCAAGGCGACCTTCGGTCCGCTGTCCGACCGGTTCCGTGTCATCACCTTCGACGCACGCGGCTGCGGGCACAGCGAGGGCCTGCCGCCGTACTCGCATGCCCAGTGGGCAGCCGACGTCGACGGCCTGCGGGAGTGGATCGGCGCCGACAAGATCGTCATCGCCGGCGGCTCCTACGGCGGGTTCATCGCCCTGGAGTATGCCGTGGCGTACCCCGAGCGCGTCCAGGCGATCGTCCTGCGCGACACCGCTGCCGACGCGGTCAACAACGAGGTCCTCTATGAGAACGCGCGGAACCAGGACCGGGTCGAGATTAACTGGGACAACTTCAACCGGTACTGGACTGGGCAGATCCGCGACGACGAGGACCTCAAGGCGCGCTGGGCGGAGATCATCCCGCTGTATGACTATGAATACGACCCGGTCCGCTCGGCGGCGAGTGTCGAGGCCGGCATCTACCGCCACGAGGCCCATAACTGGTGCTTCCAGCACAACGAGCCGAACTACGACCTGAAGCCGCAGCTTCCCTCGATCACGGTGCCCACGCTCGTCACCGTCGGGCGGCGTGACTGGGTCACCCCGGTCAGCGCCGCGGAGACCATCGCGTCCCTGATTCCGAATGCGAAATTGGTGGTGTTCGAGAAGTCCGGCCACTCGCCGCAGATCGAGGAGCGCGAGCTGTTCCTGTCTACCGTGCGCGCCTTCCTCGACACCGCCGTCGCTTAACGAGAGCGGATGACTCGCCTCATGGACATCACCATCATCGGCTCCGGTGCCATCGGCGGCACTCTCGGCGCCCACATGATCCGGGCTGGCCACGACATCACACTGTGCGACGCCGATGAGGCCCACATCGCCGCCATCCGCGAGCACGGACTGATCATTGAGGGCCCGGTCAGCGAGTTCACGGTGGCTGCACACGCGATCACCCCCGACGAGCTGCCCGACCGCATCTCCCGCGCCATCGTGGCCGTCAAGAGCCTGCACACCGGCGCCGCCGCTGAGCTGCTCCGCGACCGGCTCGCGGCCGACGGCTATGTACTCACTGTGCAGAACGGTCTGACCGCCCACACGCTCGTGGACTCAGTCGGCCGCGAGCGGGTCATCTCGTCGTTCGTCAACTTCGGCGCCGACGTCATGGCCCCTGGGCGCATCATGCAGGGCAACGTCGGGACGTTCCGCGTCGGCGAACTCGACGGCGGCCTCATCACCCAGCGGGTGCTGGACCTCGCCGAGGCGCTTCCATACGCGAAGTCAACTGACAACGTGCTCGGCTTCCTCTGGGGCAAGGAGGCGTACGGCGCCATGTTGTGGGCCGGCGCCGTCTCCGATCTGACCATCGTCGAGCACCTGGAAGACCCGCGCTACCGGCCGGTCATGATCGCCATCGCGCAGGAGGTCCTCGCCCAGGCGCCGGTCAGGGTCGAGAGCTTCGACGGCTTCGACCCGGACGACCTCGAGACGTCTCTCGACCGCCTGGCCGAGTTCAACCGCAACAGCGCCAAGAAGTACAGCGGCATCTACCGCGACCTCGTGGTGCGCAAGCGCAAGACCGAGATCGACGAAGTGTTGCGGGACGTCAACGGGCCCATCTTCGGCAAGGTCGCCAGCATGATCCACGACATCGAAGAAGGCAGGCGGGTCAACGAGCGAGCGAACCTCGACGAGCTCGCGGATTTCGTCGCCGCGCTCCAGGCTCCCTGATGCGCATCGGCAGCCGCGGTGACGGCGCCTCGCGCGACTGAGCCGCGGCCGGAAGACGGCGGTGAGCGAGTTGACCCCGTTCCTGCCCGGAACGGGGTTTCTTCTGGCCCGGGCCATACCATTCACTCAGTAGTGGAGGTGGATCGTGAGCGCGACGCCATGGCGCGGTGTCCTGGCAGCGAATGCGCTGCCATTCACTGACGATCTGGAGACCGATGTCGATCGGCACGCCGATCATGTCGCAGGCCGAGGGCGGCCGTGATGTCGGCGCTTATCCGGTCGGTGTCGCCGCAGGCGCCCGGCGATCTGGTCGGCGAGTTTCGGTGCCTGTCGCGCGATGAGATCCGTGCCATAGCCGACAGGTCCCGGCAGGCCCAGCGAGATTGGTGGGCGTCCGGCGCGGCGCGCCGGTCGGCCGCGCTCGCTGCCAGCTCCGCCGAGCTGCGGGCTCGTCGCGATGAGGCGGCGGCCCTGATCGTGCGCGAGGTAGGAAAGCCGGCAGGCGAGGCAGCGGGCGAGGTCAGCCGGGCGCTGTCGATCCTCGACTACTACGCGCAGGCATCGTTCGCCGTGACCGGATCGCATTTCCCTCCGTCCGTGGGTGAGTTGCTCTACACCGAGCGGCGCCCGCTCGGCGTCGCCGGCCTGATCACTCCGTGGAACTTCCCGCTGGCGATTCCGCTCTGGAAAGCTGCACCGGCACTTGCGGCAGGCAACTCGGTACTGCTCAAGCCGTCGCCGGAAGCGACGGCCTGCGCGAAACTGCTTGACGAGATCCTCGGCCGCCCCCTGCCGGACGGGGTCTTCACCGTGGCTCCTGGCTTTGCCGAGGCTGGCGAGGCGATCGTCAGCATTGCCGACGTCGTCTCCTTCACTGGCTCCGCCGCTGTCGGGCAGGCGGTTGCTACGGCTGCGGCGCGGCGCGGGATTGCCGTGCAATGTGAGATGGGCGGCCAGAACGCGGCAATCGTCATGCCCGATGCGGATCCGCATGCGGCCGCTGCCCTCATCGCTAGCGCGGCCATGGCGTTCGCCGGGCAGAAGTGCACGGCGACCCGGCGGGTCATCATCGTCGGCAGGCAGCCCGATTTTGTCGCGGCGCTAGTTGCGGCGGTGGAGCGCCTGACCCCGGCCGACCCGGCGGAAGCGCACACCGTCGTGGGACCTGTGATCAATGAGCGAGCCCAGGAGATGGTGCGGGCAGCCGCGCATCTCGCTGTCGCCGATGGCGGCCGTGTCCTGGCCGGCGGGAATGACCTGCACCTCGACGGCTGGTTCGTCGAGCCGACGCTGATCGAGGATCTCCCGCCCGACCACACGCTGTGTCAGGAAGAGACCTTCGGTCCGTTCGCTGTCATTCAGCACGCGGCTGACGTCGACGAGGCCGTGGCGCTTGCCAACGGCGTTCGGTTCGGGCTTGTCACCTCGGTACACGGCCAGAACCTGGATCAGGTCCTGGCAGCGGTCAGCGGCCTCGATACCGGACTGATCAAGGTGAATGCGCCGACTACTGGAGTCGACTTCTACGCACCCTTCGGCGGGGAGAAGGCGTCGAGCTTCGGCCCGCGGGAGCAAGGACTAGCGGCGCTCGAGTTCTACGGGACGACGCGCACTATCACGGTGGCTGCCCAGCGGGCCTAGCGCGCGTGTTACCGGGTCCGGGTATTACAGGGTCCGGCCCATCCCGCCGGCAACATCGATCGACGCGCCGGCGATGTAGCTGGCACGCTCACTGGCGAGGAACGCGACCAGGCCGGCGACCTCGTCGGGCCTGCCAAACCGGCCAAGCGGCACCTCGGCCGCTGCGAGCTGGCCGAAGAACTCGGCTTCAGGCACGTCCGGCGCGCGCCGGCGGTGGATGTTGTGCCACTGCGGCGTTTCGACCAGGCCGATGTTCACGCTGTTGACCAGGATTCCTTCCTGGCCGAGCTCGATCGACAGCGCCCTGGACAGGCTGAGGCAGGATGCCCGGTTGACGGACGAGGCAAGGAAGGCGGGGTCGGGATAGTGGCCGTAGAGCGCGTTGATGTTGATCACCCGCGGGCTCTGGCTCTGCCGCAGGAGCGGCAGCGCCGCGCGCGTGCACCGGATCTGGGCGAACAGCTTCACCTCAATATCGGCCTGCCAGTCGTCGTCAGTCAGCGTGCCGAACTGCCCCGGTCGCGCGGCTCCGGCGTTGTTGACCAGGATGTCCAGCCCGCCAAGCGCCGACGCCGAGTCCGCGATGAACTTGGTGACCTGACCGGGATCTGTCACGTCACACGGCGTCGCCACGATCATTGCCTGGTCTGCCGCGTGCTGCTCCAGCCCGGCAGCGGCGGCTGTCAGCTCGGCCTCGTTGCGCGAGCAGATGGCCACGCTGGCACCTTCGGCCAGCAGCTCGGCGGCGATCGCCTTGCCTATTCCCTTCGAGCCGCCGGTGACGATGGCCCGGCGGCCGGCGAGCCCGAGATCCATTTAGGCGTCGTCCCGGGCGGTGGCAGCATCCGCGTTCGCGTCCTGCCCAGCCGTGGCGGCTTGCGCAGCCGCGGCGGCTTGCGCCGCGGCGAGCGCAAGCAGGCTCTGCCGCGGCGGGCAGAAGATGTCCACTTCCTGGCAGTAGCCGTCAGTAGTCCACGCGCCGTGCGGCACCCACGCCGGAATGACCGCGACGTCGCCCTTGCGCAGCGTGCGCACGTCGCCATCGAGATCAAATTCCAGCTCGCCTTCCAGCACGATGACGATCTGCTCCTCCTCGTGCGCGTGCCGTGGCGCTACCGCTCCAGGCGCGAAGCTGACGAAGTTGGTCAGCACCCCCTCGCCCTGGACCGGGCGGAAGCCGAGGCCGGGCAGGAACTCCACCGCGGTCAGCGCATCCACGCTGACGTAACGGCCGGGCGCTATGGGCGTTCCCTCGCCGGGGGAGGAGAAGTGCGCGGCGGCGTCGCCGGTCAGCTTCGCGCCCGCGGCGTTGTCGAGCGGTCCGGTGTTCATCTGTCCTCCGCGGCGGCGCTGAGGACCTCGCCGATACGGCGAACGCCTTCGTCGATCAGATCGTCGGCGACCCGGCTGTACGCCAGCCTGATCTGTGCCTGTCCCTGGTCGCCGAGGTAGAACGGCCGGCCGGGCACGTAGGCGACCTGCTTGGCGCGGGCGCTTGCCGCCAGGGCCGCGGTGTCGATGCCCCCAGGTACCGTGAGCCAGATATAAAAGCCGCCGTTCGGCGTGGTCCAGGTGCTGCCGTCGGGCATGTGCCGGGCCAGTGCTTCTGCCACCAGCGCAGCGCGCCGTGCGTACCGGGGCCGCACGGCGGCGATGCAGCGGTCGAGCTGACCGGAGCGCCCGTACTCCTCGAGCATGCGCTGACCGAGGGCACCCGAGCACTGGTCGGAGTTCTGCTTGGCCACGGTCAGCCAGCGGACGACGCTTGCGGGGCCGACTGCCCACCCGAGCCGGAACCCGGGCGTGAAGACCTTGGAGAATGTGCCTGCCTGCAGCACCACGTCCGGGGCCAGCGACCACAGCGTCGGCGGTGGCAGTTCGCCGAAGTTCAGGTCTCGGTAGGCGACGTCTTCCACGATGAGGAAGCCATAGCGGCGAGCCAGCGCGATGAGCTCGTGCCGGCGCGGCAGGCTCAGCGAGTAACCCGTCGGGTTCTGGTAATCGGGGATCGTGTACAGCAGCTTTGGCCGCAGACCGCGGCTGAGCTCAGCGGCGAGTTCGTCCACCCGCATGCCGTCGGCGTCGACCGGCACGCCGTGCAGCTCTGCTTCGTATCCGGCGAACGCGCTAATCGCGCCCAGGTAGGTAGGCGCCTCCACGATCACGCCGTCGCCAGGGTCGATGTGGCTCTTGGCGAGCAGCTCCAGGCAGTCGATGCCGCCGCTGGTGATCAGCAGCTCGGCAGGCGCCGGGGCCAGCCCTTGCGTCTGCGCGAGCCGGTCCGACAGGTATTCGCGCGTTCCGGCCAGACCTTCGGTCGCCGAGTACTGCAGTGCGACACCGGGGTCGCCGGCGATCAGCCGTGCGGCGATCCCGGCCAGGTCCTCCCGCGGCAGGAACTCAGGATCAGGAAAGCCGCCAGAGAAGGTGATGACGCCACGCCCGGCCCCGGCCTCCGCGAGGATCGCTGTAATGTCACCTGCCTGCATTGACTGCGCACGACGGGCGGCTCGGAATCGTGACTCATTTTGCTCGAGGGTCGTGGTCATAGGTGATGCTCATCTCCAGCCCGCACGCCAAGACTCGCCAGCCTGCACGCCAAGACCTTGACGCACCGATTTCTAAATGTAAGACTCTTGGCGCTCATGCCCTTACATTTAGAAGCTATCTTTGTCTCATCATATCTCAGAGTTCATGTCATGCGCAGCTGTGATTGGTCACCTGACAGATGACTTCCGTGCCGGCCCCGCTAGCTAAGCTCACCGACGTCTCAGCGCGTTCCACGCCGGCGGTCGAGGTGGATAGCCTGGACCTTGCGCTGTTGCGCGCGCTGACCGAGAACGCGCGGCAGTCCCAGCGCGCGCTTGCGCGGGAAGTGCAGATGTCTGCTCCCGCCGTGGCCGATCGCCTCGCCAGGCTAGAACGGGCCGGGGTCATCCGTGGTTACCGCGCCGACATCGACTGGGCGGCGCTCGGCTACCCGGTCAACGTCTACCTCGCGGTGACCGCCGGGCCCGGCATGGACCTCAGCGACATCATTCGCGAGATCAGGGAACTCCCCGAGGCCGCCGAAATGAGCGTGGTCACCGGCGGCCTCGACCTGCTGGTACGGCTCCGCGTCCGGGATCACACCCACCTGCGCGAGCTGCTGCTGACGAAGATTTTCCAGATCAGCGGGGTGCAGCGCACCGAGACCTTCCTGTCGCTCGCCGACGTCGAGAAGAGCGACTTCGCGATGGCGATGCTCCAGCAGATGAGCGAACTGCGCGACGCCGCGCGCGAGTCGGGTTAGGGCCGCCGGGACTCTGGGGCCTCGCCGCGCGCCGGGACCAAGTCCAATTCGTGACCAGCCAGGCGAGAGAGCGGCGAGGTGGCCAAGGGCCACCTAGTCAGACCGGCCACACCAGACAGAATGGCTTGTTGGCTGGATCGGCGTAGACGCGCCAGTTCGGTGTCAAATGCCCAACTCGCCCAGCGGACTCATGGACTCCCCGCCACGATCGCCGCGAGGAGTCCAGTAGCCATCCGGCGGACCAAAACATCCCTCAACCGAGCGGAATGGCTACCGCTCAAGGAGGTGCTGGAGATCGCGCGGCTAACACCGAACCTGGAACCGACGGGTTCCTAAAATGACAGGGCTGCCGCTGTCGTGTGAAGAATTGATTCACATGACTTGAATTAATACTTGACACAACATATCGCTCAGACGTAGTCTCGCTGTCACGACATACGTTATGAATATGGATCAGTTGGACGCGCCATGTCCATATCGGCAAAGGCTAAGTGCTCGAACTTCACATCCCTCCGATCATCGTTTGCCTTTGTCGGGGTCCATTGCCGTCCCCGGATCAGGAGCGGGACCGGGTAGCAGCCTTCAGTGGCACGCAAAGGCGTCGGAGCTCAGGAGGGGAACGGGTAATCAGTGGACAGAAGCGTGATCGTCACGGGTGCGGCCTCGGGCATCGGCAGGAGCCTTGCGAAGTTGTTCGCCGAGGCTGGTGATCGCGTGGCCGTGCTAGATCGCAACGCGGATGCACTCGATAAAGTCGCTGCGGAGATCGGCGCGACCACGGCGATCGCGGTGGATGTTTCCGACAGCGCCGACGTCTCGGCCACGGTCGAGGCAGCACGTCGGGCTCTGGGCGGTATCGAGGTCTTGTGCAACGTCGCTGGCGTGCTCGACGACTACACAGCGGCAACAGAAACGTCTGATGAACTATGGGACAAGATCATCGGCGTGAATCTCAGCGGCCCGTTCTACATGTCTCGAGCTGCGATACCAGCCATGCTCGCGGCTGGGGGCGGAAGCATCGTCAACATCGCCTCGATTTCGGCGTTCGTAGCAGGCGGCGGCGGAGCTGCGTACACCTCCTCGAAGCACGGGGTGCTCGGCCTCACCAGGCAGCTCGCCTTCGACTACGGCAGCAAGGGCATCCGCTGCAACGCGGTATGCCCAGGTGCGACACGTACCGGTATGACGGAGTACCTGTTCACCGACGAGGGCCGGAACCCGCACGTTGACGCTGCAATCGGAGGTACGCCGGCGGGCCGTTGGGCATCGCCAGAAGAGATCGGCAGGCTAGTGCTCTGGCTGGCCAGCGACGAGGCCTCGTTTGTGCACGGCGCTGCGTACGTGGTCGACGGCGGTTGGACGATCGCCTAGCCGAACTTCGGTCAGATATCCGCGACGCAGGCGCGGCCTTTGTCAATGTCATTGTCTGGCGCAGCCTGCACAAACCGACTGGAGGGTTCAGTAGATGCCACACCGCGAAGTCGAGTTCACCAGCGGCGGGGATACCGTCCGAGGTGACCTGTTGCTGCCTGACGGCGACGGGCCATTCCCGGTCGTCGTGATGGCCGGTGGCTGGTGCTACGTAAAGGAGCTCCGGCAACCTCGATACGCAGCCGAGTTCGTCAGGAACGGCATCGCTGCCCTGATATTCGACTACCGGCGTCTGGGTGCCAGCGACGGCGAGCCGCGCCAGCACATCAACCCGTGGGACCAGATAGAGGACTACAAGAACGCGATCACTTTCGCCGAGAACGTCCCGGAAGTCGACGCCAGTCGCATTGGCATCTGGGGTATCTCCTATAGCGGCGGCCACGTGCTGATTGTGGGAGCTACCGACCCGCGGGTGAAGTCTGTCGTGTCGAATGTCCCGGTCATCGACGGCTACCAGACCATGTGGCGCATGCATGGCACGGTCCGGTTCCGCAAGCTCCAGCATCTGCTCCTTGAAGAGCGGCGAAAGCGCTTTAGTTCTGGCGCACACAGCTATATGCCGATGTCCGGCGAGCCAGACAACCCCAACGCCGAGCTCACCGTCTGGCCCGACAACGACGTGCGTGAAGTCTTCAGCGAGCTTCAGGCTACTGAGGCACCGCGCCACCAGCACCGCAACACCATCGAGTCGACGGAGCTACTCATGCAGTACAACGCGGCTCCGTATGCCCCCCGCGTGATCAACGTGCCGGTGATGATGATCGTGGCTGACCACGATGACATAACCATGTGGGACCAGGAGATCGGCGCCTACGAAGCGATCCCTAGCTCGGTCAAGGAACTTGTCGTGCTGCCAAGCACGAGCCACATGGTGCTCTACAGCAATCTCACCGCACTGGACCTCGCCGCACGCGCCGCAGCCCGCTGGTACGTCCAGACCCTGGCCAACCCCGCATCGGCAAGCCGAATGCCGTCAGGCACAGACCTACACGTCAGCTCTTAACGCAGGAGGTAGGTAGCGTATGACCGACATCACCGGTCGAGTAGCGCTGATCACCGGTGCTGCTCGCGGCCAGGGACGCTCGCACGCTCTCACGCTGGCAGCAGCAGGCGCCGACATCGTTGCCACAGACATCAGTAAGCCCATCACGACCGTGCCCTATGAGCTGGCCACCCCGGACGATCTGGCCGGCACCGTGGCAGAGGTCGAGAAGCTTGGCCGGAGCGTCATCGGCCTGGAATGTGACGTGCGGGATGGCGCCGCGCTGGACGGAGCAGTCGAAGCTGCGATTAGCCACTTCGGCAAGATCGACATCCTGGTAGCCAACGCGGGTATCTGGGCGCTTGGCCCGCTCTGGGAGCTGACCGACGACCAGTGGCAAGACATGATCGACGTGAACCTCACCGGAGTCTGGCGCAGCATCAAGGCGGTAGTTCCTGCGATGATCGCCAACCGCGGTGGCTCCATTGTGCTCACGTCCTCCGTTAATGGCTTCGAAGCAGGTGCAGGCTTCGGCCATTACGTAGCAGCTAAGCACGGCGTACTCGGCCTGATGCGGAACGCGGCGTTGGAGCTCGGTCGATACAACATCCGCTGCAACGCAGTGTGCCCTGGCTTCGTGGACACTAAAATGAACGACTGGCAGGGCGCCTACGACATGATGGCCGGCGGTCCTGGCGGCACGCGCGAGGACCGGCAGTCGGGGGCGCATAACTGGTCCGTCCTAGCAGGTCGCGGAGCGCTCAGCCCTGCAACCATCAGCAAGGCCGTACTGTGGCTTGCAAGCGACGACGCAGCCGACGTCACCGGCGTCGCACTTCCGGTCGACGGCGGCCACCTGATCTTGCCCGGCATCAACGCCGATCCGGTTCACGACCTTTGACGTAGCGATGCCGCTCCTTGAGCCGACGTGGCGGACGGTCCAGCGATATGCGGAGACGGACGCCATCATGCAGGCCACTCCAGAATTGCTGGACCAGTACACCGCCGTAGACCCCGGCCGTACGGTTATAGCGGACGCGGACTACGAGCTGACTGCCAGGGAATTGATGTCGGCGGTCAGCCGCGAGCAAGATCGGCTCCGCGCAGCCGGGGTAGGTCGCGGCGATGTCGTGTGCACCCAGCTGCCGAATTGGTGGGAGGCAATCGCTTTCGCCCACGCCGCCTGGGGAATGGGCGCGGTCCTCTGCCCGGTCCCGGTCAACTACCGAACCGCGGAGATCTCGGCGATCTTGGCCGCTGTCCCGGTGGCGGCCTACATAAGCCCGCAACGTTTCAGATCCGCTAACTACGGTCCTATGGTCACCGATGCGGCGGACAGGGCCGGGATTGCAGTGCCGTGGCTTCCGGTTGTCCATGGACACGTCACCGATATCGAACTGGCCGAGTCGTCGCATCAGCCCGAACTGGTCGCAGACCTAGACGGCGTCTGCATGGTCATGTTCACCTCGGGGACGACAGGCCACCCGAAAGGCGTCTTGCACAGCCATCGGACTCTACTGGCTGAAGCTCGCAGTATCGCAGACCTTTTCAGCCTGGCAGCTGACAGGGTCTTCATGCCCTCGCCGATAGGGCACATAACCGGTCTGCTTTACGGCGTGCTGATGCCGCTGTTGATCAACGGCACAGTCGTACTCCAGGCTGAGTGGGAAGCCCAGGTGGGGATGCGACTCGTCGAGAAGCACCGCTGCACGTTCTGTGTCGGCGCGACGCCATTCCTGCGCGGGCTTACGGACGCTTATCTGGCGGCTGGCAGCTGCTCACACCTGGCCGGGTTCGTCTGCGGCGGCGCCGATGTGCCTCCAGCGCTCGTGCGCGACGCCCGGCGCGTTCTGGGCTGCACCGTAGTGCGCGCGTACGGGCTCACCGAGATGCCGACCCTGACATGCGGTAGTCCGAGGGATCCGGTTGAGGTACAGGCCGACACCGATGGACGGCTCATCGGTTCCTCGCAGGCTCGCCTTGTATGCAGCTCTGATGGAATCGGCGAGCTTGAGGTCCGCGGTCCGGAGCTGTGCCTTGGTTATCTCGACCCGGCGGACACTGCTGCGGCGTTTACCGCGGACGGCTGGTTTCGTACCGGCGATCTAGCGCGCATTGGTCCCGGCCCTACGGTGACCATCGCTGGGCGGGTCAAGGACATCATCGTCCGGGGCGGTGAGAACATCAGCGTTAAGGAAGTCGAGGACTACCTGGCGGAGCACCCGCAGATCGCCGACGTGGCCATCGTGGGAGTGCCAGATGAGGTGCTCGGCGAGCGCGCTTGCGCTTTCGTGATCGCCAAGGGTGCTCGCCCCACGCTTGCCGACGTATCGGCTTTTCTCATCGAGCGAGGCATTGCGCGGCAGAAGATTCCCGAGCACCTCATCATCACAACCGAGCTGCCCCGAACGCCTAGCGGCAAAGTCCAGAAGTTCATGCTGAGCCAGGAGGCCGTCCGGCAGCTGGGTCGCGGGCAGGGCGAGAGCCGGTGAATTCTGAGCAGCTGCTAGCCGCTTATGCGCAGATGACGCTAATCCGCGCGCTCGAGGAGCGCGTCGCGGTCCTTTACCGCGAAGGCGAGGTGCCGGGCTTCGTGCATACCTCCGTCGGACAGGAGGCCGTGGCCGTCGGTTCGCTGTTCCACGCCGGGCCCGATGACGTCATTACGTCCACGCACCGGGGCCACGGCCATGCGCTTGCGAAAGGCCTAGAGCCCCGACGCATTCTCGCTGAGCTGATGGGCAAGGCCGCCGGCGCGTGCAAGGGCCGCGGAGGGTCGATGCACGTCGCGGATCCCGCTCTTGGGATCTTCGGCGCTAACGGCATCGTCGGCGCGGGCCTGCCTATCGCGGTCGGCGCCGCGCACGCGCTTCGCGCTCGTGGCGGTCGCCACGTCGTGGTCGCCTTCTTCGGCGACGGGGCGATCGCCACAGGCGCATTCCATGAAGCACTCAACCTGGCCTCCTTGTGGCACCTGCCCGTCGCTTTCGTCTGCGAGAACAATGGCTTTGCGGAGTTTTCCCGTACCCAGGATCAGCACCCGGTACCGGTATCCTCCCGGGCTATCGGCTACGGGGTGGCGTTCCGGCAGGTCGCTGGGAATGACGTGGCTGCGGTCGCCGACTCAATGGCCGACGTGCTGGCCGACATCCGCGGCGGCCACGGGCCATACCTCGTCGAGGCCACGACACTGCGTGTGCGCGGTCACTACGAGGGAGACCCGCAACGCTACCGAGATCAATCGGAGCTCGAAGCTGCCAGTTCCGAGGATCCGCTGCTTGTTGCGCGGCGTCACCTGGCACGCGAGGGCGTCGATGAGCGTCATGCTGACGAGCTCGACCGGCAGGCGGCAGCCGCCGTGGCCGATGCTGAACACTACGCCAGAACAGCTCAGGCACCGGATCCGGCGACGGTACTCGACTACGTGATCAAGCCACGCCTTGTCGGCCTCGATAGGGCCAGCCGTTACGTGGGCGGCCATCTTGCCGCCCGGACCGAGGCCGCCGCGGAAGACTCGCGAGTGTCAGTAGCGCGTGTCATCGGCCAGGCACTGCACGACGCGCTCGCTGACGATCCCACGATGTTCCTGGCCGGCATCGATGTTGCCGCCGGGAACGTGTTCGGGCTGACTCGGCAGTTGAAGGATCGCTGGCCAGACCGGGTGCTTGACACTCCTATCTCGGAGACGGCGATCATGGGCCTGGCAGTCGGCGCTGCGATGGCTGGCCTGCGGCCCGTCGTCGAACTCATGTACATCGACTTCATCGGCGTATGCCTCGATCAGATCATGAACCAAGCGGCGAAGCTGCGCTTCATGACCGGCGGTGCAGCGACGTTGCCGCTGGTGATCCGAACTCAGTTCGGCTCGGGCAGATCGTCGGGCAGCCAGCATTCACAGAGCCTGGAGGCGCTGCTGGCTCACATCCCCGGCCTGACGGTCGTCATGCCGTGCTATGGCGATGACTATTACGGTCTGCTGCGGACGGCCATCGAAGACGACAATCCAGTGATTTTTATCGAGAACAGGCTCCTCTACGAGCGGAAAACCGCGATGCCAGCCCGCGAGCACCGCGTCCCCTTCGGTCACGCGAGGATCGTGCGGCCCGGCTCGGACCTGACAATCGTGGCGTGGTCGCAGATGGTGGAGCGGTCGCTCGAGGCTGCGGAAGAACTTGCCGCTGAGGGCGTCGCGGCCGAGGTCATCGATCTGCGGACCATTGTGCCCCTCGATCGGCGGTGCATCTTGTCTTCGCTGAGCCGTACCAACAGGCTTGTTGTCGCGCATGACGCCGTCACCGATTTCGGTGCGGGTGCCGAGATAGCGGCGTTGGCGGCAGGCGAAGGTTTCTGGTCGCTCGATGCCCCAGTCGTCAGGGTTGGCGCGCCTCGGTCACCGGCACCTTATGCACCTACTCTCGAGCGAGCGTGGACACCCACATCCATCAGTATCGTCGCGGCCGCGCACGAGGTGCTTGGCGATGGTTGAGAATGGCATCAATAGACCGGGTTACTATGTGCGGCCGAGCCGGGCACAGGGCCTGGTGGCCCGGGCAGGGGAGTGAAAGCATGAGTCGCGAGTCGGCGGCCGAGAAGACGTGGCCAATCGAGAGGCCTGTTCAGGCATCCGGTCAGGCAGAACCGATCGTCAGCATTGGCCAGCAACTGCGTGAGGCCAGGTTGGCCGTGGGGATGTCCCTTCGCGAGATGGCGCGGCGGGTCGATGTCTCTGCCAGCTTCATCTCCCAGCTCGAATTGGGCAAAACGATGCCTTCGGTCGGCACCCTTTATTCGATCGCCTCCGAACTTGGGGTGTCGCTCGATCACCTCATGCGGACGGCCGAATCAAGAGCCGAGGCTGATGAGAGGCCATGGGACGGCCAAGTGAAGCCGAGCCCAGTCACGTCGGCCGATCTCCCCATGAGTCGCCTGGCGCCGGGAGTTGACGTTACTCAGAAGACCGTGCCGACCGCGCGACCCTTGCCATCGAGCAACGGTTGGTCCGACCAGTCCGACTCGCCGGTTCAGCTCGCGGCTCGTCGCCAGGAACTGCGCATAGGCGGTGCGGTCTGGGGCCGTCTTACTGCCGGCCATGACCCTGCCAACGACTTCCTTCATGTCCTGTACAGGCCTGGCGGCGAGTCCTGTCCCGCAGATCAGCTGATCCACCATCGCGGCTACGAGTACGGCTACACAATCAGCGGGCGGCTACATATCCAGGTTGGTTTTGCGCACTACGATCTCAGCGTTGGCGACTCGATTAGCTTCGAGTCTGCTACTCCGCATCGGCTCTCAAACCCGTTTGATGAGGAATCGCAGTCGATCTGGGTAGTCGTCGGAAGGGGCGGGACTCCCGTTCTGTAACTTGGCTTAGCCGCGTGCAGCACCTGAAAAGAGACCTCTAGTGAAGCGCGCCCGCCTTCGCGATCACAGGCGCAGATCCGGACCGGACCAGCCACGGACGGCAAGTTCCTGGTTAGGAAGGTGGTTTGCCAGAGTTATCGCCCGGCATCGGGTACTCCACCAGCCGCTCAGTGATCCAGATCGCGGCGCGCCGGAAGGCCGAGGCCATCCCCTCGGCATGATCACCCAGCAGTTCGATGTCGAAGTTGCCAGCGTAGGAACTGGCCGACAGCGCGGCGAAAATCGCGTGCCAGTCGATGATCCCGTCGCCCGGCACCGCGCGCACCCGCGCGTATCGTTCGCCCAGTGTGTAGTCGCTGACCTGGACCAGCCCGCATCTGGACACGGCGGCGTCCAGGCAGGTGGCGAACGTTGAGTCGTACCAGCAGGCGAAGGCGTCCAGGCAGATGCCGACGCCCGCGGCGTTCGCCAACGAGACTACGTCGCCCAGGGTATGCAGGATGGAGAGGTCCGACCCGAAGTGGGTGGTCGGCTCGATCAGCAATTGCACCGAGTGATCGCTGGCGTAGCTGGCCCAGTCGGCGACCGCGTCCACGAAGGCCGCAGCGGCGCGGTCCCACGTAAGCCGCCCGCGCGGCCCGGTCGTGGCGTAGACCGTAGGTGCGCCCAGAGCCACGGCATAGTCGACTGACCGTTTGGCTGAGACCAGCTCATCAGCCCACCGCCCAGGGTCGTCGAGAGTGAAGGCGCTGGGATGGCAGATCGTGGTCACGCCCAGCGATGCGCCTTCGACGAGCCGGACCGACTCGCGCGGGCCGAGGCGGTCGATCTTGCTGTCGATAATGCCCAGCTTGGTAATGCCGGTCTGGCGGCACAGATCGACATCCGCCTCAAGTGCCGCATCCAGGTCGTAGACGCCGTTCAGCGAGACCCTGGGGTCGATCGGGCGAGCCAGGTTCGTCACGTTCTACTCCGCTGGCGTCGGTCGGCGTCCGATCTCACTGCCAAGCCGGCGGGGCTCAGCCAGGTCCTGTTTCCGCTTACCGGGGCAGCGGGCTGTAGAAAACCAGGCCATTGCCCTGGCTGTCGTACACCACGGCGCGGCGTTCGTGCGCGTCGTTGTAGGGCGCCTTGGCGATCGCGCCACCGGCGGCCTCAATGGCTTTCGCGGCGGCATCGACGTCGGCGGTCTTGACGCCGACGACAACCTTCCCCGGCAGGGGATGATCCACTGGAGTCGCCAGAGCGACTGTCACCGACCCGCCGTCGAGAGCGGCGTAGTGGGCTCCGTCGCGGAACTTCAGCGGCATGCCGAGGACCTCGCTGTAGAAACGGATGGATTCATCCAGGTCGTCAGTGGACAAGATAATCATCCGTGCGTCGTAATCGCCCACTACTGCCTCCCTTTCACCGGATGGAGTCTATTCCGCGCTTAGGTCCGTCGGCAAAGATGGTAGCAAGGGCACTAAGGGCGGCAGGAGGATCACGGTGGCGATGGCAGCAAAGGTCAGGCTTGAGCGCTGCCGGCTGGACCTTCGCGGGGTCCTGAGCCTCAGTATCCGCGCCGTCGGTCGACGGTGTTGAGCAGCGGCTCACCGGCGAGGAACCGACGCAGATTGTCGGTGAACAGACGGCGAAGTGGCTCCCGGCTAGCGGGATCGCCACGACTTGAGATATGTGGCGTCAGCAGGACCTGTGGTAGCTCCACCAGTTCGCGCCGCGGCTCTCGTCCGGCCAGTTCCCCGTCGTATACGTCGAGGACCGCACCGCGGAGGTCGCCTCTGTTCAGAGCCGCAACAAGCGCGTCTTCGTCGACCTCCTCGCCCCGGGCCACGTTGATCAGCACCGCGCCCGGCTTAAGGGCAGCGATCACGTCCGCGTCGATCATGCCAGTCGTCTCGGCTGTCAGTTGCGCGCACACCGCGAGGAAGTCGCTTTGAGCTGCCATCTCACGCAGCCGATCGGCGGGGAGCAGGCAGTCGACGCCGTCAGTGTCGTAGCTGGCGGCTGTAACCGAACGCCGGGTGGCCAGGACGCGCATGCCCAGTCCCTTGGCCGCTCGCGCGACTTCGCTGCCGATGCCTCCGAGGCCGACGATCCCCATGGTGGTGTCGCGCAGCCTGGCCATCTGATAGCCGCTGGATGTGAACAGCCCCGCTTGCTTCTGGCGCGTGCCCTCGTTTAGGCCGCGGGCGAAGAAGGCGGCACCTGCTACGACGTACTCCGCAATCGCGCCGGCGGCCATCACGCCGCGGCTGCTGGTGAGGGTGACGTTCGACGTCCACAGGTCAGAGTCGTGCAAGTTCGACACGCCGGCCTGGGTGTGGTGGGCCCAGAGCAGGTTCGGCGCTTTGGCGGCCACAAGCGAAGGCACCGGGTAGCCGACGAGAAAGACGTCGGCCATAGCAAGGGCAGCATCGAGTGCTGTCGCGGCGGCCTCGTTGGCGTCGATGACCCGGACTTGCGGGTCTACCGCTGAGACGTACGACAGGTCAGCGCCCAAGATCCGTGCCATCACGACGACGTTGACGGCGTCCACTCTTTCCCGCCTTATCGCACGTTAGCTATCCGAATGAGCCTGGGAGGCCGTAGAGCGTCCGAAGGAAACCTCGGTGTCGCGCCTCCGCGCCCTCGATCGGCCTGGCGACCCGCCACCCTTCCGCTGACCGGACATACCGTACATCATTTGAGCGGGAGTCATCGCAGATGTCTGGCGAACCTCTGCCGGAGCAGGCAGAGCACATCGTCGGCGGGTGCATGTCTGATCTGTCGCAACGGCTGGCTCACGACGGGCAGGACTTGTTCATGGAAGAGAAACTCAGAGGCCGGGCCGCGCTTGTTACCGGCGGAGCCCGCGGCATCGGGCGCGCCTACGCCCTTCGTCTGGCCAGGCTCGGGGCGGACGTTGCCGTCCTCGACGTCGACCTGCAGTCATATCGTCAGTTCGAGCGCGAGCAGGACGGCATGACTGCTGACAGCACCGTGGCGGAGATCCTCGCGCTGGGTCGCCGATCCCTGGGCCTGACAGCAGATGTCAGTGACCCGGCCGCCGTGACCGCTGCGGCAGGCGATCTGGCCGCCGACTGGGGGCGCATTGACATCCTCGTGTGCAACGCCGGCGGTGGCACCGGCCGGCCAGCTGACACTACGGCGTCTGAGGTGAGTGCCGAACTCTTCGACCTCGTCGTCCAGAGGAACCTGTACGGCACGGTAAATACTTGCCGGGCAGTGGTGCCGCACATGAGGCGACACAGGTACGGGCGAATCGTCACGGTCTCGAGCCAGGCTGGACGCCGCGGGTCCCCAACGGGCGGCTACGCACATTACGGCGTGGCAAAGGCAGGCATCCAGATGTACACGCGCTACCTCGCCCAGGAACTGGGCCCGCTCGGCATCACAGTGAACTGCATAGCACCGGGCTTTATCGGGACCGGGCGACTGCTGCCGATGTTCGAAGAGCAGGGCATAGACCGAGTTCTGAAGCAGATACCGCTTCGCCGGCTTGGCACTCCCGATGATTGCGCGCGCGTTATTGAGTTCTTGGTGACCGAGCTCGGAGACTACGTCACCGGCGCGGTCATCCCGGTCGATGGCGGTTCGGTCTCTTGATTCGGATCATTGTTGTCGCAGGCCGTCCAGGAGCAGGGCGATGTAACGGTCGGCAATCTCTTCGGGCCTCAGCGGCCTGTCCAGTCTCATCCACCGTGCTGAGGAATTGAACATGCCGAGAATGCCGCGGACTTCGAGGTCATCGACCCGGCGCCACAACCCCGCCGCTGATCCCTCGTCCATGACGCCGCGCCAGATGCTCTCATAGTCGTCTCGCGCTGAGTTGATTTCTTTGCGGTGCACATCGGACAGGAATCGCGCTTCGCGGATGGCCACTGACCAGCCGTCGCCGTGAACAGCGTGGTGCCGCAACAGGTCACGCGCGAGGCCCTGCAGCTTGAGGTCTGGCGCGTCAGGTCCCGCTGCGACCGGCCGAGCCAAGCTGATGGCTTCCTGGAGCAGGCTCATGCTGATCTCGAACAAGAGGCGCTCCTTGCTTCCTATGTGGTAGTAGAGGGCGCCTCGGCCGAGCCCTACCGCGTCGGAGATCTCCTGGATACCAGTGCCGTGGTAGCCGTTCTCGATGAACAGACGTGTCACTTCGGCGAGGATCCGCTCCCGCGGCGAGTCGTCGTCACGCACTACCATGATCGTCCGTCCGTCGGAATTTCCGCGCCTCTAGCGGGGCGAACGTCGCTCCACTAGTGTACTGACCGATCGGTACAATACCGCAGAACCTGCTGGGAGAAGGCACGAGTGATGAGCGATGCCGTCATAGTTGAAGCCGTCCGCAGCGGTCACGGCAAGCGGAACGGCACGCTAGCTTCCGTGCATCCCGTTGACCTGATGGCTGACGTGCTCAACTCCGTCGTCGCCAGGACCGGGCTGGACCCCGGGCTCGTTGACGACGTCGCCATTGGCTGCGTGACGCAGCTGGGGGACCAGTCCAGCAACATTGCGCGATTCGCTGTCCTGGCGGCGGGCTGGCCCGCTGAGATCCCGGGGGTAACAATTAACCGGGCCTGCGGCTCAAGCCAGCAGGCACTCGACTACGCGGCGCACGCAGTCATGGCGGGTCAGGCTGAGATCGTCATCGCGGGCGGCGTCGAGGTCATGAGCCGGGTTCCGCTCGGGGCTGCGCGCGAGATGGGCATGCCTTACGGGCCGCGAGTCCGAGCGCGCTACGACGACTTCTCTTTCAACCAGGGCCTCAGCGCCGAGATGATCGCTGAACGTTGGGGGCTCACCCGGCGGCAACTCGATGACTTCTCCGTTGCCTCGCACGAGAAGGCCGCCGCCGCGACCGACTCGGGTGCGTTCACCGGACAGATCGTGCCCATCGATGTTGACGGAGCGCCTTTCGCCGCGGATGAGGGTATCCGCCGGGGCAGCACAGTAGACACCCTCGCCGGGCTGCGGCCCTCGTTCAAGCCGGACGGCGTGATGCACGCGGGCAATTCCTCGCAGATATCCGATGGCGCGTCGGCGCTGCTGGTCATGACTCCGGAACGCGCTCGTGACCTCGGGCTACGCCCCATAGTCCGCTATCACAGCGGGGCAGTTGTGGGAGCGGACCCGATCCTGATGCTCACTGGCCCGATTCCGGCGACCGAGCGGCTGCTCAAGCGGGCTGGGGTCGCGCTGTCCGAGATCGGCGTATACGAGGTCAACGAGGCGTTTGCTCCGGTGCCTATCGCGTGGCTCCGCGACATCGGCGCGGACCCCGACCGCCTCAATCCCTTGGGCGGAGCGATCGCGCTCGGCCACCCGCTGGGCGCCTCAGGCGCGTCGCTGATGACCCGGATGGTCCACCACATGCGCGACCACGGCATCCGCTTCGGCCTGCAGACCATGTGCGAGGGCGGCGGCACCGCCAACGCCACGCTGGTCGAACTGGTCGCGTGAGGAGTCGGCGGCGGCGCTGCGGTCAGGAGGCCGGATGAAACGGACCCTGTTCAGAGCCGAGCACGAGGCCTTCCGCGATCTCGTTCGATCCTTCATCACGCGCGAAGTGGTGCCCGTGTATCCGCAATGGGAGGCTGCGGGCTGCCCGCCCCGGGAAATGTTCCGGCGGCTCGGCGAGATCGGCGTCATGGGCATGAACATGGATGAGAAGTGGGGCGGGGCCGGCCAGCATGACTACGTCTATAACGTCGTGCTGCAGGAGGAGACCGCTCGTGCGGGCGTGACGATCGGCTCGCTTCGCACTCATCTTGACGTCGTCCTGCCTTACTTCCGGCGGTACGCCGACGAAGACCAGCGGCAGCGGTGGTTCCCTGGCATCTGTACTGGCGACCTGATGACGGCCATCGCGCTCACTGAACCGGACACGGGCTCGGACCTCGCAGCGGTCCGGACGACCGCGGTACGAGATGGCGAGCACTACATACTCAACGGGGCCAAGACCTACATCACTGGTGGTTCACTCGCCCAGCTGATCATCGTGCTCTGCCGCACATCGACCGACGAGGTTAACCGCAGGAACGGGCTTACCCTGCTCGTCATCGAAGAGGGGATGCCCGGTTTCAACAAGGGCCGGAAGCTCGACAAGATCGGGCTGAAAGCCCAGGACACGGTCGAGCTTTCGTTTGAAGACGTCATCGTACCGGCGGCCAACCGGCTGGGCGAGGAGGGAACGGCATTCGGCTATCTGGGAGTCAATCTTGCCCAGGAACGCGTCGCGATCGCCGTAGGCTCGGTCGCACAGGCCCGCGCCGCGCTTGACCTCACTATCGAGTACGTCTCGAGACGGCGGGTCTTCGGCCACGCAGTCAGCAGCTTCCAGAACACCAAATTCGAGCTCGCAGCCATGGCGACCGAGATTGAGGCCGGCCAGGCGCTGCTGGACAAAGGCATAGCCGAGTTGGTCGCAGGCGAACTCAGCCCGGCCGATGCAGCGATGGTCAAGCTCTTCTGCACCGAGCTCCAAGGTCGCGTCGTCGACCGGTGCCTGCAACTGTTCGGCGGCTTCGGCTACATCAATGAATCGGGCATCGCCCGGCTTTACGCCGACGCGAGGGTGACGCGAATCTACGGCGGCACCAGCGAAGTCATGAAATCGATCATCAGCAAGTCGCTCGGCTTGCCCAGTTCCTGAGCACCCGGCCGCTGGACATGACCGATGAGGAGCAAGTTCGCGCCGCCGTCGATGCCGCAGGGCGCGTGACCTGGCGAGCTGGCAGATCAGGGTCAACACGATCGCGTGCGTCGCAAGCCTTCTCAGTCGAGTCTGCCCGCGGTGACGACGGCCCGGACGCCGCTGGCCGACGGCATCGCCAGGGCTTGCGGCAGCGGCCAGTGCAGGAGGCAGAGGTCGGCCGGCTGGCCGGGTGCGACAGTTCTGGTCCGCCGCAGATCGCCCGGCACGCCAAGGAACATCTTCAGCGCCATGCGCGCGGTGACCCGTTCCTCACGGCCGAGCACATGACCGCCGGGTGCCCGGCGGGTGACGGCGGCGGCGATGCACTGCCACGGGTCGCCGGGCCCGAACGGGGCGTCGGTGCCGGCCGCGACGGTGACGCCGGCCCGCAGCAGTGATGCGGCCGGGTAGAGCCAGGGCCGCTCGGCTGGCGCGACCTCGCGCAGGTAGGAATCGCCGCGGGCGGCGATGAATCCGGGTTGCGTTACGACGGCCAGGCCCAGGCGGGCGAGCTCGCCACTGTAGCCGGGGGGGACGATCCCAGCGTGCTCGATCCGGTCCGGCCCGGCGCACTCCTGGCCGGGAGGTCCGGCCTGACCAGCGGCGCTCACGGAGATAACGAGTTGCTCGGCAGTCACGCAGTGGATGGCGACTGCCCGGCCGGAGGCGTGCGCGGCCTTGATGGCTGCGGCCAGCTGGCCCGCCGAGGGTAGCGTGAGGTCATCGAGCATCACCTTGACCGGCCCGGGCGTGACTCGGCACGTCCCGGCGGCCGCCTCTCGGGCCGGCTGGCCCGCGGGGTCACTGTCTCGGCTGGCCGTCATCAGCACCAGCCGCTGCCGGAAGATGCCGGCCTCGGCGAGGCTGGTGAACTGGGCCGCGTCCGCCGGATCGCGGTCCGGGGTGGCGTCGGTCCAGCCGGTGATCCCGAGCCGCAGGCTTTCGGCGGCGTAGCTAGCCAATTGCGCTGCGAACCAGTCAGGACCACGGTCAGCGGGCAGGCGCTCGCGCAGCCAGCCGTCGAGGCGCAGCAGCCGGCCGGTGAGTTCGCCGCGTTCGTCGCGCTCCACCCCGGGCAGGCCGCTCCCGGCGGCGCCGACCAGGTCCAGGGCGGCTGAGTTCAGCACCCACATGGCACCGCTTCGGTGCTGCACCCGAATGGGAACCGGGCCAGTTAGCGTGTCCAGCCGGGCTCGGCTCAGCGCCCCGGCCGCTGGCTCGTGCCAGCCGGTGACCCGGACCCAAGTCCGGGCCATCACTGCCGCGGCGGCGACCACGCGGTCGAACTCGGCCGGAGATTTCACCGCGGTCACATCGACGGACTCGCGGGCGGCGACCGCGGCCCGCAGGTGCACGTGGTGATCGTGCAGACCGGGAATCAGGGCGCCGCCCTGCCCGTCGATCACCTGCTCTCCGGGTTCGGGCCGCAGCCCGGGCTCGACCGCCAGGATCGTGTCCGGCCCGACCCGGACATCCAGTCCGGACCGGCGCCGGACGGCCACGTTCCTGATCAGAAGCGTGGTCATGGCGGCAGCACCGCCTGGCGGTGGCTTCCGTGGCTGACGACCCAGCCGGTGCCATCGCTGGTGGTGCGATGCGGCCAGTCCGGGCCGGTGCCCGGCCGGGCGAGATCGGCGCTGATGCCGGCCATCGACAGATCGGCCAGGGCCCCGCCGCCGGCCCGGACGGCGGCCAGGGCGGCGAGGGCGGCGAACATGCCCGTCAGCGGGTCGGCGATCGCGTCGCCGCAGAACGCGGGTATCCCGCCGGGACCGCGGGCGACCAGGCCGCCGGCTGCCGCGGCATCATCGCCGAACGCGACGCGCTGCTGCGGGTCCTCGCGCCCGTACCCGGTGATCGAGATCCAGACCCGCCCCGGTGCCGCGGCCAGCCAGTCCTCGGCGACCAGGCCGAAGCGTCGCAGGGCACGAGGGCGGCTGCTCTCGATCACGACGCCCGCCTGGCCGGCCAGCCGTCGCAGCTCGGCCCGACCGCTCTCGGTGCCGAAGTCCAGTTGCACGGCCCGGCCGCCCGCGTGCAGCCCGGCATAGAACCGCGGCGAGGCCGACCGGGCCGCATCCGGCCGCCGGGCATCCTCAGCCTTGAGGGTGCGCCAGCCGGCCCGGCGCAGGAGGCTCGCGCACAGCGGACCCGCCCACAGCGCCGACAAGTCGAGAACGAGCGGGGCCGCGGTGCCACGGGGCCCCGCCTGAGCGAACCGGATGGGTGTCGGCGGCGCGCTCGCCACGACTGCGGCCGGGATGCCCAGCAGCTGGCCGCGCTCCGCGAGTTCGGCGGCAGGCCAGGCTGCCGCTTCGGCCGTCAGCTCGGCCCAGGTGTCACCCCCGATTTCCCGGCCGAGCAGGGCCGGGATGCTGGCGATGTCGTCGGGTCGGGCCAGGTTCACCGCCAGCCAGCCATCGGCTGCGGCGAGCAGGCGGCAGGTTCGGTTGCCCGAGATGGTGCCGCCGCGGCGCCAGCCGAGGTCTGCCGCCCGGCTGGCGAAGATGGCCCGCAGGTCCAGCCGGACCGGCCGGCCGAGGTCGCCGGCTAGGTCCTCGATCGCGCCGGCCAGCATCGCGGCACGTGTCAGCACCGGGAACGGCGGCGCCAGCGGCGGTCCGTCCGGTGGGCCGGTCAAGTCCATCAGGCCCGACCGGGCCCACGACAAGACAGCGCAGTTGCTGCCGTTGCCGCCGGGAGGGGCGGGTCTGTGACTCATGGTGCCATGGGGGAGCAGGCTCGCCAGGTGCTCGTGCTCACGGGCAGGGTCGGCCAGGCACGCCGCCATCAGCTGGCCGGCGGTCATCGGGGCTGGTCCGGCGCTGTCTCGACCGCGTCCACCAGGCCCCAGCCCAGCGCCTGATCCGCCCCGATCACCTGCCCGCTCAAGGCCAGGAACGTGGCCCGGTGCCGGCCAATGCGCGCCGCCAGGCTCGCGGTTCCGCCCGCCCCCGGGATCAGGCCAAGCCGGATCTCCGGCAGGCCCATGCGGGTGTCCGGGCTGGCCACCACACGGCCAGCGAAGGCCGGCAGCTCGATGCCGGCGCCCAGGCACGCGCCGTGCAAGAAAACGGTCGTCCTGGCGGCCAGCCGGTGCAGCAGCAGTGCCGGGCTTCGGGTGAGCCTGATCAGGTGGGCCAGGGCCGGATCGGGACGGGACCCGAACTCGTCCAGATCACCGCCGGCGCAGAAGTCAGGCCCTTCGGCGCGCAGCTCGACCCGCAGGCCCGCCTCTCTGACCGGGCCGGCCAGCGCCGCGGCCAGGGCATCGCGCATCCGCCAGTCGACCGCGTTGCGCCGGGTCGGCCGGTCCAGCGTCACCTCGAGGATGCCGCCGGCGTTGCGAATTCGCACCCGCGGTCTGGCCGCGTCGCCCGCCGGGGGCTGCCGCGGCGGATGGGCGGCCCGCCAGCGGGCGAACTCTCCGCCCGCTTGCAAAGCCGAGTAGGCGGCCGACTCGGCCACCAGGGCAGCCGGAACCGTGAGCCCGGCCGCGCTCCGCATCAGGAGCGCCAGCGTCGTGCCCGCCACCGGCGCCGCGACCAGCACGTCCCCGATCAGCCCGGTCGCCGCGGCCGGACCGCCAGGCCAGCTCACGAACGGGGCCGGGGCACATTCGTCCGCGGTCAGGATCACGTCCGCGGCCCGCGCTGCCGCGGCCGGGAAACCGCCCGGATCGGGCACGCACGCCACCACGACCGCGGGCAGCGCGGTGATATCGACGCCGGCCAGGCACTGGGCGGCCGCCGCGTCCGGCACGTCCACCACGATCAGCGGCCAGCCCCCGGCCGCCGTGAGTTCCTCACTAGCGGCAGGCGACGCTGTCAGCTCAGCCAGAGTGGCCGGATCCAGGTTCAGGCGCATCACGATCAGCATGCACCAGCGGCCGGCGGCCCGCACGCAGCAGTATGTACCGCGCGGACGCGCGGCGCCGGGCTGTCGGCGCGGGCCACGAGGTCAGGGTGCCGCCGGGAGAACGCGTACTGGCACGCCGCGCAGCCAGCAGCCGATGTCCTCCACGATCTCCTCATAGAAGATGCGGTAACAGCTGTCGCTGACGTAACCGATATGCGGCGTGAGCAGGACGTTCGGCAGACGGCGCAGCGGGTGATCGGCCGCCAGCGGCTCGACGTCATAGACGTCGAGCGCCGCGCCCGAGATCTTGCCGCCCTGCAAGGACCGGATCAGCGCAGCTTCATCGACGATCGGCCCGCGGGATATGTTGATCAGCACGCTGCCGGGTTTCATCCGGCCGAGCTGCGCGGCGCCGACCAGCGCGCGGGTGCGCTCGGAGAGCACCAGGTGGATGCTGACGACGTCGGCGGTCTCGAAGAGCTCGTCCGGGTCCACGAGTGTCGCGCCGCGTTCGGCCGCTACCTCAGCAGTGAGGTTCTGGCTCCAGGCCACGACGTTCATGTCGAAGGCAGCTGCGACGCGCGCCATCTGCGTGCCGGTGCGGCCGAGGCCGACCAGACCCAGGGTCCGGCCGGCCAGGTCACCGCCGACCGTGTGCTGCCAGCCGCCGGCCCGGATCGACTCATGTTCCGCGTGGATATGCCGGAGCAGCCCGATGATCAGTCCCCACGCGAGCTCGACGGTGCTCGACAGGATCCCGGACGTACCGCAGACCACGACGCCATGATCGGCCGCCGCTGTCAGGTCGATCACCGCGTTGCTCATCCCGGTCGTGACGATCAGCTTGAGCCGGGGCAGCGCCGCGATGAGGGCACGCTCGATCGGCGTGCGCTCGCGCATCGCTACGACGACGTCATAGTCCCGGAGGCGGGCCGCCAGATCCGGGCCGGTGACATGATCGGGGAAGGCGTCAACGGCGCAGTCGGTGAGCGCGGCCCAGTCGCCGTAGCGGGCACTCGCGCCCTGGTAATCGTCCAGGATCGCGATTCTCGTCATCATGCAACCAGCCTCACTGCCGGCCCGGAGCCGGGCTTACAGGTGGAAGACCCTGACCGCGGTGTCGTGGAACAAGGCGGCCCGCTCGGCCGGGCTGCCGTCCTGGGTGACCAGCTTGTAGGCGTTCCACAGCGTCACCAGGTCGCAGAGGCCAGCGTCGAACGGGAAGTTGCTCTCGAACATGCAGCGCTCGGGCCCGAACCACTCGATCAGGCTCCGGAGATCCGGTCCCCAGAACTTGGCGATGGACTCCGACGTCACGGGTCCGTCCATCATGGCCGGATCGGTCACGACCGTCATGCCGATGCCGCCGACCTTGAGCACCACGTTGGGACAGGCGGCCACGGCACGCATGTCGGCTCGCCAGCGGTCGAGTACCTCGTCCCAGGTCAGGTGGGCCAGCCGCGGATCGACGTGAGGGAGGACCGGCGTGCCGATGTGGTCGAGGACGATCGGCATGTCAGGAACCGATCGGGCGAGCCGGATGACGTCAGGGAGATCCGTGCAGAGCCCGAAGAGCTCGAGCACCAGGTCCCGCTTCTGCAGCTCCTTGATAGCCGCCTGCAGTTCCGGCCCGAGCAGCCAGCCTGGCAGCAGCGTGGGCAGGTTGAAATTGCTCTCCCGGAACCGGACGCCGCGGAACCGGCCGCCAGCCGCCTCGATATGGGCGTCGAGCACGTCGCCGACGCCGGCGCCGAGCAGTGGGTCGCCGGCGCCGATAATCCCCTTGATCAGGTCGTCGCCCGCGGTGTGCTCGATGACCCATTCGGTCTCGCCGACCGGCGCCATGGACAGGAGCGAACCGCTCGGCCGGAACCCGGTTTGCGTTTCGACGTACACCGTGCTGACGACATTGTGACCGCCGAAATCCCGGCGCAGGTCGGCGACGGAGTACGGCCCGTAGAAGACCGATTGCTCGTCGTAGAGGTGATGGTGCGTATCGCAGATCGGCAGATCCGGTTCGAGCGCCTCCTCCACGGATCCTCCCGGCTCAGGCTGGGATGGACGCGGGAACATCGGCACCGAGGTGGCGGACGGCCGGGAACACCTTGTCGGCGATGAGCTCGTAGGTCGCCAGCACGTCGCGCTGCTCGAGGTCGCCGCCCATGTTGATGCTGAGGATGACGTTCTGGAAACCGAACTCCTCGTACATGCGGTGCAGCTTCTCGATCACCTTGTCGGGGTGCCCGACGAGCGTCGACGGCACGTCGAGGACGTCGAGCGGGTGGTTGACGTTCGATTCCCACCAGGTGTCGGCGTGCAGTTCGTAGCTCGCCGGGATGACGCCGTCCTTGCCCATCACCGATCCGTGCTGGCCGAGCTGGGCCATGTAGTTCATCGAGGTCTGGCGCAGCAGCCGCTCACCGCGAGCCTGGTCGTTGTCCACGAAGGTGGAGGCGAGGCCCCAGGCCTGCTCGGTCGTCTCGGCTGCCCCGGCCCGCCGGCGGGCCAGCATGTATTCCTTGTACGTCGTCTCGATCTCGGCCTGGACGGAGTACGGGTTGCCGGCCAGGATCCCGTACCCGCGCTCGACCGCGAAATCGAACGTCTGCTGGGTCTTGAAGACCGCGACCGAGATGGGCACGCGCTTCTGGACGGGCCGCGGATACACCGTGATGTCGTCCAGGTTCCAGTACTGGCCCTCCTGGGTGACGTTCTCCTCGGTCAGCAGCCGCTCGATCATGGTCGTCGATTCGAGGAACCGGCCCATGCTCTCGTTCTGATCGACTCCCATGGCCGCGAACTCCCTGGCCTGGTAGCCGCGGCCGACGCCGAGATGGAACCGGCCGTTGCTCAGCACATCGACCATCGCGATCTCCTCGGCGGCCCGGACCGGGTGGGTGAAGGCCGGGATGATCACCGCGGTCCCAAGGCGGATGCGCTTGGTCACGCGCGCGGCAGCGGCCGCCAGCACCATCGGGTTGGGCAGGGTCCCGTACTCCGAAATGCGGTGCTCACCGAGAAAGATCTCGTCGAACCCGAGCTCGTCGGCCACCCGGAATTGTTCGAGGTTGTCCTCGTATACCTGGACGGCCGACTTCCCGGGCGGCTGCTGAAGGATGTAGAACAGGCCGAACTTCACGACGCGCACCACGCTTTCTCTCTGATGATCATTGCGGCGTTAGGCCCCGACCTCGGCACCACGCTAGGCGATATCGTCTATAGCTATACTGTAAGCCCCAAGACAGGACGCGAACAACTATGGGGCTAAGGTGCGAACGTTCCGAAGCCCGAGCGGAAGAAGAGCAGCGGGTCACCGGTGCCGGTGCCCAGATCGTGCACCCTTCCGACGACGAGGTAGTGGTCACCGGCCGGGTAGCTCCATTCGATCGTGCAGTCCAGCCAGGCCAGGACTCCCTCGATCCGCGGCGAGCCGTTGGCCGTGAGCGACCACCGGACGCCGGAGAATTTGTTGGCGCCCGATACCGCGAATCCCCGGCAGACCGGCTCCTGGTCGTTGGACAGGATGTTGACGCAGAAGGCGCCAACATCGGCGACCTGAGGCCAGCTCGTGGAGGACAGGCCGGTCGCGATCGCCACCAGCGGCGGGTCCAGTGACAGGGCAAAGAAGGACTGGCAGGTCAGGCCGACCGGTCCGCGGGGAGACATCGCGGTCACAATGGCGACGCCGCTGGCGAAGTGGCCGAGGGCGGCGCGGTACTTGGGAGCCTCAATCATCGTCGCTCCGCGCACTATCTCGTTCATTAAACGACAGTATAGCACTATGCAATATACAGGCTAGAGGAGTCTGTGGCCAGATACTGGCCCCGGTTCCGGCGGGTCCAGCACGCGCAGATCTGACTTCTCCGGACCCAGGCGCAGCCGTTAAGATGGTGTAGTGCTTTCTTATCCTTCAGTCCGGCCGGCCCCCGCTGCCGGTCGTGCCCCCGCCAGCGTGGCGGGCCATAGGTGTTCGGTATGACCCAGGACGCTCCAGTGCTACGCGACCCCGCGGCATACGCGGAGCGGGTCATCCTGACGGCGGGACGAGCGGTCCGCAACGCGTTCGACGCACGGTTCAGCCGCCTGGAGCTCAGCATGACCGAGGGAGCGCTGCTGGCGACCATTCAGCGATTCGGGCCGCTTACTCAGCGTGAACTCGCTGAGCTGCTGTACATCGGCCGGGCGGCGGCGGGGCAGTTCGTCGACCGACTGGAGGCCCGCGGCCTCGTTCAGCGGGACGGGGACCCCGATGACCGGCGGGTCTGGATCGTTTCCGCTACCGAGCAGGGCAAGACGATCTCGGCCGAGGCGTACGATCTCTACTTCAAGACGGCCGCCGACCTGCGGCGGGGTCTCACGGATGCGCAGAGTGACCGGCTGATCAGCCTGCTCCTGGCAGTCCAGGCGAACGCCGATGAGATCGCCAGCGAGCCCCTTGGCTCACTGCGGGCCTGATTCGCCCGGCATCATTCAGCAGTTGCTGTCCCTAGTTCATCGGAGCCTGTTGCGGGTGTCGCTTCCCCCGGCCCGGCCTGGCGGCCGCGGGCCAGTTCGCGCAGCAGGTGCTTCTGGATCTTCCCGGTAGAGGTCTTGGGCAGCGACTCGAAGTACACCTGGTCGGGTGCCTTAAAATGCGCGAGCCTCGCCCGGGCGAAATCGATCAGGTCATGCTCGGTGACGCTGCCATCGGCGGTCACGAACGCGACCGGCCGCTCACCCCATCGTTCGTGCGGTACCGCCACCACGGCGACCTCGGCCACGCCAGGGTAGGCCGACAGCACCTTCTCAACTTCCACCGATGCGATGTTTTCGCCGCCGCTGATGATGATGTCCTTGCTGCGGTCGGTCAGCTCGATGTATCCGTCGGGGTGCATCACGCCGAGGTCGCCGGTGTGGAACCAGCCGCCGCGGAAAGCCTCCTCAGTGGCCTGCGGGTCGTCGAGGTATCCGGCCGCGACCGTATTGGACCGGATCAGGATCTCGCCTGTCGTCTTGCCGTCGGCGGGCACCCTTCCAAGGCGGCTGTCGGCGACCTGTACCTCGGCAACCGAGACGGTGGGAACTCCCTGCCGGCTGAGCCGCTCGGCCAGCTCAGCGGCGGGCAGTTCAGCCCAGCCAGGCTGGTACTCGCACACCAGGGAGGGGCCGTACGTCTCGGTCAGCCCGTACAGGTGGGTGACCTGAATTCCCATCTGCTGAACCGCGCTGATTGTCTCTTTGGTCGGCGGGGCGCCGCCGACCGCAGCGCGGATCAGGCGGCGTGCGGCGAACCCTTGCTGCCGGCCCGCTCTGGCCAGCTCGGACAGCACCACCGGGGCGCCGCACAAGTGCGAGACCGGATAGCGGTCGGCCAGTTCCAGTGCCTGCTGCGCGTCAAATGACGGCAGGCAGACATGTGTCGCGGCCACTGCTGTGGCCCCCCAGGTCAGGGACCAGCCATTGCAGTGGAACATCGGCAGCGTCCACAGGAACCAGCTGTCCGCGGACAGCTGGAACTCCAGGGCCACGCTGACCGCGTTGAGGTACGCGCCCCGGTGGGTGTACACGACGCCTTTGGGCCGTCCCGTTGTGCCGCTGGTGTAGTTCACGGCGATCGGGTCGTTCTCATCCTCCGGCGCCGCCAGCCCGGCACCGTCTGCGTGGCTGAGCCACTCGTCGTACGACAATGCGCCGGGCAGGCTCTCGCCGGGTCCGGGCAGCATCACCACCAGATCAGCCGGGACTTCGCTGGCGTCAGCCACGCCAAGCGCGGGCATGAGCGCGGGTGCCAGCAACAGCACCCTGGGGCGCGAGTGGGCCAGGATCTGACGGTACTCAGCGGCTGCGAGCCGCGTGTTCAGCGCCACCAGCGCGCTGCCGGACCCTGGCACGCCGAAATGAGCCGCGAGCAGCGACCGGCTGTTGTAGTCGAGCATCGCTACCCGGTCGCCGGCCCGCACGCCGCTAGCCCGCACGGCACCGGCCATCGCATCGCAGTCCCGGCCAAGCTCCGCGTAGCTCACCCCGGTGCCGTCGCCATCGACGACGGCGAGCTTGCTTCCGAAAGCGTGCCGTGCCCTCGCCAGGAAGTTCAGGGGCGACAGGGGAACGTGGTTGGCCCGGCTCATCTGCCGGTTTCCTTCGCGGCCGGCGGGAGCGCGGCATCGATAGCCTGGATCTCGGGTAGCACCCGCTCCGCGAAGAGCCGCATGCTGCGCTCGGCCTTCTCCACGGGCATCCCGCCGTAGCACACATGGATGACCAGCTCCTCCAGGTTGATGCTCCGCTGGAGAGCCCGCATCCGCTCGATGATCTGCTCGGGAGTCCCGATGGGCTGCGTGTTCTGCATGCTTCCGCGCCCGCCGATCCCGGCGTCCGAGGCCTGCCGGACGGCGTACTCTTCGTAGCCCTTGACCCCGGCGAAGCCGCTGTTGTTCCACTCGAAGTAGTGGTGCTTGGCTGCCAACTGCTGGGCCTCGTAGTAGCGCCAGCCCTCGGCGGCCTCCTCCTCGGTCTCGGCGCAGTACATCCACAGCAACGTCGTCGGCTGAGCGGGCCCGAGGCCGAGCTGAGCGCGGATCTCATTGAACTCACTGACCCTGGCGACCATGGAGTCGACATCGTCGTCGGCTACGAACATCTGGCCAAGTCCGTGCTCGGCCGCCAGCCGGGCGGATTTCTTCGTGGTAAACGCCACCTTGATGTTGCTGGTCAGGTCACCGAAGTGCGGGCCCTGCGGGCGGACCGAGGTGGGCGGAATCTTGAAGATTTTGCCGTCGAAGCTGAATCGCTGCGACCCGTCCGCGGCCCGGATGGCGTCGACAACGTCGTAGTAGTAGTCGTGTGACTCCTCGATGGGAATGCCGAGCGAGGCATACTCGTGCTGGGATATTCCCCGGCCGATACCGAGATGCAGGCGTCTGCCTTGCAGCAGCACGTCCAGCATCGACAGTTCAGAGGCCAGCCGCACGGGGTTCCACCAGGGCGCGACGATCACGGCGGTGCCCACGTCGACGCGCTTGGTGCGCCCGGCCCAGAAGGCCAGGTACTGCAGCGGATTGGGCTGCATCGAGTAGGCCGAGCCGTAATGCTCAGTGGCCCAGATCGAGTCGAAGCCGAGCGGCTCGACGAGGTCTCCCAGGTGAAGGGTAGTGCTGAACTGAACGTAGTCCGGGACCGCGGGCGGGCGACTGTAATCGCCCGCCATAAGCCTCTCCCAGTCGCCATGGTTGTACCCGGTGACCATCACGCCACAATGCATTGCCTGACACCCTTCTCAGTTGCGAGACCTCATGCGCAAGGCGCTTACAGCTCAGCGGTCAGCACTCGCCGTATCAGCTTCCCGGTGTCGGTATAGGGGAGGTGGTCGCGCTCGATGATGCGGTCGGGCGTCTTCGAGGTCCGAAGTTTGCCACGGACAAAGGACCTGATCTCCTCGGTGTCGGCGTCGGCGCCCTCGCGCAGGACGACGAAGGCAACGATGGTCTGGCCCCATTCCTCATCGGGTGCGCCGACGACGGCCGCCTCGCCGACGGCGGGGTGCTGCAGCAGGACGTCCTCGATCTCGGCGGGCGCGATGTTCTCGCCGCCGCGGATAATGGTGTCGTCTGCGCGCCCTTCGATAAAGAGGAACTGCGCGCTATCGAAGTGGGCACGGTCTCTGGTCGGGAACCAGCCGTTCTCATCGAGTGGCGACTCGGTGGCCAGGTACTCGCCGGAGACCTGGTCGCCGCGCAGCCATAGTTCGCCCGCTTCTCCCGCTGGCAGGAGCAGGCCGTCGGCCGACCGGATCTGTGCCTCTACTCCGGGAATGACCCGCCCGGCCGACGCAAGCCGGGCCCTGACTGCCTCGTCGTCGCTATGCAGAGCCGAGCGGTGATCCTCGGGACTCAGAATCGCGATCGTCGAGCTTGTCTCGGTCAGGCCGTAGGCGTTGACGAAGTCAGTGCCGGGGAAGAGCCTGAGTGCCTGCAGGATCGTCGCGGCGGCGACCCGCGAACCTCCGTACGACAAGGTGCGCAGGCTGGGCACATTCGCTGGCGTTCCGTCGAGCTCGTCAACAATCCGCGCCAGCATCGTCGGCACGACCATCGCGTGCGTCACCCGTTCGCGGCGGACGGTTTCCAGCCAGGCGCCGGGCGCGAACGCATCGAGGTAGACAATGCGACGTCCGGCGAAGATGTTCGTCAGCAGGTTGACGATGCCGGCGACATGGTACGGGGGAACGCTGACCGCGACTGCGTCCGCCGGGTCAGCGGAGCCAAATTCGACTGAGCCCAGCACATATGACACGAGGTGGCGATGCCGCAGGACGACTGTCTTGGGCTTCGATGTCGTGCCGCTCGTGTTCAGTAGCACGGCCACCAGGTCCGGATCGGACGGCCATTCCGCGGGCGGCGAACCGCCAGCAGTTAGCTCGAGCCACTGATCCACTGAGATGACATCGTGGTGGCATGCCCGAACGGCCGCCACCGAGTCCTGGTGCGCCAGAACCAGGACTCGCTCGTCGGTATCGACCAGACTCAGGATCTGATCGTCGGCCAGGCGATAGTTCAGTGGCCAGAACGGAATTCCGGCCCCGGCCGCAGCGAACACCGTGACGGCAAACGCGGCGGAGTTCGGTCCCAGGTAGGCGACGGTCTGGTAGTCGCGCTCGCGCAGGTAACTCGCTCCGGCGCCGGCTCGCCCGTACATTTCCAGGTAGGTCAGCGCCACGTCATGTGCACTGACGGCTGCCCTGTCCGGGTCATGGGACGTCGCCATCTCAAGCAGCATCATCAGGTTCATGGACCCAATCCTCCGGCAGGCGTACCGCTAATCAGAGGGCGGAAGCGGCTTGGCGTCCTTCAAGATGAACGGCTCGCCGTCAACTGTGAGCTCGCCCGCGCCGGCCCGCGTACACAGGAATTCCAGCTCTGAGGATTCATGCGCATATCGCTTGCCGAGGATCAGGCCGTTGCCATTGCCGTTGCCGGTGGCCTGCACTTCGATATCGCGTGCAATATTGTCCGCTGCCGCCATGGCAACACCGCCACAGCACACCTCGACATCTTTTTTCGGGGCGCGGAGGACAATAACGCTGGCGGGGCTGACGACGCTCACCAGATGCATGCCGGCACGCAGTTGCACCATGTCTCCTTTCCGAGCGCAGGGCGAGCTTCGCCGCCCGGCTCCTGTCGAAGGCGGCCCTCGCGGATGCTGCCTGTAGCTTGCTTCGCATGCTGTTCAGCCTGGATCACCCAGAGGAACTTGCGTGCGGACGGCCGAAGGTGGGTCGGTGCTAGGCCCTGGCGGCGAACAGTCTGAGGGCTGACCAACCTGCATCCCCGATCCACTGGCCCCTCTCGCCAACCATGTCTGGCCGTCTGAGACATCGCACAGTACTATACCATATGGCGGTGATCAGCCTAGCTGTGTGAGGTGCCCGATTCTGGACCTGCCCCTATCCGATGACCTGGACATACTCCGGGCTGCCACCCAGCGCTTCACTCAGAGTGAGTGGCCGATCGAGAAGCTGCGGGCTGCGGCCGACGGCAGGCCCGCGATCGAGCCCGGATACCTGCATCGGGCCGGCGAGCTGGGCTGGTTCGCCGCCCTCGTGCCCGAGGAACACGGCGGCGGAAGCATCTCCGGCACGGGCCTGGTGGACGCTGCGGTCGTTGCCCATGAGCGCGGCCGATCCCTCCAGCCGGGCCCGTTCGTCCCCATGAACGTCGTCGCCGACGCCCTGGCCCGCGACGGGTCACCCGCGCAACAGGCCGGCATTCTGCCCGCGGTGATCGAGGGTACGACCGTGGTGGCCTGGCTATCCGCCGGCCCGGGAGGTCACTGGGAGACGGGCGAGGCACTCCGGTGGCAGCCAGCCCCTGGTGGGTACGCGCTGACCGGAACCGCGGCCCTCGTCCAGGACGCCGAGCGCGCCGACTACTTCTTCATCACTGCCGGGTCCGGCGGCGGCATCGGCCAGTTCCTGGTGCCGGCCTCAGCTCCCGGCATTTCCATCCGGCCGGTCAGCAGCATCGACCTGTCCCGGTCGTTCAGCGAGGTGGAGCTGACTGGCGTCGCGGTTCCGGCCGACGCCGTAGTCGGGGTGCCCGGTGGCGGGGCCGCGGCGGCCGAGCACCAGCTTCAGGTGGCGTGCGTTCTTACCGCCGCCGAGACCGTCGGCACTATGGAGCAGGACTTCCAGCTGGCGCTGCAGTACTCCAGGGACCGGATCGCCTTCGGCCGCCCGATCGGGACGTTCCAGTCGGTCAAGCACCTGCTCGCCGACACCAGCATGCTGCTCGAGGGGAGCCGGGTGATCAGCGACGCTGCGGCCAGGGCCGTCGCCGCGGGCGACTCTGGCGCCGAGGTGGCCAGCGTGGCCAAGGCGTACGTGAGCGACAGCGGGCTCAGTCTCGGCCAGAACTGCCTCCAGGTGTTCGCCGGTATCGGCTTTACCTGGGAGCACGACCATCACCTGTACCTGCGGCGACTCACGATGGACGCCGCCCTCTACGGCGACGCGGCCTGGCATCGTCGGCGGCTCGCCCGCTACTACGACCTTCCGGAGGCAGTTGGCAGTGACGGACATGGCTGAGCTGACCGCCGACCTGGCGGAGTACCGCGAGCGGGCCCGGACCTGGCTGGCCGAGCACCTTGAGCCGCGGGCGGCCGACGACCCAGCCGGGGCTGACCCGGAGCACTGGTCACCCGAGCGTGACCGGCGAGAGCGCGCCCTGCAGCGGCTGCTGTTCGAGGGCGGTTACGCCGGGATCACCTGGCCCAAGGAATTCGGTGGCCAGGGCCTGAGCCGCGCGCACCAGCAGGCCTTCGATGACGCGGCGCGGGACTTCCGGGTCGCCGAATTCGGCATCCTGGGCCGGACGACGTGGGGGATCTGCGTCCCGACCATGCTGGCCCACGCATCGCCCGAGTTCCTGTCCCGGCACGTCCCGAAGGTGCTGGCCGGCGAGGAACTCTGGGTCCAGTTCTTCTCTGAGCCTGACGCAGGCTCAGACCTGGCTGGTGTCCGCACTCGTGCCGTCCGCGATGGCGACCGATGGCTCTTGCGGGGATCCAAGGTCTGGTCGAGCGGCGCGTACTACGCCGACTGGGGCCTGTGCCTGGCCCGAACGAACTGGGACGTCCCGAAGCACCGGGGCTTGACCTGGTTCGCGGTCAAGGTCGACCAGCCTGGCATCTCGGTGCAGATGCTCCGGCAGATCAACGACCGGGCGGAGTTCTGCCAGGAGTTCTTCGATGACGTCGAGCTGAGCGGCGACGACGTCGTCGGCGAGGTGGATCATGGCTGGACGGTCGCTCGGACCATGCTCGTGATGGAACGCCAGGTCGGCGCGCGGGCTAAACCGCGTCCGGCCGCCGTCGCCCGGCGGCCGGCTGCCGACCTGGCCAACCTGGCCCGGTCGGCCGGCCGGGATGGCGACCGGCACGTCCAGGACCTGATCGCGCAGGCCCACATCCACGACACCGTCCACGCTGAGCTGAGCACGCGCGTGGCGCAACTGGCGGCCGACGGCGGCCGCGATTCGGCCAGCCTGGCCTGCTATCCCAAGCTCGCGGCCGGCACCTATACCCCGCTCCGGGCGCTGGCGGGCATCGAGATCGGCGGGGGCACTGGCCTGACCTGGGCGCCCGCCGACGAGCAGCCGGTTCCCGTGACCGACTACCTCGGCGCGCGCGCCATCGCCGTCGCCGGCGGGACGAACGAGATGATGCGCAACGTCATCAGCGAGCGGGTCCTCGGCCTGCCGCGCGAGCCTTCGTACGACACCGACCGGCCCTTCAACGAGGTGATGAAGCGAGCTGCGGAATGGGGGCGCGGCGAGACACCGAAGCCCGCATGACTCCGCAGATTCTCCAGACCCAGCCGTCGTATTAAAGAAAGGCCACAGAATGGGACGCGTTGCCGGCAAGATCGCACTCATCACGGGAGCCGCCCGCGGACAAGGCCGCAGTCATGCGCTGCGCCTGGCCGAGGAGGGGGCGGACATCGTCGCCGTCGACATCTGCACCGGATTCAGGAACTCCCCGTACCCGGGATCGACCAAGGATCAGCTGGACGAGACGGTCGAGCTAGTCCAGGCGCTGGACCGGCGGGCGGTCGGGATTCAGCTGGATGTACGCGACAAGGCAGCGGTCGAGTCGGCCGCGGCGACGGCGGTCAGCGAGCTCGGCGGGCTCGACATCGTGGTGGCAAACGCGGGGATCTGCTTCCCGACGCCATGGAACGAGTGCACCGACGAGATCTGGCAGGACACTATCGACATCAACCTGACCGGCGTGTGGAACACAGTCAGAGCCTGCGCAGACCACCTCGTCGCGCAGAACAGCGGGTCGATCATCATCACCAGTTCCGCGGCGGGCCTGCGCGGTACGCCCTTCATGCCGTCGTATGTCGCCAGCAAGTGGGGCGTTACCGGCCTGGCCATCTCGCTGGCCATGGAACTGGCTGAGTACAACGTCCGGGTCAACAGCGTTCACCCCGGCGGCGTGAACACCCCGATGGTCGGGGCGCCTACCTTCTTCCAGGCCCTGGCGGACAATCCGAAACTGGGCGGGATGTTCCAGCACCTGCTGCCGGTCAGCGTGCTCGAGCCGATCGACATCAGCAATGCCGTGCTCTACCTCGCGTCCGACGAGTCCCGTTACGTGACCGGGGCCCAGTTCGCCATCGATGCCGGCGGTTCAAAGTACTGAGGGGTAGCGGCCGCGCGCGGTCGTGCGTGCTGGGCTGCCATGTGAGCCGGGCAGCCCAGCACGCTTAGGGTTAGCGCCGGGGTCAGGCGAAGCGGTCGATGAGCGTGGCCAGGGCGTCGAGGCCGCGGGTGGCGTTGTCCAGGGTGTCCATCGGGATCCCGACCACGATGCGCTGCACGCCCAGCTCCTGGTAGGCGGCCGCCTTCTGCAGTAGCTCCTCCATGGCGGCGGCGTCCTGCCAGTACCATGACGCGCCCGGCATCTGACCGGCCATCATGTTGATGCTGATCGTCGGCTGAGGCCGGCCAGCATCGGCCGCCAGCTTCCGGAGGGTCTTGAGCCGGGCTGGCACCTCGGGCCTGTCCATGGGGTACCAGCCGTCGCACAGCCGCACGACATCCTCCAGCTGCCAGCGGAAGCCGGCCGCGCCGAGCAGCACCGGCGGGTGCGGTTGCTGCTCGGGCTTCGGCCAGACCCACGACTCGGTAAACGAGCTGTAGGTGCTGTCACTCGCGACGGCCTCTTCTGTCCACAGGCGCTTCAGGACGGCGAGCTTCTCGCCGAAAGCCTGGCGGCGGTCCTCCCAGGGCACCCCGTTGTTCGCCAGTTCCGGCGGATTCCAGCCGTAACCGACGCCGAAGTCCAGGCGGCCGCCGGAAATGCGGTCGAGGGTGGCCGTCGCCTTGGCCAGATGGAACGAGTTGTGCTCCGCCACGAGAGCCACCCCGGTGCCAAGCCGGATCCGCGTCGTAACCGCGGCAGCGGCGGCCAGCGTCACGAAGACATCGGGGAACCGGCGATAGAACTCCGGAATCTTCCCGCCGGTCCCGGCAGTGGCCGGATACACCGTAGTCACGGGAATATGGCTGTGCTCGCCCTGGAAAATACAGTTCATGCCCCGGTCCTCGGCTCGCTGCGCGAGGTCGATGATCGAGGGCGTGGCCTCGTTGACGATCAGGTTTGCTCCGATGAGCATTTCGCACCGTCCAGGCGGAGTTGTTGACACTGGGCGTTCGCGGCTTTTACAGTCGCATCGTGGTGCACGTTATAGTACTTTACGATCGAGCACTAGCTGCTCCCGTCTGGCCGCTCTCCGCCCGGCTGCCGGTGGCGTCCCGTGGCTGAGGCGGTCGTGGCGACCGCCCCGGCCGTCAGCGATCCGCCGCACCCGGATCCGGCCGGGTTGCGAAGCCCGGCCTACCTCACCTGGCTGCGGGCCTGCGTGATCGGGACCGGTCCGGCCGCGAGGGTGGCGGCCGGCGTCCTGGCGGCGCTCGGGGCGACGGTCGACCAGATCGCCGACCCGGCCGGTTTCACCGGGCCTGCCTGCGACGTCGTGATCTGCGATCGCGTGGAGGTCCGCGCCGCCGATGACGACTACCTCGGACTTGTGGCCCGCGAGCTCGGCGATGGCAGTGGCCTGGTCCGCCACTGCTGGGTGACGGCGTCCGCGTTCGGCCTGACCGGCCCGGCGAGCTCGTATCTCGGCACCGACCTCGTCTGCGCGGCCGCCGGCGGCCTGCTCGCCGGGGTCTACGACAGTCAGGGCGGGGTCTACCGGATCCCCGGCGGGCAGGCCCTGCAGAGCGCCGGCTACGCGGCGGCGCTGGCCGCTCTGCACGGCGTCTCGTTGAGCCGGACCCGGGGCACCCCCGTGCATCTGGACCTGTCGGCCCAGGACGCGGTCGCCTTCGCCACGAACCAGCAGACGCCGAGTCACGTGCTGCACAAGTGCGGCATCCCGGCGGGCGTCGCAGGACGGTACTCGGCTCCGTCCGGGCCGTTCCCCGCCAAGGACGGCTGGATCCAGATCATCGTCGTCGACAACCATCAGTTCACGGCCTTCTGCAATGCCATGGGGCGGCCCGACTGGATCCCGATCTTCCCGGAGGTACCCGATCGGGTGGCCGGCGCGGAGATGATCGACGAGGTCGTGGCCGAGTGGAGCAGCACCTGGGCTAAGGACGAGCTCGAGGCCTACCTCCAGTCTCGCGGGGTCTCGGCTACCGCCGTCCGCCCGGCCGACGAGGTCGCTATGTCTGCCCTGTTCCGGTCCAGGGGATGGGCGCCGCCGGTGCCGGACGAGCAGCCCCTGGCCGTGCCAGCCCTGATCACCCCGGCCGCTCGCAGCCGGCCGGCGCGGCCGTTGCCGGACTCGCCGCCGGTGCTCGGGAACCTGCACGTGCTTGAGTCGTCCAACGTCCTCGCCGGGCCCCTGACGGGCGCGGTCCTCGGCGCTATCGGTGCCGACGTGGTGCGGGTGGAACCGACCGAGCGCCTCGAGCTCTATCGCCAGAACGGCCCGTTCGCCGGAGGGATCCCCGGAATCAATCGCGGTGCCTACTTCCAGGGCGCCAACTACTGCAAGCGCAGCGTGACCGAAGGGGTGGCCCGGCTCCACACCGACGGCTCGCTGCGCTGGGCTGACGCGGTCATCGAGAACACCGGGCGTAAGCGGCTGGAGCAATCCGGGATCGGGCTCGACATCGAGGCGAGCGACCAGGAGCAGATCATGCTCTCGATCTCAGCCTTCGGCCGGACCGGCCTGGGCGGCGGGTACCGTGGCTACGCCCCGAACGTCCAGGCCGCGGCCGGGACCGAGGATGCCGTGGTGACCTTGGCTGGCCGCCGGGACCTCACCATCCGGACCGTCATGGCTGACTACGCGAGTGCGATGTGGGCGGCCACGCTCGTGGCAGGCTGGTGGCTCGGCGGAGGCCATGGCGCCTACACGATCGACCTGTCCATGGCGGAGGTCATGGCGGTGCGCATGACGGCGCTCGCAGCCGCGGCCATCCCGGACCTCGACGAGGCGATTGTCGATCTGGGTGATAGCCGCTATCTTGCCGTCTCCGCGCCTGCCGGGAGTTCCTGGCCGGACGCGGTCGGACGGGCGCTTGGCCGCGGGGGCACGGAACCGGTGACCGCGAGCACGGCCGAGGTGTTCCTGCGCGAGCGGGCCGCGCAGGACATCGACGACCTCGTCGGCAGTCTGCAGGCAGCCGGCGTGCCCGCCTACGCTGCGGTCAGGCCGGAGGCGCTGCCGGACGATCCTCAGCTGGCCGCTCGCGGTACCTTCGTCCGCTTGCCGCATCCGGAAATTGACGAAGGCTCGTTCTTGCTGGCGCTGCCGTGGACCGAGGCCGGTGTCCCCCGCGGGGCCTGGTACCGGCGAGCGCCCCTGCTGGGCGAGCACGACGAGTGGGCCGCTGCGGCCTGGGTCGGTGGCCGGCATCAGTCAGCCGGGGGTGAGCCTGCTGGGCCTGCGGCACCGCAATGACCTCGTGGTTTCGGCCACGTAGGTCGCGGTGGCGGACCGGCCTCGCATGTCTGCCCGGATATGGCGCGATTGCCTTCGGCGGCGCATTTACCTCCCCGAAACACCGTTGACCGGGAATGCGGGAAACCGTATGCTCACTTACTGTCTAGTGTTGGCTAGTTCGCAACGACGTCGGGGAGATCGCCAAAGTCCGAGGAGGTCAGCGTGGAGATAGACATCTTCTGCGAGGTCGAGAAGGCGGGCTTGCAGCCCGGCCAGGAGGGGCAGCTCTTCCGCGAGACGCTGGCCCAGGCCGAGCTCGCCGACCGGATGGGCTACGGCTGCTGGTGGGAGGTGGAGCACCACGGGGCGGTCGAGATGAGTTATAGCTCGGCGCCCGAGCTAATGCTCACGGCCATCTCCCAGCGGACCAAGCGGATCCGGATCGGCCACTCCGCCGTCCTGGCCCCGCACAACATCAACCATCCGGTGCGCATCGCCGAGCGCGCGGCCACCCTCGACCACCTGAGCGGCGGCCGCCTGGAGATGGGCTTCGCGCGGTCCACGATCCCCGAGTGGCGCACGTTCCAGATCGACCCGGACGACACCCGTCGCCAGCAGATCGAAGCGATGCGGATGGTCGCCCAGATGTGGACCAACGAGAAGTTCAGCTGGGACGGCGAGGACATCAAGATCAAGGACCTCACCGTCATCCCCAAGCCACTGCAGAAGCCGCACCCGGCAATGTGGTCCACCTGCACGAGCGAGGAAGGCTTCCGGTCCGCCGGCGAGCTGGGCGTCGGCGTGCTCGGCGTCACGCTGATGCTGCCCCTGGAGGCCATGGCGCAGCTCTTCCAGATCTACCGCGAGGCGCTCAAGTCGGCCGATCCCGTCGGCTCGTTCGTCAACGCTCAGGCCGGCGTGTTCACGTTCGTGCACTGCGCCGAGACGATGGATCAGGCCATCCAGAATGGCGCGGCCGCCGCGTGCGCGTGGTACCAGAACGCCATCGTCAAGTTCTTCGAGCTCAAAGCGCTGCTCCTGATGCAGGAGGAGGCGATCAGGGCAGCCGGCGGCACCGCCGACGCCGACGCCGGCGTCAAGCTCAATGCCGGGGCGGGCCTCATCGGCGACATCCGGCCCGAAGGCGTCGAGGAGACGGACCTGACCCAGGCCACCCTGGCCATCGTCGGCCGACTGGCCCGCGGCGAGGAGATGGCGCCGGAAGAGGTTTTCAGCGTCCTCAACAAGCAGGACTCTGTCATCATCGGCGACCCCGCGACGGTGCGGCGCAAGATGGAGCGCTACCGCGACATCGGCACCGACCGGCTGCTGTGCTTCCAGCAGGTCGGCGGCCTTGACCACGCTGCCGTGATGGAAAGCATTCGGCTCGTCGGCGAGGAAGTCATCCCGTACTTCTCGCCGAAGTAGGCCGACGCCCGCAAACCTGCCCGTCGGATAGTGCCCGGGCCTGACCGCCTTGAGTCCAGAAGGATCAGAAAAGTGAAGTTCCACTGGTTCGCACAGCAGTACTACACCAAACTGCCGCCTAACGCGACCGAGAACGTGCGCAGCGCGTGGGTCACCCCGCCGACCGCCATGGCCGATCCCGAGCAGATCGGCCGTGACTACAAGATGTACCTGCGGCTGATGCAGGGCGCCGACCGGCTCGGCTGGGACGGCCTGCTGCTCAACGAGCATCACCAGACGTGGCACGCGATGACCCCATCGCCGAACTTGCTCGCCTCGATCCTGGCCACCACGACGGAGACGTCGGCGATCGCGATCTGCGGCAACTCCCTGGCGCTCTACAACCCGCCGCAGCGGGTCGCCGAGGAACTGGCGATGCTGGACTGCCTGTCCGGCGGCCGGCTGATCGCCGGGATGGTGTTCGGGACGCCGATGGACAGCGCCTTCTCCTACGGCACGCCGCCTGCCGAGCTGCGCGAGCGCTTCCACGAGGCCCGCGAGCTCATTCTGCGGGCCTGGGCGGCCGACGAGCCGTTCAGCTTCAACGGCAACTACACCAAGCTCCGCTACGTCAACACCTGGCCGCGGCCGGTCCAGGAAAATGTGCCGATCTGGATTCCCGGTTCGGGCAGCCTCGAGACCTGGGACCTGGTCAACGAGTGCGACTACTGCTACGGCTACCTGTCGTTCTCCGGCAAGCAGGCGGCCGAGCCGATCGTCAAGGGCTTCTGGGACCACACCGAGAAGGCCGGCGCCAACCTCAACCCGCACCGGATGGCGTTCACCCAGATCATCTGCTGCGCCGACACCGACGCTGAGGCCGAGGATCTGTACTACGACTCGATCAAGTACTGGCACCAGCAGAACCCGGTGCCGCTCGAGTTCGCGACGCCGCCCGGCTTCATGTCCCAGGCGTCCTACCGGGAGTCTCTGCGCCGTTCCAAGAGCCAGTCGGCGGAGCAGCGCCGCAAGGCCCTGCGCGGCGAGCTCAGCTTCTGGGAGTACGACGAACTCGGCTACATCATCGCCGGGTCGCCCGAGCGCGTCGAGCAGCGCGTCCGCGAGCTGGCCACCGACCTGCGCCTCGGGCAACTCATCACGTGCATGCACCTCGGGGACCTGCCGGAGGAGACGGCGGCGATGAACACCGAGCTCTTCGGCACCAAGGTCATCCCGAAGCTGCGGGACCTGTGGTCGGAGTACGAGGACCGGTGGACGCCCAAGATCAGCCAGGCCAAGGTCGCGGAGTTCGCGGCCCGGCAGGCTGCTGCCGCTTCTGTCCGGTCGTAGAGGAGACAGCTGTGCGCTTCGACTGGCCGCCCGAACAGGCGGAGTTCCGCGAGGAGGTTCGCCAGTTCGCGGCTGAGCGCAGCCAGAAGCCTTCCTGGGATCAGGACGAGGACCGGGAGAACTGGGCTTCGGCGGAAAGCCGGGAGAATCTGGCCGAACTCGACCGCCGCGGGTGGCTGCGCAGGTCGTGGCCGAAGGATCTCGGCGGCCAGGAGATGAGTCCCTGGTACCAGTTCCTGCTGGCGATCGAGCTTGCCTATACCGACGTCCACTACGGCCGCCGGGGAACGTCGTCCATGATCGGCCCGGCCATCCAGCGGTTCGGTACCGACGCCCAGCGGGCGGAGTACCTGCCGAAGATCTGGAGCGGCGAGATCACCTGCGCGCTAGGCTACTCCGAGCCCAACGCCGGGTCTGACCTGGCGTCTCTGCGGACCCGGGCCGTCCGGGACGGCGACTCCTACGTCATCAACGGCAGCAAGATCTGGACGTCGGACGCGCACTGGACCTCGCACGTCTACCTCGCCGTCCGGACCGACCCGCAGGCGCCGAAGCACCGCGGCATCTCGATTTTCATCGTGCCGCTCAACCTCAAGGGCATCACGATCCGGCCGATCGAGATGATGTTCCACCACCGGACGAATGAGGTGTTCTTCGACGACGTCGTGGTGCCCGCCGACTGGCGGATCGGCGAGGAGAACCGTGGCTGGTACATGCTGGCGACCGCACTCGATCACGAGCGGGCGACCATGGCCATCAACAACTACATGGACCTGGTGCACGTCTTCGAGTGGTCGATCGGCTACCTGAATGCGACCAGGCCTGACGTGCTGGCCGATCCCGTCGCCCGCCGCAAGCTGGCCGAGATCCGGCTCGACCTGTCCATGCTCCGGGCTCTGGTCATGACCACCGGATCGATCGTGGCCAGCGGCGAGGCGCCGAGCAAGGAGGCCTCGGCGAGCAAGGTCTGGGCGACCGAGCTCGGCACGCGCATGACCGGCACGATGATGGACCTCCTCGGCCGGGACGGGACGCAGGTGGCGGACTCTCCGGTCGGCTCGCCCGTCCGCGGGCGCCTGGAGAAGCAGCTGTGGTTCTCCGCCCTTCAGCGCTTCACCGGCGGCGCGAACGAGATCCAGCGCACGATAATCGCCGAGCGAGGCCTTGGCCTGCCCCGAGAAAGGCGGCCCGCGTGAACCTTGGCTTGTCCGACACCCAGGAAATGATCCGGGACAGCATGCGGCAGCAGCTGCAGCGCGAGGTGTCCTGGGAGCGTGTCAGCGCGGTGATCGCCGAGGGGGGTCACGACGACGCCCTCTGGAAGAGGCTCGCTGCCGACGGCTGGCTGGGTTTTGCCTTCCCGGAGTCGATGGGCGGCGGTGGGGCCGACCTGCTGGACGTCGCCGTGGCCCTGGAGGAGATCAGCAAGTCGGCAGCCGTCGTGCCGTTCGCCGAGACGATGGCCTGTGTCTACACACTGACCAGACGGGGGACCGAAGGCGCCCAGGCTGCGCTCGCGGAGGCCGTCGTCGAGAACGCTGGCGCGGTCGCTCCGGCGCTGGCCGGGCCCGGTGATGAGATCACCGTCTCCGCCGAGGGCGCGGTGTCCGGCTCGATCCGGTACGTGGATTACGGGCCCGCGTCCACTCACCACCTCGTCAGCGCCTCCGGCCCGGTCGGCCCGCAGCTGCTGCTGGTCGACGCGGGCAACTCCGGGGTCACGCAGCGCTCGCTCGACAACGTGGGACGGACGCCGCAGTCGGCCGCTGCCTACACGCGCGTGCCAGCGATCGCAGCCGGCGGCGAAGATGCCGCCGCTTTGCTCACGCAGACCGCGACGGTCCTGTGCTGCGTGCAGCTGGTGGCCTTCGCCCAGCAAGCCCTCGATCTCACCATCCCGTACGTGCGCGATCGGGTGCAGTTCGGTCGGGCGATCGGGACGTTTCAGGCCGTGCAGCAGCAGGCGGCTGACATGGTGTCCGCGCTCGACGCGGCGAGGTACCTGACGTACGAGGCGGTATGGAAGGTCGAACATGGCACCTGCTCTCCAGCTGACCTGGCCACCGCCAAGGCAGCCGCGTCGCGGACCGGGGTCTTCGTGACGCTGACGGCGCACCAGCTCCACGGCGGCATGGGCATGACCGAGGAGTACCCACTGCATTTCTTCAGCAGGCGGGCCAAGGAGCGGTCACTGGCGTGGGGCTCTGAGCATGAGTCCCTCGCCCTGCTGGCCGATTCCGTGACGGATGAAACTGACTGGCGCTGACCGCATCGTGTCCGCCAGCGCTGCCGGACACACATACATATTTTTCAATGTGCACGTATCGTGCCAAAGGAGAACAGATATGAAGGATATGCGCTCGGGCCGTAATGGCCGTGCATTCCGGACGCGGGGCATGGTTGCCCCGGTGGCCGGGCTAGCCCTGGTTGCCGCCATGTCCGCTGGCTGTGCCAGCAGCGGGGGTGGCGGGGGTGGCGGTGGCAGCACCACCAGCAATACCAGCTCGGTGATCAATGTCGCGTACCTGGGCGACCAGTCTGGCACTCTGGCCACCACGTTCGGCCAGCAGATTATCGGCGTCAAGGCGTTCGTTTCGTACTATAACGCCCACGGCGGCCTGGACGGCCACCAGCTGAAGCTGTCGGTCTACGACACCCAGAGCAACGCGAGCTCGGTCCTATCCGACGCGCGGCTGGCGGTCGAGAACGGCGCCGATGCGATGGTCAGCCAGGACGTCTACTTCGGCAGCGCCACCTCGTACCTGGAGCAGCAGAAGATCCCGGTGTTCGGCCCCGGCATCGTGCCGCAGTTCTACGGTCCCGGCACGAACGGGTTCTTCTCCCAGGAGGGCAACTGGATCGGGTACGAGGCCAACGTCCAGAGCAAGTACATGGTCAGCCAGGGCCACACGAAGATCGCGGTCGTGTCGGACGCGGACTCCGGCAACGCGGTCGCCGCGCACTCGGTGGCCAAGGGCGTCACGGCGGCCGGCGGCAACCTGATCTACACCAACTACACCGTAGATGACACCAGCTCGGCGGCCCTGCTGTCGCTGGCCCAGAAGCTGCACAGCCTGGGTGCCCAGGGCGTCTACACCAACGTCTACGGGACCGCGGCCCCGCAGCTGCAGGCGGACATGGCCCAGGTGGGCTCTCCGAACGCCTGGGTGGTCGCCGGCTCCCTCGGCGTCAGCCCGGCGATCCCGCAGCAGTTCGGCAAGACGATCAACGGCCTGCTCTCCGAGGTGTTCAGCGCCACCTGGTACAACCCGCAGGTTCCGGGCATCCAGACCTACAATTCGGCCATGAAGACGTACTCGCCGGCCAACGTGCAGAACGCCGAGGCGCTGAATGGCTGGGCCAACATGATGATGCTCAAGGGCGCAGTCGATCAGCTCGGGAAGAACTCGCCGACCCCCGCGAACCTCATCGCGGCCGGCAACAAGATGAGCGGCTACACCGGTGACGGGCTCTTCCCGCCGGTCACGTTCCCGAAGATGCACACGCAGCTCAACCCGTGCTTCGCGCTGGCCCAGATCGTCAACGGCCAGTGGAAGATCGTGACCGGTAACGCTACGAACCCGTTCGAGTGCGGCGTCGGCGAGCCGGCGTAGCAACCTGCCACCCCGGCCCAGGCCAGTCCTGTAACGACGAGTGAAAGCTGCCGACGTTGCTGTATCTATATCCAGGCATCGTGATCGGTGCTTTGTACGCCCTGCTGGGCGGGAGCATCACGCTGACCTACAGCCTCACCGGCGTGATCAATCTGGCGGTAGGCGCCACCGCGTATGCGACCGCCTACCTCTTTTATCATCTGGTCACCGTCAATCACTGGGCCCTGGCTCCGGCGGCCGTGCTCTGCCTCCTGGCAGCGCCGGCCTTCGGGCTGCTGATCTGGGCCGGGGTGTTCCGTTACATCGAGAACCGAGATCTGATAGTTCAGCTGACGGCCAGCATCGGGATCGCGGTGGCGCTCCCGTCGCTGATGCTGTTCGCGCTCCCAACGGAGAACGTGTATCAGACGCCGGGCATCGTCCCGAACGGGTTCGCGGTCTTGCGGATCGGTTCGTTCAACACCACCCGCGACCAGCTGGCCGCGGTCATCGGCGCAGTCGTGCTTCTCGGCGGCCTCATTCTGGCCGTCGAGAAGACACGACTGGGCCTGTCCATCCGGGCCGTCGTGGACCGGCCCGGCCTCGCCGCCGGGGCCGGCATCAACACGGTCCGGCTGAGTGCCTTCTCCTGGATCCTGACGTCATTTCTTACGGGGGCGGCCGGCATCCTGCTCAGCCCGCTGCTCCAGCTGGATCCGGGCATCTACACCTCCTTGTCGGTGGCGGCGCTGAGCGTGGCCCTGGCCGGGAGGTTCCGCTCGCTGCTCGTGACCACCATCGCCGGCCTGGCGCTCGGGGTGCTCGCCTCGGAGATCACCGGGTACGCGCCGCAGGGCAGCGTGATCGCGAACGGCCTGGTGCCCGCACTGCCCTTCTTCCTGCTGGCCGGCCTGCTGCTCGTCGGCCGCTCCAGCCTCCGGGGCCGGCAGGATGCGGCCAGCATGGGAACGGTCCGCGCCTACGGGGACACCCTCGGGCAGGCGCTGATTAGCCGGCTGCCAGCGCTGGGGAAGCTGAGACCCGGCCGGTTTGTGATTGCCCTCGTAGCCGGCGCAGTGTTCACGCTGGTGGCGATGTACGCGTTCAACGGGTACTGGACGGCGACGCTGGCAGCGGGGATCGCGTTCGCCGTCACGTTCCTCAGCTTCACGATCTCGACCGGCAACGGCGGCATCCTGTGCCTGGGGCAGGCGGGCATCGCGGCGATGGGGGCGATCGTGGCCGGCCGCCTGGCCACCGATGCCGGCCTGGGGCTGCCGCTCAGCCTGATCATTGCCGTGCTCTGCGCCGCGGTCTGCGGTGTCGTGCTGGGAGCGGTCGGGACCCGCCTGGATCAGGTCGGTTTCGCCCTCGTCACGCTGGCGTTCGCCCTGTTCTGCCAGACCTTCACGTTCAATCTCCAGGCGCTGATCCCGCCGGCGGGCGTCAACTACCCGGTCTTCGCGATCGGCGGGCTCAACACCTCCCAGAGCGACATCCTGCTCGGGGCCGTCCTCTTCGCGGTGCTCGCGTTTCTGGTCGTCTGGTTCCGCCGGAGCCGGTTCGGCCGGGTGTCCACCGCCATCCGCGGCAATCCGATCGAGGCGGAGAGCCTGGGCGTCAATGTGCGCGCCTTCCGAGTGGGCGTGTTCACCCTGGGGTCGGCGATCGCCGGCCTTGGCGGCGGGCTGATCGGCATCGAGCAGGGCAACGTCAGCACGGCTGACTTCGCCCTGCTGACCGGTCTGGTCTGGCTCGCTGTCGTGGTCACGATCGGCGTGCGGAGCTACGGCGGCGCGCTGGTCGCCGGGCTGATGTTCGCCATCGCCCCGGCCGCCTTCGAGCTCGTCACGATCAACGGATTTGGCAACCTTCCGACCGTCCTGTTCGGCCTCGGCGCCATCGGCATCGCCCGTGACCCGCGCGGTTTCCTGGCCCAGTGGTCGGAGATCCTGCAGAAACTGATCCGACGCCGAGAACCCGCGCAGTCGCTCGTCCTCTCGTCCGGTTCGGCGGCCGGTGACCCGGTTGTCGTGGGCGGAGGGAGCCGTCATGACTAGCGCCACCGCGGAAACCATTACCAGCACCGAGGAAACCCTCCGGCTAGACGGGATCACCGTCCGCTTCGGCGGCCTGACCGCCCTGTCGGACATCTCGCTCACGACCACGGCCGGGGAGTTCGTCGGGCTGATCGGTCCCAACGGCTCGGGCAAGACCACGATGCTGAATGTCATCACCGGACTGGTCAAGGCATCGGCGGGCTCCCTCTCGATCTGCTCGTCGGCCTGCAACCGGGTCAGCGTGCACCGGCGCGTCCACCTGGGCCTGGCCCGGACCTTCCAGCGAGCCATGCTCTTCCCCGAGATGACCGTGGCGGAGCACCTCGCACTGGCCAGGGACATCCCGAACCTGTGGGGCCGGCTCACCTCGCGGGCCGGTGACAGCGGCCCCTCGGACTCCGACGAGCTGACGGCGTTCGTGGCGGCCGAGCCCTGGGGCCTCAGGCCCGGCGATCGCCTGTCCGGCCTGTCCCTGGGCGGGCTGCGCATCGTGGAACTCGCCATGGCGCTGGCTTCCCAGCCGAAGCTGCTGCTCCTGGACGAGCCGCTGTCCGGGCTCGACCAGACGGAACGGGACAGCTTCGGCGACGCCCTGCTTGACGTGCAGCGGCGGCTCGGCGTCACGGTCGTGCTGATCGAGCATGACGTGGAGTCAGTGCTGCGACTGGCCCAGCGGCTGGTCGTCCTCGACTTCGGCGTCAAGATCGCCGACGGGCCGGCCGCCGAGATCATCAAGGACCCCCGGGTCCGTGACGCCTACTTCGGAGGTGACGAGGAATGACCACCGCGGATGTGGTGGCCGGGACATCGGCAGGTGCGGTCAGCGGCGCGGCCTTGACCATCCGCGGTCTCAGCCATTCCTACGGCGGGCTGGACGCGCTGCGCGATGTCTCGTTCGAGGTGGCGGCGGGCAGCATCTGCGCCATTCTCGGCCCGAACGGCGCTGGCAAGTCGACTCTGGCCTCCTGTGTCGCCGGCACCCTCGCCACCAGCCCGGGTTCGGTACTGCTGAATGGCGCCGACATCAGCCGGGAGCCGCATTTCCGCCGGGCCCGCCGGGGTGTGAGCTACATTCCCGAGCAGGGCACCGTCTTTCCTGCGCTCACGGTTCTGGAGAACATTGTGGTCGGCCGGTCCGGGCTCAGCCGGCGAGGGCGCCAGGAAGCAGTGGACCAGGCGGCGGCGATCTTCCCCTTCCTGGGTAAGCGCGCGAAGGACCGGGCCGGAATGCTGTCGGGCGGCGAGCAGCAGATGCTGGCGCTCAGCCGCATCCTGATCCAGAAGCCCGCGCTCGTCGTCGTCGATGAGCTGTCGCACGGCCTGGCCCCGGCCATCGTGGAACAACTGTTCACGGTCGTGTCCGAGTTCCGCGGGTCGACCACGTTCCTCATCATCGAGCAGTACGTCAAGAGGGCGCAGGAAGTGGCCGACGACATCATCGTCCTCTCCTACGGGCAGCTCGCCCTGGCGACCAAGGCAAGCGCGGTCAGCCTGGACCAGCTCGAGGATGCCTACGAAATTCAGGCCCGGCAGCCGGATGAGGCTCCGCCGGCGCCAGCAGCAGACAGCGGGGCCGTGAGCCAGGCCGACACCACCACTGAGGAGAGCTGAATGGACTTTGTCACCTACGAGCTGGCCGATCACATCGCCGTCATCCGGCTGAACCGGCCGGAACGGCTGAACGCCTTTTCGGCGCAGCTGAAGACAGAGTTCGTCAGCACGCTGCGGACCTTCATCGATGACGACGACGCCTGGGTCGCCGTACTGACCGGCACCGGCCGGTCGTTCTGCGCCGGGCGGGATATGAAAGATCAGGCCGAGGGTTACTCGCAGGGCGAGGGCAAGATGAAGCCGCTCACCTACACCAGCGAGTACAACCTGTTCGGCATGACCGAGACTGACAAGCCGATCGTCGCCGCGGTCAACGGCTTCGCCATCGGCCTCGGCTGGTACATGATGCTGGACTGCGACATCCGCATTGCCGCCGCCAGCGCCAGGTTCGGCATGACCGAGGTGCCGACCGGCGCGCTCGGCCCGTACTGGCTGGCCGGCGCGGAGGGCATCCCCTGGCCGGTCGCGGCCGAGCTGGCCATCATCGGCGAGCTCGTCCCCGCGGAGCGCTTGCTGTCCCTCAACCTGCTCAACGCCGTCGTGCCGGACGAGGAACTGATGGACGAGGCGATGCGCTGGGCGAGGAAGCTGGCCGCCCTGCCGCCGCAGCACGTCCGGCAGACCAAGGCCCTGATGCGGCAGATGCGCGCGGTGCCGAGCCCGGAGATGCTGAAGAAGGAGCAGGAGTCCCGGTGGTTCCTCGCGGACCTGGCGGACAGCAAGGAAGCGGTGGTGGCCTGGAACGAGCGGCGGACGCCCCACTATACGGGCCGGTGACATGCCGGGTCTGCCGCTAACGGGCGTCCGCGTCCTCGACTTCACCTGGGTCATCTCGGGGCCGCAATGCACCCATATCCTGGGCGACTTCGGCGCTGAGGTGATCAAGGTGGAGTGGCCGCACTATCCCGACGGCATGCGCAACCGGGGTCAGCCGCCTGGCACCGATCCGGGGTCGTGGGAGGAGGGCGGCCTGTGGAACAACCTCAACCGCAACAAGCGCAGCGTCACGCTGAATATGCGCCATCCGAGGGCGGCCGCCATCGCCCTGGACCTGGTGGCGCAGTGCGACGTCGTGGTGGCCAACATGGGCCCGCATGTGCTGGAGTCCTGGGGGCTGTCGTGGGAGGTCATGCAGTCCGTGCGGCCGGGACTGATCTACCTGTGCATGACCGGCTTCGGCCTGGGCGGCCCGAACGAGGGTTACCTCGTCTTCGGGCCCGTCATGCAGGCGATCAGCGGCATCCATGGCATGACCGGGCGGCCGGGGGCTGAGCCGGCCGGCCTCGGCTACTCCTACGCGGACTACACGGCCGGGTATTTCGGGGCCCTGGCCGTCCTGGCGGCGCTGCAGGACCGCGAGGCCACGGGCAATGGCGCCATGATCGATCTCGGCCAGGTCGAGGCGACGGTGGCGCTGACGTCGGTGGCCATCCTCGACTACCAGGTCAACGGCCGGCCGTTCAGCGCCTGGGGCAACGTGCCGTTCGGCGCGGATGACGCCCCGGCTGGCCTGTACCGCTGCCAGGGCGAGGATAGCTGGTGCGCCATCTCCGTCCGGACCGATGACCAGTGGGCGGCGCTCACCAGGGTCATCGGCCGCGACGATCTCGGCTGCGACTCGCGGTTCTCCGCCCAGAAGAGCCGGGCAGGCCACCGTCCGATGCTGGACCAGGTGGTCTCCGCGTGGACGGAGCCGAGGACGCGGGATGCGGTCGTCACCGAGCTGGCCGATGCCGGCGTGCCCTGCTCGCCGGTCCTGACCGCCGAGGAAATGCTGGCCGATCCGGCGCTGCGGGCGCGCGGCTACTACCAGGAGGCAACCCACCCGCTGCTCGGGCCGAGGGAGTTCCAGATGGGCGCCATTCAGTCGCCCGCGGGACCCGAGCTGCGGCGCGCCGGGCCAATGTTCGGCGAAGCCAACGACGACATCTACGGCGGCCTGCTCGGCATGTCACCGGATCACATCCGCGAGCTCGCCGCCGAAGCAGTGATCTGAGGTTCTCGTGCGCCAGCCGTTCCCGTCGTTTCAGCAGCTCCGCGTCCTCGACCTCACCGACCGGTGGGGCCAGTTCGCCGCCAAACTGGTGACGCAGCTCGGCGCGGACGTCGTGGTGGCCGAACCTCCCGGCGGCCATGAACTGCGCCGGGCGTGGCCGCTGGCGGTGTCGCCGGCCGGCCAGCCGATCAGCCTCTATTTCTGGCACTTCAATGCGGGCAAGCGGTCGGTTGCGCTCGACCTGGAGACCGGCGAAGGGCGGTCCGCGGCGGCGGGCCTGGTGGCGGCGGCGGATGTGGTGCTGGCCGGCGCGGACAGCTACGACCGCTTCTCCGCAACGCTGCCCGGCGGCTTCGGGTCCACACCAGTCGTGGCGCTCTCGGCCTACGGACTGGACCACCGCGATGACGAGCGAGCCGATGAGCTGCACGTGGCCGCCCGCGGCGGGACGGCCGGGCTCTCCGGTTACGGGCCGGAAGAGAACTCAAGCCCGATCATCCCGCCGGCCGAGCAGGCGATGCACTCGGCCGGGCTCTACGGTGCCATCGCCGCCCTCCTGGCCGTGCGCCGCGGCCGGACCGCCGAGCTTTTCGATGTATCCGCCCAGGCGGCTGCCTTCCAGGGCACCGAGCAGCTGTTCTCCTGCTGGGTTTACCGGCGGGAGGTCCTGCACCGCCGCGGCGGCGGCTACGCGACGCCGTTCCCGACCGGCCGCTGGCAGCTCGTCAGCTCGGACGGCAGCTACTTCTACCCGCTCGGGCTGCTGCCGCGGACACAGCGGGAGTGGACCGACCTGAAGGACTGGATGCGCCGGGAGGGCGCTATCCAGGACCTCGACGAGCCGGCCTACGCGGATCTGATGGAACTGCGGGGCCAGAACCCGTTCGTGATCTCAGCTCCCGGCCAGCACGCCGGCGAGGTGATCTCAGACTTCCTGCGGTCGATTGACGCCGAGCGGGCTTACCGCGAGGGACAGGCCATGAAGATGGGGTGGGGCCGCGTCTACCAGCCGCACGAGACGCTGGGGGAGGAGCAGTTCGTCCTGCGCGAGCTGTTCCACCGCACCGCGTGGCCGGGGACGAGCGAGGTTTACCGCACTCAGTCGCTGCCGTGGATCATTCAGTCGGCCTCGGTGCCACACGCGCCCGATGAGGTCGTTTACCCGCCGGAGATCGGCCAGCACACCCGCGACGTCCTTGACGCGTGGGCCAAGCCAGTCTCCGGCACCGAACCGTCAGCCAGTACAGAGAGGTAGATCACCATGGCCGTCGAGCGCCAGAGCATCGGGCAGTTTGATGTCAACATCTGGTCGGAGGGAACGGGCGAGCCCTTGCTGTTCCTGCACGGCTACGAGCGCCACCCGGGCAGCGCCGGATTCCTGACCAGGCTGGCGCAGAAGTACCGGGTCATCGCTCCTGAGCAGCCGGGTTACGGAAGCTCCACGGGCTTCGAGCAGATCCGCGACATGACCGACCTGGTCCTGTTCTACCGGTCGCTGATCGGGTCGTGGGGCGTCAGCCAGATCGACGTGGTGGGGCACTCCACGGGCGGGATGCTCGCGGCCGAGCTGGCCGCCCTGGCCCCGCAGGTCGTCCGGCGGCTTGTCCTGGTCGATTCCTTCGGGCTGTGGCTTGACGACCTGCCGGCTCCTGACCCGTTCGGTTCGCCCCGGCGGGTACTCGCGGCTAAGTGGCATGACCCGGAGAGCCGGCCCGACCCGGAGCCCACTATCTTCGTGCCCGACCCGGATGACCCGGACGCGGGTGCCTTGTTCGAAGCCCAGAACAGGGCTACGGCGACAAAGTTCATGTGGCCGATCGCGGAGCGGGGCCTGCGGCGGCGCCTGAAGTACGTGACCGCGCCGACGCTCGTCGTCCACGGGGCCTCGGACGGCTTGCTGCCCCTCCCGTACGCGGAGGAGATGGTCAGCCTGATCTCCGATGCGCGGCTCCACGTCATCGAAGGGGCCGGGCACTACCCGATGATCGAGCAGGAGGATGCCTTTGTCGCTGCGGTGGAAGGCTTCCTGACCGGCGGCGATAGCTGACCCGGCAAGGAGGACTGGGTGGACTTTTTCCGGCTGGACGTCGCCGACGGCATCGGTACGGTGACGATCGACCGGCCGCCCGTCAACGCGATGAACCGCCAGGTCTATTGCGAGTTGCGGGATCTGTTCCTGGGCTTGGAGGACCGCGAGGACATCCGCGTTGTCGTTCTCACCTCCGCGTCGCCGCGGGCCTTCCTCGCCGGAGCCGACCTCAAAGCCCGCCTCGATCCTGCGGAGGGGCCTCGCCCAGGGCATCACGCGACCGACGATCTGGATCACCAGCGGCTGACGCGGCAGGCGTTCTGGGCTGTACTCGACTGCCCGGTCCCGGTCATCGCCGCGGTGGACGGGCCCGCCCTGGGCGCCGGGCTCGCGGTGATCGCCTGCTGCGACGTCGTCCTCTCGTCGCCCAGGGGAACCTTCGGGCTTCCTGAGATCAACGTCGGGCTGCTCGGCGGCGGGTCGTTCCTGCTCCGCCTGGTGGGACCCACCCGGATGCGCCAGGCGTTTTATACCGGCGAGCCGATCGCAGCGGCCGAGATGCTGGCACGCGGCGCAATCTCGGAGGTGGTGCCCAGTGACCAGCTTGTCCGCCGGGCGTATGAACTGGCCGCCATGATCGCCGCGAAGAGTCCCGTGGCCATCCGGCTGGCCAAGGCATCACTCAATCGCGCCGAATGGCTACCGCTTAAAGACGCCTACCAGCTTGAGCAGGGGTACACGGAAAAGCTGGGCAGTTACGCAGATTCCCGCAAGGCGATGCTGGCGTTTTTCGCAGACGACGGGGATTGACGGCGCACGCGAATGCGTGCCGATCTCAGCAGACATTCTCAGACAGGAAAATGCGATGTCCAACCCGCACGTGCAGATCAGTCAGGGCGAGCTTGCCGGAGCAACCGAAGAGACTCCCAGCGGAGCGGTACACCGTTTCGCCGGAATCCCGTATGCGGCCAGCCCGGCCGGCGCGATGCGCTTCCGCCCGGCCGAGCCCGGACCGGCGTGGGAGGGTGTGCGCGCAGCGGCTGACTTCGGCCCGGCGCCGTTCCAGGCCACCGAGGGTCCCATGGCAGGCCTCGTGCCCGGCATGACGCCCGACCGGGTCAGCGAAGACTGCCTGACACTTAACGTCTGGTGTCCCGCCGGTGCCGGGGAGAAGCTTCCCGTCCTGCTCTGGTTCTACGGCGGTGCATTCACGATCGGCTCAAGCTCACTGGAGAGCTACGACGGTGCGCGGCTGGCCGCCGAGCAGAATGTCGTCGTTGTCAGTGCCAACTACCGCGTTGGCGCCTTCGGATTCCTGGACCTGCGGAATCACGGCGGCGCCGAGATCGGCGCAGGGGCCAATATCGGCCTCCGGGACCAGCTTCTGGCCGTCGGCTGGGTAAGGGAAAATATCGCTGCATTCAGCGGCGACCCGTCTCGGATAACGGTCTTCGGTGAATCAGCCGGGGCGGGATGCATCATCCATCTCGTCTCGTCGGCTGGCGCGAGGGGCTCGATCGCTCGCGCGATCGCTCAGAGCCCTGGCGTGGACTTCACCCAGACTCCGGAAACTGCCGCCATCATCGCCGGACGGCTGCTGACCGAGCTGGGCGCCGCCACGGCTAAGGAACTGCTGGAGGTACCCGCCGACCGGATCCTCGCCGCCCAGGAAGCGGTCGCGCTCAGCTCGATGGCTGAGTACGGGGCGATGGTCTTTCATCCGGTCATCGACGGCGACGTGGTGGCGGCGACTCCATCGGTCGCCCTTGCCCGCGGCGACGCGGCCGGCATCGACCTGCTGATCGGCTCGACGACGGACGAGATGCGCCTGTACCTGGACCCGGCCGTGAACGACATCAGCCGGGCGGAGCTAACGGACTGGACGACCCGTTACCTGACGAACCGGATGGGCGGCACGGCACCGCCGCAGGATCGGGTGGCAGCGCTGCTGGACTGCTACACGAAGCTGGGCGAGGGCACCAGCCGGAACGGCATCGCTGACCTCTGGACGGCCCTGACGACTGACGGCGGCATGCGGCTGCCGGCCCAGCGGCTGGCTGACGCTCAGTCGGCGCACAACCCGCGGACCTACGCTTACGCGTTCACCTGGCAGTCACATCACCCCGGCGCGGACCTGGGTGCATTCCACGCTGTCGACATCCCGTTCACCTTTGACACCTTCGACCGGGTCGGCTGGGCCGAGTTCGTGGGAGTAGACGACGCAGGGCGTTCCCTCGGTCAGGCGATGCGCTCCGCCTGGGCGGCCTTTGCCGCTACCGGCGATCCGTCCTCGGCTCTGTCGGGGCCATGGCCCCGGTACGAAACGGGGCGGCGCGCCACGAAGATGCTCGGTACTCCGCTTGCCGTGGCCGACGACCCGCTTGGCGCGGTGCGCGAATGGTGGCGTGACCTGTGGAACGAGGCCGCGCGGCCTCCGGGCTTTCCGGCGTAGGGAGCTGCAATGGGACGAACTGCTGGTGTTACGGTCACACGGTGACAGACCTAACAGCTGCGCGCCGCGGTGACGGCGCGGATACGGCCGGACAGTACTCGCAGATCGACTATCTCGTCGCCGACGGCATTGCGACGATCACCCTCCAGCGTCCCGACAAGCTCAATGCCTTCACGCACGTGATGCGTGGTGAGCTCATTGACGCCTTCGACCGGACCGATGCCGACGACCATGTGCGGGCTGTGGTCGTCACCGGCCGGGGGCGAGCGTTCTGCGCGGGCGCTGACCTGTCCGGCGGCGGCGGCACCTTCAACGCCGAGCAGCGTCAGCAGGCCGGAACGATCAGTACGGAGACTATCGACGGCGTGCCGCGCGATGGCGGCGGTATGGTCAGCCTGCGCGTGGCGGCGTCGCTGAAGCCGGTGATCGCCGCTATCAACGGCCCTGCGGTCGGCGTCGGCATCACCATGACCCTGCCGATGGACATCAGACTCGCCGCCGACACCGCGAAGTTCGGTTTCGTGTTCGCCCGGCGCGGTCTGGCCATGGAAGCCGCATCCAGCTGGTTCCTGCCGCGCGTAGTCGGCATCAGCCAGGCCCTGGAGTGGGTGTCGACCGGGCGCATTTTCGACGCGGCGGAGGCGCTGCACGGCGGCCTTGTCGCCCGGACCTACCAGGCCGCCGAGCTGCTGCCGGCCGCCTATGCCCTGGCCAGGGAGATCGCGGATAACACCTCCGGCGTCGCGGTCGCGACGTCGCGCCACCTGATGTGGCGGATGCTCGGTGCGGAATCGCCCTGGGAGGCGCACCGCGCGGACTCCAAGGCCATCTACTTGCTGGGCAAGGGACCCGACGCCGCAGAGGGAGTCACCGCCTTCCTGGAGAAGCGGCAAGCCCGGTTCCCGCTGCGAGTGAGCGCCGACCTGCCGGATCTCGGGCCGCGGTGGCCAGCGCGGCCGGACGACTGCGGTTAGCTCCCGGCCAGTGCGCTGGCGAAGGTTTTTGAACCAGCGTCCAGCCCGCGACCGATTGCCATCCGGGGCGGCGAGGGCTGTGCCTGTGCCTTCGCCGCGAAGCACAGATCTCGCTTAAGGTCGCGACGGCAAGGTGTCGAGATCGTTCCGCTTCCGTGCCAACCAGGTAAAACCGACCAGAGCGCGCGGACCGGCCTCGCCGGCCGGTCACCCGTTGCCGTCCGCCGTCAGATCGGCCATGCCGGTGGTGGTGAATCCGAACCGACTGCCGGATGCGCCAAGCGGATCCGTCACCACTGTCGTCGCCGTCTCGGATTCCAGCGCGAATTCTTCGCGTTCCAAATGCTCACGCACCGCACCGAGGTCAGCGACCTTGAATGTGCAGGCGTGCAGGACGGCGTGCCCAAACCGATCGAGATCGCTCTGCACGGGACCTGGCCCGGATGGCTCGGCCAGCTCGAGAAAGCTGCCGTCACCGTCGCCGACCCGCACGATAACGGTCCGGGCTACGGCCGTCTCGCTCTCGCCTGCATAAACCCGCTGGCCGTTGAAAATGTCCTCGAAGAATCGCGCCGCAGCTTCCGCATCGGGAACGGCCACGGTCTGATGTGATACTCGCTCAATGCCCAGCGGGTCGACCTCGCGGTCTCCCTGAACGGGAGTATTGGGGTCTCGCTGCCCCTTTATTCCAGGATGGCGCGACGACGGTTCGCAGAGCTCGATCAAGCCCGGGCCGTCTTCGAAATAGGTGTACAGAACGGCCGATGTCCATCCTGGCGGATAGCGCATGGTGGAGCCGGGAACCACGGGGATGGGCCCGTGTGCGGGTACAGTGCCAGTGATCAGCTCGCCGTTAGTCTCGACGAAGCGAACGCCCTTCTTGCGGAGCTCGTTCGCGAGGTCATTGATTCCTACCGCGTACCAGGCCAGAGAGTGAAGGTGACCGCCGCCAGGAGCATTCAGGAATGGATTCAGGTACTGACCTGCGAAGGAGGGACTGCCATGCCGCTGATCCGGGACCATGCCCTCAATGACTATTCCTCCGACAATGGTGGCAATCGCGTCACGGCTGGCAACGTCCCAGTATCCGACGTAGAACACAGGTCGGCAGAACAATCGGCGGTGGCTGTCGAATGCAGAATCCAGGGAATCGATTATCTGCGTGACGTGGAACAGGGGCGACTCAAGAAATCCCACATTCTTGCCCTTCATAAGTCGGATGTTAGGTAAGGATCCCTGGGCGGCGGCTCAGGGCGCAAGGAGCTCTGCAGCGCTGTCACTGACCTGTGGCTGAGACTGTTGCCATCGCCGGTAGCGGTGACGACATGGTCAACTGGCTCCCCGGCGGTCGCCCTCGTGGCACACTTCCCGGTATCGCCTGTCACCAGGATCTTCCAGGTTGAGCAGGCCCGAGAAACTCACCTCGGTGGCACGGGATCCGCTGGCATTTTCGGGCATTGTGTACTTCCGGCTAGGTAATCGGTCTACATCTGCCTAGATTCTGCCTCGTGGTCCGCACGGGACGGACGCGGAGGACGCGCTATACGGGCTATGGCGGGCGAGACGGGCGCTGACCTACAATCAGTATGCTGGTTTACAATCAGCGCGGAAGCATGCGCCGGCCAGGGCCGGGGCGGTGAGGACCGGCCATGACTGACCACGATCTGATCATCCGCTCCGGGTTGATCGTAGACGGCAACGGCGGCGATCCGTTCGAGGGCGATGTAGCGGTCGACGGCGGCGTGATCGCCGCGGTCGGGGCCGTCTCCGGCCGGGCGGCCAGGGAGATCGATGCCGCCGGCGCCGTGATCGGGCCGGGCTTCGTCGACGTGCACACTCACTACGACGGTCAGGCGACCTGGGACTCCCGGCTCCAGCCATCCTCGTGGCACGGGGTTACCACTGTGGTCATGGGCAACTGCGGTGTCGGCTTCGCGCCGGTGCAGCCGCCGAACCGGGACCGCCTGGTTGAGCTCATGGAAGGCGTGGAGGACATTCCGGGGACAGCCTTGCGTGAGGGACTGACCTGGAACTGGGCGTCGTTCGGCGACTACCTGGACGTGCTCGCCCAGCGGCATTACGACGTCGACGTCGCGGCCCAGGTGCCGCACGCGGCGCTGCGGGTCGAGGTGATGGGCGCGCGGGCGGCGGCGCACGTGCAGGCAACGCCGGAAGAGGCCGCCGAGATGGCGCGCCTGGCCGGAGAAGCGGTGACGGCGGGGGCTCTCGGCTTCACCACCTCGCGCACGCTCAACCACAAGAGCATCGACGGCGAGCTGACCCCTTCCTACGGCACCGCCGAGGACGAACTCGTCGCTATCGCTCGCGCGGTGGGACAGACTGGCCGCGGCGTCATGCAGGTGGTCTCCGATTTCTTCGAGGCCGAGAACGAGGCCGAGTTCGCATTGCTTCGGCACGCCATGCGGGCCGGCCGGCTGCCGGTATCGGTCTCGCTGGTCCAGAACAACCTGGCCCCTGGCGGGTTTCGCGATGTCCTGGCCTTCGTTACCGAGTGCCAGGAAGAGGGCCTGTCCATCCGGGCCCAGGTCGCGCCCCGGCCAGTCGGCCTGCTGCTCGGCCTGCGCAATACGCTCCATCCCTACATGGAAAACCCCGTCTGGCAGCGCCTGGCTGATCTGGATGCCGCCGAGCAAGCCAGGCTGATGCGCTCGGAGGGCCTGCGTCACGAGATCCTTGCCGCGCAGACCAGGACGAAGAACCGGCAGCGCCTCGGCGGCATCCTCATTCACAAGTACGAGCTGATGTACGAGGTCACCGACCCGCCGGCGTATGAGCCTGACCCGGCCCAGTCCATCGCGGCCCGGGCCGAGCGGCTCGGCGTGACCCCGGAGGAACTGGCCTACGACATCATGGCGGCCGACGACGGCGCGGCCATGTTCTATCTCACCTTTGCCAACTACGCGGGCGGCAACCTGGACGTGGTCCGCGAGATGCTGCAGCACCCGTATACGATTCCGGGCCTCAGCGATGGCGGCGCGCACGTCGGCACAATCTGCGACGGCAGCTTCCCTACGACGCTGCTCGGGCACTGGGCCCGGGACCGCGGCGAGGCTGGCCTGAGCCTGCCGTTCGTGATCCAGCGGCAAGCCCGTGACACCGCCCGCGCGGTTGGCCTGCACGACCGCGGCGTCCTCGCACCGGGATACCGCGCGGACATCAACGTCGTCGACATGAAGAGCGTCCGGCTGCACCGGCCGGAGATGGTTTTCGACCTGCCGGCCGGCGGCCGACGGCTGCTGCAGCGCGCCGATGGCTACCGACACACGATCGTCGCGGGCCAGGAAACCTACCGGGACGGCGAGCCCACCGATGCGCTGCCCGGAAGGCTGATCCGCGGACCGCAGGCCGCTCCGGCAGCCTCCCCCGCCCTTTGATCGGCGATCGCGTGGACGACATGACAGAGCGGGAACTGGAACGGCTCTCCTTCCTTTACGCGGACACACTGGATAACCGGGACCGGGCCGGCTTCGCGGCGCTCTTCGCGGAGGACGCTGTGCTCACGATGCTGCGTCGGCGGCGGGACGGGGACGAAGTGCTGGCGAGGTGGACAGGTCATGCGGAGCTGAGCCTCGTACCGGACCGGCTTGAGCAAAGTCTGCGCACCCTGCACGTGGTCGCCAATCGCCTCTACAAAGCCTCCGGCGACGTCGCGACCGGGCGGGTCTACTGCGAGGCCCATCACATTGACGACGATGGCGCTGTCCCAGTCGACCGTATTCTCTACATCCGGTACCGGGATAAGTACCGTCGCACGGACGGTACATCGTGGCGCTTCGAGGAACGCGCAATCGAGATCGAGTGGTCTACAAACACCTTCGTTGAGATCTGAGGTCTGCATGACCGAACCGGTAACCGTGTCGCTATACCTCCTCAACTTCGACGCTGAGCCGGTTCCCGACCTCGCGAGATTGATCGGGTGGACTAGGGCTGCTGACGAGGCCGGCATCGACCGCGTCATCCTGTCCGAGCATGTCGTTCTCGGCGAGCGCCTGGAGAACTACGCCCGCCCGGAACTCGGCGGGATCCGGGGCGGGACGCAGCCGACCGGGCCTGACGGTTCCTGGCTGGACCCGCTCACGACCATCGCCTACCTGAGTGCGCTGACGTCGCGCGTCAGGTTCGCGACGCGCATCTTGCTAGCGGCGCTGCGCAGTCCTGTCCTGCTGGCCAAGACTGCGGCAACCATAGACGTGCTGTCGGGCGGCCGCCTGGAACTGGGTGTCGGCGTCGGCTGGCAGCGCGAGGAATACGAGTCGACGGGACGCGACTTCGCCGGGCGCGGGCGCCGCCTGGACCGGAATCTCGCCGTCTGCCAGGCCCTGTGGAATAACGACCGAGTGGATTACGCGGACGCGGAGATCCGGCTCGACCGGATTCATCAGATGCCGAAGCCGGCGCAGGCTGGCGGCGTCCCGATCTGGGTGAGCGGCACGGTCAACGGGGGTGCCATGGACCGGCTAGCCCGGTACGGCGCCGGCTGGATCCCCTGGGGCGATGACGCCGCCGATGTCACCGGCGGCATTGCCCGGATGCGGGCGGCCATGACGCAGCGGCAGCGCGATCCGGAAACGGTGCAGGTGACGACGGCGTTCGAGCCGGTCCTGTCGGGCGACGGGACGATCGACCGGGACGCAACGGCCGCGCGCGCCGCCCCGCTTCGGCTGGCCGGCGTCACGGACTTCCTGGTCGGGTTCCCGCGCACGGAGAACCCGGCCGGACTAGCAGGCAAGCTGGGCGCGATCGCGGCCGCGGTACGCGGGGAGACGTCCTGAGCCCCCTATAGCCGCTCGATCACCATGGCGGGTGCCATGCCGCCGCCGGCGCACATGGTGATGAGCGCGAACCTGCCCGCGCGGCGTTCGAGCTCGTCCAGCGCCGTGCCGATCAGCATGCTGCCGGTGGCGCCGATCGGATGACCGAGCGCGATCGCTCCGCCGTTGACATTGATCTTGTCCCGGTCCACGCCGAGGTCACGGATGAACTTCTCAGGGACGACGGCGAACGCCTCGTTGACCTCGAACAGATCGATGTCATCAATGGTGAGGCCAGCTTTTGCCAGGACCTTGCGGGCCGCCGGCACGGGCGCGTTGAGCATGAGCGTGGGGTCGTCGCCCATGTTTGCGATTGCCCGGACCCGCGCTCGCGGGGTCAGGCCGTGCGCCTGCGCATAGGCCTGGCTAGCGAACAGGAGCGCGGCCGCGCCATCGACGACGCCCGAGGAGTTTCCGGCGTGGTGCACGTGCTGGATGTCCACGTCCGGGTAACGGAAGCGGACTAGGTCCCCGAACGTGGTTCCGGACTCGTCGACTGGCTGATCGGCCAGTCCCGCGAACGAGGGCTTGAGTCCCGCCAGCGTCTCGGTAGTGGTTCCTGGCCGCGGAAACTCGTCGTGGTCGAGTGCCAGGGTGCCGTCGGGATGGAAGACAGGCACCAGGCTCCGGTCGAACCGCCCTTCCTTGATAGCGATGGCGGCCCTGCGCTGCGACTCGGCCGCGAGGATGTCGACGGTCTCGCGATCAATCTTCTCGATCGTCGCGATGGCATCGGCAGCGATTCCTTGCTGGGTCTGCGGATGCAGCTGCCGCAGGTGCAGGTTGCCGCGGTCCATGACGGTGAAGGCGGTGACCGCGCGGTTCTTACTGGCAGCGGACATCATTTCGCAACCGCCGGCGACGACGACGTCCTCGAGACCCGAAATGATCATTCCGGCAGCCAGGTTGCCCGCCGTCAGGCTGGAACCGCAAAACCGGTCGATGGTGACCCCGCTCGATGCGGTGGCGTAGCCGGCGTCGAGCGCCGCCATGCGGCCGAGGTCGCCGCCCTGGGTACCTACCTGGGCGCTCGTGCCCCAGATGACGTCATCCACGTCGGCCGTGTCCAGGTCATTCCGCTCGGCGATGGCGCGCAGAACGGTCGCCGACAGGTGCTGCGGATGGATTTCAGTCAGGGCGCCTTTGCCGGGCTTGCCGATCCCTCGGGGCGTACGGCACGCATCGATGAGCCACGCTTCGCTCACGGCAACCTCCGAAATTCGACGACTATTACGACACTAACGGCGCGAGGGCGAGTTGACGACAGCCAGGCGGGGCTACCGGGCGTCACCTGGCCGCGCAGGATCGTGACGTAGTCCAGCGTGCCGGTGGCATGGGCGGCCTGGCGAACGCTGACGATCACAAGCGAGCCGGGCGCTGGCACTCAGGTCACGGTCGGGTTCCCTGTGGCTCGCCGTCGGGGATGAGGCCCGCCTCGCGAAGCCTGGCCTTGAAGAAGGGCATGAAGCCGCCCGCCATCAGGATCTGGTACGGCGGGCTGTCGGCTTCCCACCGGTCACCGTCGAGGGTGGCGCCCGTGTCAAGGTTGCGGACGCTGCCGCTCGCGATGTCGACGCGGACCGTCTGGCCTTCCTCGGCCAGGTCGAGGATGCCCGGGCAGACGAGCGTGGGCAAGCCGGTGTTGACGGCGTTGCGCAGGTGAATCCGGGCCACGGATTCGACGATGACGGCGGTGATCCCGAGCGCCTTGAGCGGCTCGGAGCCGTTGCGGCTGGACCCGCAGCCGAAGTTGCGGCCCGCGATCAGGATGTCGCCGGGACGGACCTGGCTGGCCCAGTCTGGCCGGTTAGCTCGCATGCAGTAGAGCGCCGCCTCACGGCGATCGAGGTCGCGGCGGGCTAGCACATATGAGCCGGGCACCATGAGGTCGGTGCTGATCTTGTCGCCGAACTTCCACACCCGGCCGGTGAAGATTGTCTCCACGCCGCTGGCTCCCCTCCGGTCAGCTGAGGTAGTCACGAGGATCAACGATGTGGCCGGCGATCGCCGACGCCGCAACGGTCGCCGGGCTCGCCAGGTAGACCTGGGCAGACGCGCTGCCCATCCGGCCCTGGAAGTTCCGGTTGCTTGAGGAGATGCAGGTCTCGCCGTCGCCGAGAACGCCCAGATGGCCGCCGAAGCACGGCCCGCAGGTCGAATGCTCGACCAGGCAGCCGGCGTCGGCCAGGACTTCCAGCCAGCCGGCCTTGAGAGCGTCGCGGTAGACCTCCTGGCTGGCCGGGCTCACCAGCATCCGGACTCCGTCGGCGACCTTCCGGCCCTTCATGACCCGCGCGGCGACCTCGAGATCTTCCTGCCGCGCGTTAGTACAGGACCCGAGGAAGGCCTGGTCAATCCGGATGTTCTCGGCCTGCGCCGCGCTGGCCGGATGCACGTTGCCCGGGTCGTGGGGAAAGGCCACCATCGGTTCCAGGCCGGTGACGTCGAACCTGTGGACTTCCTCGTACTCGGCATCGTCGTCCGCGGCGACGGGTGTGTAGGGCCTCCCGACGCGCCCCTCGAGCCACTCGCCGACCTTGTCGTCGTACTCGAACAGAGCGAATTTGGCGCCGACCTCGACGCCCATGTTGGCGATGGTCCAGCGTTGCGCCAGCGTCATCTGCCGGACGGCGGTCCCGGTGTACTCGATGGACTTGTACAGGCCGAAGTCGGTGCCGAGCTGGCCGGCGATCTCCAGGATGACGTCCTTGCCGACGCACCAGGACGGCAGCTGACCGTCCACGATCACCTTGACGCTCGACGGCACGCGGAACCAGAGCTCGCCGAACGCGAGGATGTACAACGAATCGATGTTGGCGTTGGTGACGCAGGCGTTGAAGACACCGCCGCTCGTAGAGTGCGAGTCGCCCATCGCGATGAGCTCGCCCGGCGCCATCATGCCGTTCTCGGGGAACAGCTGATGGAGGATTCCGCCGCGGCCGAACTCGTAGAAGTGCTTGATCCCGTACTTCTTGACCAGGCGGCGCAGTTCCGTGGCGGCGTTGGCCGCCTCGACGGTCGGCGGCGGCGCGAGGTGATCCTCGACCAGGTACACGCGATCGGGATCCCAGACCTGATCGAGCCCGGTCCGCTCCAGCGCGCCCAGCAGGTGGCCAGATGTGGCGTCTACCTTGCACCACACGTAGTCACCCGGCTTGACCGCAGCCTTACCAGCGTGCGCGGCCAGTATCTTTTCGGCGATGGTCATGCCCATGAGCTCAGCATCCTCCGTCCGCCTGCGATGCGCTCCTGGGCACAGGGCTCCGGGGGTCGTCCCCGGCCGGCACCGCGGGAAGAGACGTGAGATGCCCGGACGATCGATGGCGGTTCCATTCAAATCGTCCCGGTGCCAGGCGGCAAGACACGATCGTCATTTCATCAGGCCCGGTCGGCTGGCCCCTCCCGGCGGCTAGCGAGATCCGCGGCCGCCGGAAACAATGGCGGACGGACGTGAATGTCCAGCGCAGCTGGTGACCTGGCGAAGGTGGCGACGATGAGTACTGCATGGGCAAGCTGGCGGGCCGGCGAACGGTCGTTCATTCTGGCCCCTGGTGTCTATGACGGCTTGTCGGCGAAGGTCGCGGGCTCTATCGGCTTCGACGCTGTCTATATGACCGGGTACGGGGTGGCCGCGTCCCTGGGGTATCCGGATGTCGGACTGACGACCCTCAGCGAGATGGCAGCCAAGGTAGCGACAGTCGCCGAGGCGAGCGGACTGCCGGTCATTGCCGACGCGGACACCGGGTACGGCAATGTGCTCAACGTCCAGCGGACCGTTCGTGCGTACCAGCGCGCCGGCGCCGCCGCACTGCATCTGGAAGACCAGGTCTTCCCGAAGAAGTGCGGCTTCTTCGAGGGCAAGCGGGTGATCCCGGCGGCCGAGCATGCCCAGAAGATCCGCGCGGCTTGCGACGCTCGGGACGGAACCGATCTGGTCATCATCGCCCGCACAGACGCGCTCGCGGTCACGGGCTGGAGCGACGTCGAAGACCGCGTGCACGCCTATCGCGAGGCCGGCGCGGATGTTGTCTTCGTCGACGGCATCAAGACGCGTGACGACCTCGACAACTACATCGCCCGCATCGTCGGTGCCGGTGTGCCTGCCCTGTACAACGGGGCCTTGATCCCGGCCGCGGAAGCCGAAGACGCGGGCTTCGCCATCCAGATCCTGGCCGGAGCTTCGTTCGTCCCGGCGTTCGCGGCGATCTACGATGCGCTGATCCAGGTGCACGCTTCTGGTGAGCTGCACCGGCCCGCCGTGCCAGCGGCCGATAGCCAGGTAACGCCGAGGCAGTCGATCACCGACATCCTCGGCCTGCCGGAGATCTACGAGACCGAGCGCCGTTACCAGGAGGCCGATTCGCCGGTATGAGAGCGGGTGCGCGGCGGCTCAGTGAGCCAGAGTTCAGGCGTCGTAGGTAGCCTTCAGCGAGTTCTCCACGAACATGGCGAACAGGCGGGCGAACTGCGTCACTTCCGCGTCAGTCCAGTCCGTGATCGTGTCGCCGATCTGGGCTGTGGCCGCCGTTTCCAGGACCTCGAGCGCGGCTTTGCCTGCCTGCGTACGGGTGATAAGGACAGTGCGGCCGTCCTCGGGACTCGAACCGCGGGCGACCAGGCCAGCCTTCTCCAGGGCCTGGACTTGGCGGACGACGGCGGAGAGGTCCTGGACAGTGTCGCGGGCGAGGTCCGAGACGCGGCAGGGCTCGCTCTCGCCCAGACCGAGCAAGATCAGATAGCCGGGCGCGGATACGGAAACGCTGGCATCGATCCCGCGCAGCCGAAGCTCGCGGCTGGCGACCTCGTTGTGACGGGCAACCCGGCGCCGGTTGCGTCCGAGCTTGAACAGTGTCAAGACGGCCGCCCGGATCTGGAGCAGGCTCTCGTCTCTCTGATCCATCTCTGCGCCCCAAAGATGTTGGCTGATTCAAGCAGTTCGAGTTTAGCGGCCAGGCCGGGACATAGGTTGAGGTGAAATGGAGAGGTCGAGCCCGCCGGGAGTTAAGTCGGTGCCGGAGCGCAGCAAGGTCACATTCATCACCGCCGCGATGGAAGCGGCCGCTGGCCGGAAGATCGCCCGGTTCGTTTCCCATCCGATTTCCGTTTCCGATATCCGCAAGTGGCTGATCGCGGTCTACTGGCCCGAGCCGCCGCCACCGCTCCAGCGGGACGGCGACGGCAGAGTCCTCGCGCCTGAGGAATTCAACCCGTTCGCCTGGTCGGTCGCGGCCGGGGATCGGTCGTGGCACGCGACCGGTCATGATCCGGAGACCTACCTCGGCATCGCCCGTCCGGCGGTCAGCGCGACAGTCAACGGCGGGATCGAAGTCGAGTACGGCGCCCGGATGAGAGCTGATGACGTCATCACGGCCGTCTCGCACCTGGTTGGTTACTCCGAACGGGACGGCCGTAAGGGGCGCCTGCTCTTCCGGACAGTCGAGGAGCTCTGGACGAGCCAGGACGCCGGGCTGATCAAGCGCGTCCGCCTGACACTCATCTCCTACTAGAAAGGACAGCCTGTGCCCGCCGCAGACGTGCGCGCCGGCGATGAACTCCCGGAGTTCACGCGGCGCACCGACCTGGCGAACTGGAACCGCTTCGCCGCTGTCAACGACGAGTTTTCGGGGCAGCATATGGACGATGCCGGCGGCCAGCGCGCGGGTTTCCCGACGGCTATCGGCATGGGCTATCTGCTGTGGTCGTATCTGCACAATGTCCTGCGCGACTGGCTCGGCAATCATGGGCGGATCGTGCAGGCCAGCTGCCAGTTCCGCGCGCCCAACCTGCGTGGCCAGACGGTGAGCGCCCGGGCGGTGGTCGTGCGCGTCACCGACGGCGATGACGGCAGGCGCATCGAACTCGACATGCGCGTCGAGACCGACGAGTCGGTTGTCCTGTGCCGGGGCAGCGCGGTGGTCGCGCTGGCTGACGTCGTCCGCCCGGTACCGCCGCGCAGCGCTAGGCGGGCTTGGTGTGAATGAGCTTCTTGTTCACGAACTCGTCG
>DATHPF010000102.1:0-21364 GCA_035484155.1 Streptosporangiaceae bacterium
TCGTCGTGCCCAAGCAGCAGCGGCTCGAGTGCGCACTGCTCAAGGGCGTGACCGCGTACTACGTAATGAGCCGGTCGGGCGTGGTTGCCGCTCAGGCGCGCGAGCGCGAGCTGATCGGCGAACTCGCCGAGGCTATCCTCGCCGGGGCACCGGGCACGCTCGATTCGGCGTTCCGGCCGGAGTTTGACGCCGCGGCGGACGACGCCGCGCGGCTGCGGATCGTCATCGATCAGGTCGCCTCGCTAACTGATACTTCGGCGATCGCCTGGCACCAGCGCCTCCGCACGGCGGCTAGCTGAATCGCTTATCGCGCCGCCTTTGCGTGCGCCGCGCGCGGACTGCACGCAGGGGTCCGGCGTCTCGCTCGGGCTCGCCTCGCTTGGGCTGGCCTGGCTTGGGCTGGCCTCGCCTGGGCTGGCCTGGCCTCTGCTGGCACCGTGCAGGCAGCGGTGGTCTGCTGGCTCGGCCGAACCGCACTGATGGCGTCGGGCGTGGTGGCGCGGCCGACTGGGCAGTCGGCTGAGCACGGCCGCGCCGCGGTGTAGCCCCTGGTCCGTAGCACCTCGGCGATCTCCGCCGCGACCTGGCAAGGACTCGTGGTGACGTCGAGCCAGCCGTACCGCAGTGTCGTGATCCCGGCTGCCGCGGCGGCGTTGTCACGGTGGATGTCCTTCCAGCGCGTGTCACCTGGATGCGCGGCCCGGCCGTCAAGCTCGATGGCGACGCCGTACTCCGCGTACAACTGGTCGCGGTATTCATTCCGGCCGTTGCGCCGGGCCCTGGCCTGCCTGTGTGCACCGGCCAGGCCGTGCGCGCGCTCCACGTCGTGCACGTACCGGTATTCGAGCACCGAGTGGATGCCGGTCCCGTCCGGGCCGAGTAGCTCCGCTAACTGCTTGCGCCGCCTTATCCGGCTGCGCGCTTCCATCGCCTTGCGCAGTTTGTCCTGCGTAGTCAGCCGCCGGCCGAGCGCAGTCGTCACCCAGCCCACCGCGCTGTCGAGATCGCGGGCAGTCTCCCAGAGGTCGATCACCGTCTCCTCCAGCCTCGTCCGCGCCGGAGTGCGGGCGGGATGAACCGCGGAACTCGCCCTGCTCGACAGGTGGACGGTCATGCCAGCACGCCGCCTGACGCGCCGGTTGCCGGGCACCGTCACGTGAATCACCGAGCTGGGTCCGTCGGCCAGTCTCCACAGCTCCGCAGCCGTCTGGTGGCTGAGCGTGGCGCCGGGCCCCGCATACAGGATCGCCGCCCACAGCGTAGCCAGCCGGTTCGGCTCGCCGGAGAACGTCGCGTACACGCCGGGGTACATTCGCTGCCAGCTGGCCCGCCTCAAGCGCGAGATCAGGCTGCCCCTGGTCAGGCCCGCGTCCAGGATCTGGGCGCAAGACAACACGCCGCACTGAGTTTCGACTGTGGCTCGCAGTTGAGGCGGGAGATCAGGATCCATAGCCGCCAGAATGGCCATCACGCCCTCCTGATCTAGAGCGTTGCGACAATCCTCTGAGCGCAGGTATCGCCGGCGAAAGATTGTTTACGTGCTCATGAATCGGCGCGCTACTGGGCGTCCCCTAGCCGCTCCATGAGCTCGCCCGCGAGCCGGAGCAGGCCAATCTCGGCGTCCGTTAGCTCCGCGGACATGGCGGCCGCGAGCCAGTTATCGCGCTGGTCCATCTCGGCGCGTAGCGCGGTCAGGCCGGCCTTGGTGATGGCCAGCAGGGAACGGCGGCCATCGGCCGGATCGGGCTGGCGCAGCGTCAGTCCGTGCGCCTCGAGGCTCGTCAGCGTCCTGGTCAGCGATTGTGGCTGGACGCGCTCGATCGCGGCCAGGTCACCGGGGCTCAGCGGGCCGCGGCGGTGCACGTCGCCGAGCACGCTGAGCTCCATCGTGGTCAGACTGGCCGCCGACCGGCCAAGTCGCAGCCGGCGGCCCAGGCCGACGACGCCGCGGCGGACGTCAGTCGCGGCCGCTCGCGCGAGCTCTTCATTGCCCATGATTAATACGCTACCGCTTATCAGTTACAGAGTGTAGGACAAGCTGAGTTGACCTCGCGGCGTGCATTTATTACGTTACGGCGTATGAATCGACCGTCGGTGACAAGCCAGGTTGTCGCGCTGACCAGGGCCCGGCTGGATAGGCCGCATAGTCCCGAGGGTGATCCTCACGCGCAGGTCGCGCTGTGCGCGGACATGGAGTTCAGCCTGCCGGAGTGGCTCGGGCCGAGCATCGCCGCGCGGACGAGGTTCGTCGACACGCAGGTCGCGGCTGCGATCGCCGCCGGGGTGCGGCAGGTCGTGCTCTGCGGTGCGGGCTATGACGATCGGCCACTGCGGTTCCGCACGCCGGGCGTACGGTTCATCGAGCTTGACCATCCCGCGACGCAGGAGGACAAGGCCCGGCGACTCCGGGACCTCGGCGCGGGATCGCCCGGCGTGACCCTGGCGCCCGTCGATTTCCGCACCGATGATGTGGCTGCCGTGCTCGAGCAGGCAGGCCACCTCGCGAGCGAGCCAAGCCTGTTTGTCGCCGAAGGTCTGCTGGTCTACCTGGACCAGCCAAGCTGTGAGCGGCTGCTGGCGGCGCTCGCCGGGCGCGCCGCGGTCGGCAGCGTCCTCGCGGTCAGCCTGGCCACGCACGCCGACGGCCATGACTCGGTGGAGGTCGCGGCGGCGGCCAATGACAGGCGGCGGCACGGTGCCGCCGAGCCGTGGCGCACCATCCTGCCTGTCGCTGAGCACCTGGCGATGCTCACCGACGCAGGCTGGCGAGTCACCGAGACGCAGTGGTCACCAGTTGCGGCGGCCGACGTGAGCCATGGCCGGAGATCGCTGCTGGTGATCGCGCGCACCTGACGCCGGCTGGCTGCCACGCCTGGGGCGGCTGGATCCGGCGCCACCAGCACCACGCACGCGGCGGACGTGATTCAGCGGGGCGCTTTCCGGCATCGGCGGCAATGTAGGTACGCCGAGGTCGACAAGCCGCGAACCGAGGTCGACAAGCCGCGAAACCTTCGCGCGGTTGCGGGCGCTGCCGCTACTGAGCGTGAGAAGGTGTCACGCATGGAAATGACCGCCATCGATTTCGCCCCCTGGGGACTGGACGCGGACTGGCCATCCCGGCGCTGGCTGGAGCCTGTATACGGCCGCCGTGATGAACTAGCCAAGGGAACCCGGCTCGGCCACGCGAGCGACTCGGCCATGGTGTTGATCTGCACGTTCCCGCGGGCGCGCTTTGACGACGACGTTGCTGCCGCCGGCGGGGATCCCGTGCGCGAGATCGCCTTCGAGACCACCTACACGCAGATCAACCTCGCCCTCCATCAGATCAGGACGGCAGGAGCGCGACCGGATGGTCTCATCGGCTCGCTGGTCAGGCACGCCAGCCAGCAAGCGAACAGGTACCGCGACTGGCCGAGCACGCGCTGGGGGGCCGAATCGGCGAGCACCACGAAGCTGGCAAGCTGGCAGTCGGGGTTCAGCCTCGACTACCCGGACGTCTACGTGATCGCGCACGCGTGCGGAATCGGCATCGACGGGCTGCGCCTGGTGCCCGTTGGCAACGGCATGCCGGGCTATGACCACAGTGAGGATCCGCTGGAGATCGGCGCGATGCACTGGGAACTATGGCCCAGCCGACCCAACCTGGGTTACGACGACCTGGCCAGGATGCTGGTCGCGCCCTAGGCGCTGGCGGTGTCGCCGAGAATGGCGCTGATCACCCGGGCTGCGTCAGACAGGTCGGCAAGCACCACATCCGCGCCGGCATCGGCTAGCTGCCCGGTGGTAAAGCTCCCGGTGGCCACGGCAACGGACCTGGCCCCGTTGACGGTTGCGGCCAGGACATCGCTTGGCGTATCGCCGACCAGCACCGTGGCCCGCCCGGCGTAATCGGTGCCGTAGCGCTCGGCCGCCTTCCGTCTCGCGACCGGTACCAGGTCGGACCGGACCGGGCTGACGTCGCCGTACGCCCCGATGCTCAGGTCCAGGTGGTCGGTCAGGCCGAGCGCGCCAAGCTTGACCCTGGCCATCGCCGGGACGTTGCCGGTGAGCAGCGACTGGACGACACGGCCTGCGTACGCGGGCCGGGCCAGCGCGGCTAGCACTTCGGCCGCGCCTGGCAGCGCCTTGCCCCGCTCGCGTACCAGGCTCTCGAGTTCGGGTGCCCGGGCGCTCAGGACGTCCTGAAACCTGCCGACCTCGCCGGGGGCGTCAGCGACTCCGGCGGCGGTCAGTACCTCCAGAGCGATCGCGCTGTCGGTTCGGCCGGCCATCGACTGGATGAGCCGCGGCATTGCCAGCCCGTACAGCTCCTCGAGTGCGATCTCATACAGGCGCCTGCCGACGCCATCGGTATCGGCGAGCGTGTAGTCGACGTCCCAGAGCACAAGTAGCGGCTGCACGCCGCGACGCTACCAGGACCGTTTCGCGGTCAATCGCGCGATGCCGGCCCGAAACGTGCCAGGGGTGCTCCGCTCGTCGGCCGGCGCAGGGGGAGCGCCGGGACTAGACTCGGCGAGCAGCAGGGCGGGAGACCAGGGCGGAAGGGCGGAGATGGCAGGCCGGATCCGCGACGAGGACATCGCGCTCGTGCGCGAGCGTTCCGCCATCGAGGAGGTCGTGGCGGACTACCTCCAACTTCGCAATGCTGGCGGCGGCTCGCTGAAGGGCCTGTGCCCATTTCATGACGAAAAGACGCCGTCCTTCAACGTCACCCCGGCCCGCGGCCTCTGGTACTGCTTCTCCTGCGCCGAGGGCGGCGACGTCATCAAGTTCGTGCAGAAGATCGACAACCTGGGGTTCACCGAGGCCATCGAGCGTCTCGCTAACCGGGCTGGCATCGAGCTGCGTTACGAGCAGGGCGGCCACATCCCCGGCCAGGAGCAGTCACAGCGTCGTCGCCTGATCGAGGCGCACAAGGTGGCCGCAGAGTTCTACGCCGAGCACCTGGGCAGCCCGGCTGCCCAGGCTGGACGCGACTTCCTGTCCTCGCGCGGATTCGAGCTCGCCGACGCGCAGCGGTTCGGTGTCGGCTACGCACCCGCCGAGTGGGAGGCCCTTACCCGGCACCTGCGCGGGCGCGGCTTCACTGAGCCGGAGCTGCTGGTCGGCGGCCTCGCGAGCCAGGGGCGCCGCGGTCTGATCGACAAGTTCCGCGGGCGGCTGATCTGGCCGATCGCCGACCTCAGCGGTGATGTGATCGCGTTCGGTGCGCGCAAGCTGGCGGCCGACGACGACGGGCCGAAGTACCTGAACACCCCGGAGACGCCGCTGTTCAAGAAAGGCGCCGTCCTGTACGGGGCTAACTTCGCCAAGCGCGACATCGCGCAGCGGCGGCAGGCCGTGCTCGTCGAGGGCTACACCGACGTGATGGCCTGTCACCTCGCGGGCGTGACGACCGCGGTCGCGACGAGCGGCACGTCCTTCGGCGACGGGCACATCACCATCTTGCGGCGGCTGCTCATGGATGAGAGCCAGTTCCGTGGCGAGGTCATCTTCACCTTCGACGGCGACGCTGCCGGGCAGCGCGCCGCGCTGCGCGCGTTCAGCATGGAGGAGCGGTTCGTCACCCAGACATTCGTCGCCGTCCAGGCTGACGGTCTCGACCCGTGCGACTTGCGGGTGACGCGCGGCGACGCGGCCGTGCGCGACCTCATCGCGCAGCGGGTCCCGCTGTTCGAGTTCGCGATCCGCAGCGCGCTGCACGAGCACAACCTCGACACCACCGAGGGCAAGCTCGCGGCGCTCGACGCCGCCGCGCCGATCGTCGCGCGGATCAAGGACCGGGGCCTTCGGCACTTGTACGCCGTCAACCTCGATCGCTGGCTCGGCATGATGGACGAGCCCTTCGTGCTGGACCGCGTGCTGGCGCACAGCGGGCAGCCAGATCGCTCCGCTGGGCGCAACGGAACCGCATCGCGGCCGGGCACCAGAGACGGGCGGCCCGGAGCTGCCGGCCAGCCCGGTGCCGGGCAGCCAGGCGGGCAGCCGGGTAACGGTCAGCCAGGTAACGGGCAGGCTCAGGCCGGCCGGGTCGAGTCCGCACGGGCCGATAGCGGCAGCAGCTTCGTCCCTGCTCAGGTCGGCCAGGGCCAGCAGCCGCGCAGCGCCTACGATCAGCACGACCCCATCGTCAATGTCGAGCGGCAGGCGCTGAAGCTCGCGATCCAGCGGCCCGCACTGTGCGGACCTGCGTTTGACGAGCTGCCCTCGGCTGTCTTCAGCGTGCCCGCGCACGTGGCTGTGTGCGAGCTGATCGCCGCCAGCGGCGGCGTAGTCAGTGCCCGATCATCGCGTGAGTGGTCGGAGCGGCTGCGCACGGCGGCTCCGAATGACAACGCGCGTGGATTCGTCACGAGGCTGGCCGTCGAGTCGATCGAGGTACCGGGCGCGTCTGGTGAGCCCGATGCCAAGTTCGCCGATGCGGTGCTCGCGAGAGTCGAGGAGCTTGCGGTGAGCCGGGACATCGCGAGTATCAAATCGCGCCTGCAGCGGCTCAGTCCGGTAGCTGAACAGGCCGATTACAATCGGATGTTCGGCGATCTTGTAGCGTTCGAGCAGCGGCGCAAGGTCTTGTCGGAGCGTGCGGCGGGCGCGTTGTAAGCGCAGAAGTGTAAGCACAGAATGGCGCGTCAGCACCACTAACGCTTTGGTGACAATATTGAGTCCGCTCGACGGCTGAATCCTGACGCAGACTGGTCTGCATGAGTCTTACGGCTGCACCCCCCGTCGATCAGGTAGCCGATCTCATCGCCGCGGCGAGGGAGCGCGGATCGGTCTCGATGGCCGACCTCACTAGTGCGTTCGAGCGCTGTGACCTGTCGGCCGATGCGGTCGACAGCGTGCTGAAGCTGCTCGCGGACGAAGGCGTCGATGTGATCGAGGCGCCGCACGAGAGTGAGGAACTGGCACCGCGGCAGGTCCAGAGCGAGGCGCGCCGGGCCGCCACTGGTGACCTGGTCCGTATCTACCTGCGTGAGATCGGCCGGGTCCCGCTGCTCACCGCCCACGATGAAGTCGAGCTGGCTAAGGCGATCGAGGCTGGCTTGTTTGCGGAGGAAAAACTCCAGTGCGGTGTGCAGGACGGCTGCGCCGGGGCGCAGCTAGCCGAGCTCATGCTCATCGCTGCGGACGGCATCGCGGCCAAGCAGCGGCTGATCGAGGCAAACCTGCGCCTGGTCGTGTCTATCGCGAAGCGCTACATCGGCCGCGGGCTGGTTTTCCTGGACCTGATCCAGGAGGGCAACCTTGGCCTGATCCGCGCGGTGGAGAAGTTCGACTACACCAAGGGCTACAAGTTCTCGACGTACGCGACCTGGTGGATTCGCCAGGCCATCACCAGGGCGATCGCCGACCAGGCCAGGACTATCCGGATCCCGGTGCACATGGTCGAGACGATCAACAAGATGGCGCGCATCCAGCGGCAGCTGCATCAAGATCTTGGCCGCGAGGCTACGCCCGATGAGATCGCCGCTGAGATGGGCTTGCACCCCGACCGCGTCGCCGAGATCCAGCGGATTGCGCAGGAACCAGTGTCGCTCCAGTCGCCTATTGGCGAGGAAGACTCTGACCTAGGTGACTTCATCGAGGACGCCGACGCCGTCGTGCCCATCGAGGCAGCCGCGTTCATCATGCTCCAGGAACAACTCGATCGCGTGCTCGACAACCTGAGCATCCGCGAGCAGCGCATCATTCAGCTGCGCTTCGGCCTGACCGACGGACACCCGCGGACGCTCGAAGAGGTCGGCCGGGAGTTCGGCGTCACCAGGGAGCGGATCCGCCAGATCGAGTCCAAGACGCTGGCCAAGCTCCGGCACCCGAGCCGCGCCCAGATGCTGCGGGAGTATCTCGCCTAGCACGAGCATCCTGCTTGGCTGGCACGCTGCCCGCTACTCAACCCTGGAGCTCATCGCCCGGTCGGTTGCTGCCCGGCCGTTTGCTGCTGGGTCAGTTGCTGCTGGGTCCGCTGCTGCCGGATCCGCTGCTGCCGGATCCGGGCTGGCCTTTACTGGCTGCCCCGAAAGGGCTGCCATTGCTGGCCCCCTTCCGGCCATTCGACGCGGCGCCGTCGTGACCGTTCTTGTTCTTCATTCCGGAAATGTGGCCACCGACGGAATGGACGGCGTTCTGCGCCAGCTGCGGAACCTTCTGCTGGATCTGGCCGCCTACCTTCTGGGCGATTCCGGTAGCCTGCGCCTGCACGACTCCGGCGGCCTGCTGGACGGACGGATTCTCCGCAGTCTCCCGCGCGAACTTCACCATCTGGTCGTACTTCTCTCGGCCTGCCCGCGTGCCGACCACGAACCCGGCGGCAAACCCGGCAGCGAATGCCATTCGATGGAAACCCATGTGGACCTCTCCCGTGCGGCTCTGATCTCTTGCGGCTCTGATCCCGTGCGGCTCGGGATCTTGTGATCTCGTGCAGCCCTGAGCCTCGCCGCGCTTACTTCCCCGTGCGCTCCCGCTCATGCATGCCCCGCTGATCATGCCGTCATGCCCAGGCAGCAGCCGGATATGCCGCTCAGCGAGCCGGTTATGCGCCGGCTTGGTCGGCGCTGCACCGGCCAGCGTGGCGGTGCGCTACCCTTGTGCCCGCGGCGCTGATCACCCGAGCCGGGACGGACGGGGTCGGCGCCCGGCGATCCCGCGTAGCTCAATCGGCAGAGCGTCCGGCTGTTAACCGGCAGGTTATAGGTTCGAGTCCTATCGCGGGAGCTCAGGGTATTTGGGGATGAATAATCGCTTTTGATCGAGCGCCGCCGATGGCTAGCACCCTCACCCGGTGGGCGACGGCTCCAGATCTCGCGAATCGGCCGCATCCATCAGTGTGCCCGCCCGCAACGGCGACAGCCAGGCTAGCGCGGCCGCTACGACAGACACCGAGGTCAGCGCGATCATGGCCGGGCGGATGCCTAGCACCGTGCCGAGCACGCCGCTGACCAGAGCGCCGCCCGTCCAGCCGACCCCCCAGGAGAGCATCCGGGCCGCTGTGCTGACCCGGCTGAGCAATGGCTCCGGGGTCACCAGCTGCCGGTACGAGATGCTGTTGATCACGACGAGCGTGTAGGCGGCGCTCCAGGCGAGCAGTCCGAGACCGCCGAGCTGCCACGAGGTAGCGCAGCTGGTTGCCACTCCGAGGATGGCCGAGAACGGCAAGGCACCGAGGACGATGGCGGCCGCGCTGACTCGGCGCAGGAGCCTGGGCAGCGAGATGGCCGCGATCAGCCCGCCGACACTCCACGCGCCGTAGACCAGGCCGAAGCGCCAGCCCGACGTGCCGATGTGCAGCACCCGGTCACACCAGACGACCATGAGTCCGACGAAACCGCCGCCGGCCAGGCATTGGATGGTGTTGATGGCCGTCATCACGCGCACCGGGCGGTGGTCCCAGACGAAGTGCAGACCCTGCCCGATATCAGCCAGCAGCATTCGCTGCGAGAACGGCGGACGAGTCCGGCTGTTGTCATGCAGCACGCGGTCGATGCCGCGCAGGAACATAGCCGACGCCGCGAAGCTGAGGGCATCGACGACCAGTAGCGTGGCGGGACGGACGACAGCAAGGCTCACGCCGACCAGCGATGGCATCAGCATCTCGGTCGTCGTGGTCGCACCGTAGATAGCGGCGTTCGCCCTTGCGATCCGATCGCGGCCGACGAGCAGCGGGAGGGCCCCGAAGTTAGCGCCGTCAAAGAACACGCCCACCGCCGGGCCGAAGAACGCCACGGCTAGTACCTGGGGGACCGTGAGCACCCCAAGCCAGTAGGCGACAGGGACCGAAACCACCAGGACCGTGCTGGCCACGTCGGCGCTGATCATGACCAGGCGCCGGTTCCACCGATCAGCCAGCGCGCCGGCCAGCAGGCCAAACACGATGTACGGCGCCGCCTCAAAGGCTGACGTTGACGCGGTGAGGAGAGCTGACCCGGTCATCCGGAAGATAAGCACGGGCAGGGCGACGAGCGTCACGACGCTGCCGGCGCTCGACAGCATCCGCGACCACCAGTAGCGCCGGAAGTCGCGGTCGTCCAGGAGCCGCTGCTGGCTGACGTCGGTGTCGGTCATTCGGACTTGTTGCTTGGCTCGTGCACCTGGACCGGCTGACCATCTGGATCGGTGACCGACAGCAGCGAGCCGAAGTCTTCGCTGTGCAACTGCGGCGCGAATCCGGCACGCTCGAGTCGCGCGGCAATCGGCGCGAGCGGCTCGGCAGACTCGAAGGTGAGCTGGACGGAGCCCTCGCCCGCCGCGATCGGCAGCTCCCCGGCGAAGACGTGGTGCAGCCCGACAAGGCCATGCTCGCCGTCAGCCGCGGCGAAGTTGACGTAGTACTCGTTGGTTTCCCCGACCGGCCTCAGGCCGAGTGCTTGCAGCAGGCGCCCGTAGGGCCCGGCCGGATCGCAGAACCGTACCGGCACGACCTTTGGCCCCACCGGCTTGGCTCCGGGCAGCGCCCGGAAGCCATAAAGGTCGGTCATGCGCTCGTCGACCGCGATGCGGTCCCCGAGCGGATCGGTGAACGTCAGCACGCGGCCGTATGCCTCGTCATACACAGTGACGTCGGGGATAGCGGCGTCGGTGAGCGCCCGGGCAAGAGCGTCCAGGTCGTCGGCTTCGAAGCTGAGCCTCGTCTGGCCCTGGATCCCGCCGCTGTCCGAGGCGGCCGCCGAGTGCAGCGCGACCAGGCCGCCGTCGGCGACCAGGTCGACCCAGCCGCCGCCGACCGACTCGATCCGGGGACGCAGGCCGATCAGCTCGAGGAACGCTTGCATCGGCTCGATGTTGTCGGTGAAACGCACCGGCCGCACCACGATTGCGGTCATGCTCCGGCCCCTCCGTGTCGGCCCAGGTATTCGATCAGCGCGTGCTCGACGAGCGCGGACAAGCTGCGGCCGTCGTCGATCGCCTTGTGCTTGACCAGCCGTACGAGCTCCGGTGGCAGGTACACGTTGAACTGCACCTTGCCCGCTTTGTCATCCTTAGCCACCGCCATGGCTAGGATGCTAGCATAGTAGCTACTCGCGAAAAAGCTGCGGGCCTGACCAGGCGTATCGCCCGGCCAGGCCCGTGCTCGCGAGTTGAGGGCGGCTAGCGGAGAGCAGCCCCGTTCCCTTTATTTATTAGCCAGCCATCATCGGGGGCGTGACGCCTTCGAGATCCTTGCGCGTCACCCGGATCATCGCCAGCGTGATGATCAGAGCGAGCAGCGCTACGCCGGCCGACACCTCGAAGCCACGGGAGAACCCGACGGCCAGCGAGTGGTCGAGGATGGCCTTCTTGGCCACCGCCAGCTGGGTCGCGGACAGCTTGACCACATGGCCAGCCGCAGCCGCCTTTGCCGCGGCCGCGTGCGCCGCGGCGGCCGAGTTCCGCGCGGTGTCGGCGACGACGGTCCAGGCAACCGTGCCCAGAATTGCCAGGCCGATGGAACCGCCGACCTGCTGGCCGGTGTTGACCAGGCTCGAGGCCACGCCGGCGTCGCGCTCCTGGACCTTGTTCAGGGCGACCAGGGTGAGCGGCATGAACAGCATGCCGAGGCCCGCTGCCGTCACGATGATGGGTCCGAGCAGGCCGCCCACATAGGTGCTGTGCTCGGTGATCCGCGAGAGCCAGAACATGCCGCCTGTGGCCAGCGACGAGCCGGCGATCAGCAGTGGTCTGGCCCCGATCCTGCCAACCAGCTGAGAGCTGACCCCCGCCATGAGCATGATCGTCCCGACCATCGGCAGGTAGGCAACACCGGTCTTCACGGGGCTGTAGCCCCACACGGTCTGCACGAAGATCGTCAGGAAGAAGAACATCCCGAACAAGGCCGTCCCCACACACAGCAGGATCAGGTTCGCGCCCGTCCGGTTGCGGTCTCTGAAGAGCCGGAGCGGCAGCAGCGGGTGCTTGCTGCGCGACTCAATGAGGACGAACGAGACCAGCAGGACCACTGAGGCCGCGAGCGAGACGAGGACCTTGGTGTCGCCCCAGTGCGAGACGCCGTTCGCCGTGGTGGCAGCGCTCGACAGCCCGTAGACAAGCGCAGCCAGGCCACCGGTGCCCGTGATCGCGCCGGGCAGGTCGAACCGGCCGGTGTGACGCTCGGACTCGCCGAGGACCCTGGGCGCCATCAGCGCGACCACGATGGCGATCGGCACGTTGACGAAGAACACCCAGCGCCAGGAGACGTACGAGGTGAGCACGCCGCCGAGCAGCAGGCCGATGGCGGCACCGCCGATGCTCATGGCGGCGTAGACGCCCATGGCCCGGTTGCGCCGCGGACCCTCCGGGAACGTCGTCGTGATCAGCGACAGCGCGGTGGGTGCCACGATCGCCGCACCCACTCCCTGAATCGCACGGGCGCCCAGTAGCCATGCCTGGCTCGTGGCGAAGCCGCCCAGCAATGAGGCGGTGGCGAACAGGACGATGCCGGCGATGAACACCCGGCGACGGCCGAGGATGTCGCCAGCCCGGCCGCCCAGCAGCAGGAGGCCGCCGAACGTCAGGGCGTAGGCGTTGACGACCCATTCCAGACCCGAGCCGGAGAAGCCGAGCGCGGCCTGAATGTGGGGGAGCGCGACGTTCACGATGGTGGCGTCGAGCACCACCATTAGCTGGGCTGCGGCGATGACCACGAGGGCCAGGCCGAGATGACTGTGGGCCGAGCCGGTGGCCTCGGGAGCTGAGCCGATGGCGGCTGTGCTACCTGGTCGCGCCAGGCCCGGTGACTTGGCAGGCATTGTGAGCGTGACTCCTTCGTTACGGTCCGTGTCCATTACGGGCGCAGTCAGTCCATCAAGGGTGTGGTTGCTTTGCGGCGGTCCGATTAGGGCCGCGCAAAATCCAGGGTCAGGTATCCGTACGGGGCCTGATCTGGCGGATCGTTACGTGAGCTAGCGGGCAGGGCCGGTCGGTGCTAGCTAGCTACCGATGGCTCGCTCACGACGCTTTCACCTCCCCCGTCGACGGCGGGGGAGCCGGTCGGGTCGGATTGGGGCGTGTGGTCCTGCAAGGCATTAACGAGCATGCTAGCCAGGGGTCCGCGCATGGCATCCTCGGCGGCATTCGCTGCTGCCGGGTCGCCTGCATCGACGTCGAGCATCTTGCGGAGCAGGGCAAGAAGCTGTGTGCGCTCGTCGTCCGACAGAGCCTTGTTCCATGGCATCCGCGCGGTGATCTCAGTCTCGATCTGGCGCTTGAGCGCAAGTCCGTCGTCAGTCAGGACGACGTTCTTGACCCGGCGGTCAACGAGGTGCGGCTCGCGCCGGGCCAGGCCGCGCTTCTCCAGCATGTCGGTGACCAGAGTGACGAAGGACGGGTCGCAGTGCATCCGCTTGCCCAGTTCCTTCATGGCCATCGGGCAATCCAGGGTGTGCAGCGCCTTGATGAACGGCGACGGGATCCCGAGGCCCTGTGCGAGCTGCTCGGCCTGCCCGACGATCCTCCCGATCAGCTCGAAGAAGCAGCCAGCGACCTCGACGGTCTGCTGCTCTGCGGTGGTCTGATCGGACACTGCGCCTACTCCCGGTCGCGGCTGCTGGTTGAGCGCCTAAATGATTGAGCAACTCAAACGTTACTGCGCTCAGTTGAGGCTGTCAATCTTTGAGGAACTCAAGTGTTCCTGGTCGGCGGATCCAGGCGTGGCCTGGGTGTTGGCAGCTGCCTGCTCGCCCCCGCGGTCCGCCCGGCTCCGCTATCCGCCCGGCTCCGCTATCCGCCCGGCTCCGCCGCCCGCGCGGCTCGCGACGTTGTAGGCGCGCGGCGGGCTGAGAAGCACGTTGTTGGCGTTCGGCGGGGACAGACCACCATAAGACGGTCACAATTTCCCGCTTGTCGCCAACAACGTCTCCGGCGCGGGCGGGGGAGGTGCGGTCGCCGCTTTATCAGCGCCGGTCAGTCAGGCCACGGATGAAGGCGGCCTGGCCCGCGTGCTCAAGGTCGTCGGTGAGCACGCTGATCAGGCGCACCGCCATGGTCACCGGCGGATCCCAGTGCCGGTCCACGATCGTGTCCATGTCGGCGTCGGTCAGGCCGGTCACGAACTCGACGGTCTGCTCGTACGTCGCATCGTGGTAGGCCGCGAGCAGGTCGGCGGGCGCCTGCACAACTGCGACCTCATCGACAGTGTGGCCATAACCGATATCGGCGGGATCGAGCGGCAAGCCGAAGCGCTCTGCCCAGCCGCCGGAGTACCACACTTGCTCAAGGCCGCCCGCGCCCGCGATGTGGTCGTCCTGCACCCGGGTGAGATGCCAGATCTGCCAGCAGATTGAGTTCGCTGCCGGGTCGGCGCGGTAGAGCAGGTCAGCGTCGCCGAGCCCGTCCAGCACGTCGTGCACGATCTCGCGGATCCGGCCGAAACCGTCTATCAGCAGTGCGTTACCCGACACGCAATCGCCTCCGAAGCAGTCGACGGCAGAATGATCACGCTAGTACACCGGTCCCCGCCGCCGGGCGCCGCGGGTCAGTGCCGGCTCGGCCAGTGCCGGCTCGGTCAGCGCCGGCTCGGTCAGCGCCGGCTCGGTCAGCGCCGACTCGGTCAGTGCTTGCTCAGCCAGTCCCACGAGACCAGCACGATGACGGCGCCGATCGCAAGGACCCACACTCCGCTGCGCCACCTAGTCTTGCGGCCGCCGCGCAGCCTGGTCTTCGCCACCTTGATGTCGCCGTGTGCGGCATACGTCGTGTGACTGTGCCAGCCCAGCACGGACCCGATGATAAGGAACGCGATTCCCGCGCCAATCGCTACCGCCATCGTTCTTCGGCCCTCTGCCCCCGGCTCCCCCTGCCTGCATTGATAGTCCCTCATTGCCGAAGCCGACTCCAGCGGAAACGCCGTGTGCCGGCGGCTGGCAGTATGGACATCGCTCGGATAACCCCCAAGCACGATCACGAAGGAGTGAGCACCGCGATGCGCGAGGACCTAACGGCCACGACCATCACGATCGCCGGAGCCGGTGATGATGCGGTCGAGGCTTACCTGGCCGTGCCCGAGGACGGGGCGACGTCGCGTGGCGGCGTCGTTGTCATCCACCACATGCCCGGCTATGACGCCTCGACTAAGGAGATCGTCAGGAAATTCGCCGCGCACGGATACGCCGCACTGATGCCCAACCTGTATTACCGGGAAGCTCCGGGCGCCAGCCCTGACGACGCCGCCGCGGTCGCGCGCGCAAACGGCGGGGTACCGGACGACCGGCTGGTCGGCGACGTGAGCGCCGCCGCCGAGTACTTGCGCGCGCTCGCAGGCTCGAACGGCAAGATCGGCGTCATCGGGTACTGCTCCGGCGGACGCCAGTCGTTCCTGGCTGCGTGCAGCCTTCAGCTCGACGCGGCCGTCGATTGTTACGGCGCCTGCATCGTGAACCCGCCACCCGAGGGCATGCCGCTCAAGGTCACGCCCATCGTCGGGCTGGCGAAGGACCTCTCGTGCCCGCTACTCGGCCTGTTTGGCGCAGACGACAAGTATCCGACGCCGGACGAGACGGCCGAACTGTCCAAGGTGCTGGACGATCTCGGCAAGCCGCACGACTTCCATACCTACGATGGTGCCGGACATGCGTTCTTCTCCGTGGACCGCACCGCGTACAGGCCGGAGGCTGCAACCGACGGCTGGCAGAAAGTCTGGGATTTCTACGGCCGTTACCTGGCTAGCTGAGGAGCCGCACATGTGCACGTACAACACCGAGAAGATCGAGATCACCGGCAGCGGCAAGGGTGCGCAAGGCTGGTTCTCGCTGACCGACGCGACCGTCTATTTCGACCACCCTGTGCACGCGATGGCCGAGCACACGCTGAACATCGACTTCCGCAATCCGGGCAAGGGCCCGGCTGCGCGCGTGGCGGTCGAGCTGACGGCGGAATCGGCGCGCGCGCTGGCGGCCGCAATCGAGGCTGCGCTGGCGGCCGTGCCAGCAGCGCTCGTCGCCTGACGGCTCGCTTACCGCATGGCTGGTCGCAAGAACGCCTGACGACCGGACCGCTGAAGTCCGCAAGCGCGACGGCAGACCGCGCCCTGGCGCTAGCTGTCCGTGCTAGCCAGCTGCCGATGTCGGTACCGCGTGTCACCATCAAGGTGTACCGCGGGTCGGCGGGAGGATTGCAGTGAAGTTCAGGGTCGAGCGCGATGCGCTGGGTGAGGCCGTGTCATTCGTGGCACGCGCGTTGCCAACGAGACCGGTTGTGCCGGTGCTGTCTGGCCTCCTGGTGGAGGCCGACGGTGATCAGTTGATGCTGTCGTGCTTCGACTACGAGGTGTCTGCCAGGGTCACCCTTGCGGCCGACGTAGGGGAGCCCGGCGTCGCGCTAGTGCCTGGCCGGCTGCTGGCCGAGATCAGCCGGAGCTTGCCCAGCGCCGATGTCGAAGTCGTGACAGCGGGCGGGATGGTGATGCTGACGTGTGGCAGCGCCGAGTTCGCGCTCGTTGCGCTGCCGCTAGAGGACTACCCGGCGCTCCCGGAGCTGCCAGCGGTGGCCGGCACTGTCGACGGCGCCGTCCTGGCGACTGCCGCCGCGCAGGTCGTGCCGTCCGCCAGCCGCGACGACACATTGCCGATGCTGACAGGCGTCTGCTTGGACTTCGACGGTGGCGCACTGACACTGGCGGCCACCGACCGGTACCGGCTGGCCGTCCGGACGGTGACCTGGGCGCCGTCCGAGCCGGACTTGCACGCCTCGGCGCTTGTGCCGGCCAGGACGCTAGCCGACGTAGCCAGGTCCATGGGACCGGGTCGGCCGGTGACGATCGCCTTCAGTCGGCCCGGACCCGACACCGCCAGGCCGGCCGACGGGATGATCAGCTTCGAGGGCGGCGGCCGGCGGCTGACGGCTCGCCTCATCGGTGCCGAGTTCATCCGTTACCAGTCGCGGTTCCCGGCGAGCTTCGACGCTGCAGCTGAACTGGCTGCTGGCCCCTTCATCGAGGCTGTCCGGCGCGTTTCGCTGGTGGCCGACCGGGCTACGCCCGTCCAGCTAGCGTTCCGCCGGGACGTCGTGGTGATCGAGGCGCGGTCGGATGGCCGCGCACGCGCCCTCGAGTCGGTCCCGGTCATGTTCACCGGCACGAGCCAGACGATCTCGTTCAACCCGCAGTTCCTGCTGGACGGCATCACGGCGGCCGCCCTGAGCGGTCAGGCCAGATCGCCAGCAGACGGCGATGCCAGCGCCGCGACGTCGCACGATGCCGGGCGGATCAAGCTCGAGTTCACCAGCCCAGCAAAGCCGGCCCTGATCAGCTGGATCGACGGCGATGCGACGGCGGGCGCAGGCGCAGACGGCCAAGGCCCTGCGGATTCGACCGAAACAGCCGGGAACGGGGCCGCCACCCTCCAGGCCCCATCTGACGTACTCAGTGCACCTGCAGTACCGAGTGCACCGGGACGCGGGGAAGGTGAGGCTGCGTGCGCGGCCCCGTTCCGATACCTAGTGGTCCCGTTGCGGGTGCCCGCCGTCGGCTAGCCGACGCTAGCGACGCCCGCGCGAGCCGCGGATAATCCGCCGGAGCAGCCCGCGCACCAGCGTGAAGACAGCTACCAGGAGGCCGAGCCGGCCCGGCAGCGGGAACCGCACGCCGACCAGGATGACGTCGTACACCAGGAGCCAGCTGCCGAGGGCGGCCAGCAACGTCAAGAATGCGCCGATGCCGTGCCGGTGCCGGTTCCGGCTGCGGCCGGTCCAGTCCTGCCTGGCCCAGCCAGTGCCAGCCAAGTCAGTGCCAGCCCAGCCAGTGCTAGCCCAGCCGGCCGCGATCGGGCCAACGCCCGCAGGCCGGCTGGTCAGCATCGGTCCCTGGCGCGTTCGAGCGCTTGGCAGCGGCGCGCCGCCTGACCTGACGTGCGGCAGGTCGCTGGTCAGGCGGCTGAGGTCGCGCTGGGTCTTGGCCGCAAACACGGCGTCGATCCGCTGGTTGAATTCCTCGAGCGTGAGCCGCCCGTGCGCGAAGTGCTCCCGCAGTTCGGCGGCGACAGCGTCGCGCTCGGTGTCCCCGATGCGCAAACTTGGTTGCGTTGCCATCTGCCCCTCCGTGCCGTGCGCCGGCTGATGCCAAAACGATATATCGCGACTAGCCGTGCTGCAACTGCCTGTGCCGCAACTGCCTGTGCCGCAACCTCCTGGCCGCCGGCGCTAGTTCAGGAAGTAGCTGCTGCCGCCGGTCTGCGGGTTCGTGACGAGCGCGGGCACGGAGACCGATCCTGCGTGCGCGAAGACGAGCGTGAGCGTGATCAGGGTCCCGGACTTCATCGGGCCAGAGTCGGTGACCAGGAAGTGCGAGCCATTCGGATCCAGTCCGGTGAAGCTCTTGGCCGGGATGGTGATGGCGCGAACCGTGCGCATCTGTACGACTCCGGCACGCACCGGGGACCGCAGGGCGATCTTCCCGCCGACGCTGATCCGGGCCCCCACGATCTGGTCCGCGGGTCCGTTGTTCTGGACGTCGACGTAAACGTCGGTGATCCCGGTGGCACTCGGCTGGGTGACCTGCGCCGAGGTGAGCTTGATCGCTGGCCCTTGCTGGCCAGGCGCAGCGCACCCGGCGGCGAGGCTGATGCCGAGGATGGCGACGCCGCACGCTGCCTGCTGACGTACCCGGCGACGCCAGGACCTGGCCCGTATCGGCCCGGCGGATGTGGGCGTGCTGAGCATGATGACCGACCTTACGTGTGGCGTAGCGCGACCATGCTCTCACGCTGGCCTGCCGCCGAGGCGGGTGGGCCAGCGTGAGAGCAAGCCAGCCGGGGCGGTCAGTAGGACGCGCTGCCCGCTCCGGTTCGAACGGGGGAGACGCTCATGATCGAGATCGCGGGGTTGGCGCACGCCTGGGTGTTGTACTGCACGTAGATGCTGCCGTAGTCGCCAGGCGGATAGATCCGCAGCCAGTTCACGGTGGTGATCGTGCAGCCCGCGATCGCGCCCGCGTCATGGACGGCCAGCAGTGTGTCCGCCTGGCCGCCCGGCGCTAGTGTGACGAGCGCCGTGGGCACGACCGGGTTCTTGCTGGCGGGCTTGCCCACCTGGGTGCCGCCGACGCCTGTGACAAAAGACACACCGGGATATCCGTACAACGTGCAGGCGGCGCTGGAGGTGTTGGTCAAGACGATCACCTGGTAGATCGTGCCGGCCGTGCCCTGCGAGACGCCGAGTTGCGCGCTGAGCCCGGCGGCGAGGCAGCCAGCCGGACCAGACGGCGCTGCGGGAGATGTAGTGGTGACCGCCGCGGCGGCGGACGTAGTGGGGCTCGCGCTCGCCTGGACGGTGACCGTCGTGGTCGGGGCCGCAGTGCCTGGTGCTGGCGTGCTACCGCAGGCCGCGAGCAGGGTGCAGGCGCCGGCGAGAACGGGGACGGCTGCCAGCCGGGCGGCCAGAGTCAGCGAAGGGATCATGGGACCTGGTTCCTTTGTACGGGGCCGGGGTCTGGGGCCTGGCAGCATCCCGATATCCAGCTAAGACGCTGCCGCAGGGGTGTCGGTTGGCCTGTCCTGTCACGGCTGCATCACGTTTGAGCCTGCCGTCGGCGTGCGAGGCGATCTTGATCGGGCGAACTGGCGCTGACATCGATAGAAACTTGTGACATATCGTGCACCGGTTCGACACCACGCTGGACATACGCTGCTTCGGACCGTAGCCGGAAAGGCAACGGGTTTTGCTGGCGCGGGGCGACCTGGCCAACGGACCCAGACCTGGACCGGTTTCGGGCGCCGCACGACGGGTCGGCGGGCGCAGCACCAGTCCGAACTACGCTAAGTAGGGCTAAAGACCACCTAGTCGTAGTCTTTAGGTATCTTGGCTAAGTCGCATCTGGGTACTGCACGCGCACGGAGCGTCATGGCGCCTGAACAACGAACCGGCTCGGGCGTGCTATTCGCGCCGCAACAAAGGAGTTCACATGTTTGAACGCAGACGCAAAATAGGCGTCGCGGGGGTCGCGGCTTTCGCCGCGACCGCATTGCTGGCCGCAGGTTGCGGGTCCAGCGGAGGCAGTAGCAGCAGTAGCAGCTCCGGCACGGGTGCCTCGGTCTCGGGCGCAGTCGCTACCATCGCCAACCTCAACGGCGCGGGTGCCAACTGCATCTACCCCTTCACGGGGACCCAGTGCTACAGCGTGACCAACTACGAGGACTTCCAGTACCTCATGGTCCGGCCGCTTTACATGTTCGGCGGCAACAGCAACACCTCGATCTCGGTCAACTACCCGCTGTCCCCGGCCGCCGCGCCGGTGTACACCAACGGGGGCAAGACCGTAGTGATCAACATGAAGGGCTGGAAGTGGTCTGACGGCACGAGCGTCGACGCCAACTCCCTGGTCCTGGACCTGAACATGCTCGAGGCGGAGAAGACCGGTTACGCGGGCTACACGCCTGGCCTCATGCCGGACAACGTCGTGTCCTACAAGGCGACCGGACCGGATCAGGTCACCATCAACCTCAAGCAGGCCTACTCCAGCATCTGGTTCACCTACAACCAGCTGGCCATCCTGACCCCGATGCCCGAGGCGTGGGACGTGTCCGCGACCGGTGCCAAGGCGGGTAGCGGCGGCTGTCTCACCGACAGCGCGGCTGATGGCTGGGCCAAGTGCAAGGCCGTCTACACCTTCATGAACGCGCAGAACAAGGACACCGCCACCTACGGGACCAACCCGCTGTGGCAGGTCGTCGACGGCCCGTTCAAGCTGTCGTCGTACAACGTGGACGGCAACTACACCTTCGTGCCGAACGCGACGTACTCCGGCACCCCGAAGGCCTCGCTGGCTGAGCTGAAGTTCCAGACCTACACCAGCGACACCGCCATCTACACGGCGCTGAAGACCGGCGCGCTGAGCACGGGCGGCCCGAACGGCGCAGTGCCGTCGACCGACCTGCCGCCGGCGGGAGCGGGCTTCATCCCGCCGTCCAACCCGCTGGCATCGGCCGGGTATACCCTCCAGCCGTCGTACCAGTTCGCCATCGGCTTCGCCTACATCAACTTCAACAACCCGCAGTACGGTCCTGTGTTCAAGCAGCTGTACTTCCGGCAGGCGCTGATGGAGCTGAACAACCAGGCCGGCATGTCCAAGGCCGTTGGCCGCGGTTACGCCTACCCGACCAACTCGGGCGTGCCGCCGTACCCGAAGAGCCAGTGGGTTTCTTCGGACATGACGGAGAACGGCGGTCAGGGCCCGTACCCGTACGACCCGGCCAAGGCCGAAGCGCTGCTGGCCGCGCATGGCTGGCAGAAGGTGGGCGGGGTGTTGACCTGCGAGTCCGCAGGCACTGGCGCCGCTGACTGTGGTGCTGGCATCCCGAAGGGCACGCAGGCCTCGTTCTCCATGGCCTACACGTCGGGTATCTCCACCCAGGAGGACGACGTCGACATCCTCAAGTCGGGCCTGGCTCAGGCCGGCATCCAGCTG
>DATHPF010000103.1:0-20971 GCA_035484155.1 Streptosporangiaceae bacterium
GAGTACGAAGACGACGCTCAGGCGCGGCTCGGCTGGCCCGGTCGCGTTAGCTGGCCCGGTCACCTCCGCTGGCCCGGTCATCTCCGCTGGCCCGGTCACCTCCGCTGGCTCGGCCAGCTCCGCTAGCCCGGTCACCTCCGCTGGCCCGGTCACCTCCGCTGGCCTGCCCAGCTCCGCTGGCCCCGTCACCTCGGCATCGCCTGCCGGATCCTGCCCATGGCCGCGCGCAGCTCGCCGCCGTCCAGCAAGTAGGCGACAGTCGTGAACGCCGCCAGCGCGACGCTGGCCGCGATGAACGCCGCCAGCGCGGCCGACGCTGGCCTAGTGACCGGCAGCGCCGCCGCGACCCCGGTACCAGCGATCGCGCCCGCTATCGCCGCCGCCAGCCCGGACGCCGCAGCTCGACTCGTGCCCGCGAGCGCGGGGAGTCCGCGCACGCGCCGGACGGCGACCGCCAGCGCGAGGCCCGCGACGCTGAGCCCGATCGTGTTGCCGAGCGCCAGCATTGCCACGACCCAGCGCCCGGGGGCCAGCGTCACCAGCACGATGTCGGCCACGATCACGAGCAGCCAGCCGGCCGCCACCGGGATGGCGGCCGCCCTGGTGCGGTGCGCCGCGAGAAGGACACGGGACAGGCAGGCGACGAGGCCGAACCCCACCAGTCCCGGTGCAAACAGCGCCAGGCTGGCAGCCAGCGCCGGGACCTGAGGCGGCCTGCTGGCCAGGAAATGCGCCGCGGGCACGGCGGCCGCGAGCACCAGCGCTGCGCCAAGGAAGGACATGAGCAGGACAGCCCGGACTGAGGCAGCCGCCGTCTCGTCGAACTCAGCGCCCTCGCGCACGGACAGCACCGGAAACGCGCTGATCGCGATCGAGATCGCGAGCACGGCGTAGGCGGCCTCGAACACCTGCCAGCCGTACTGATAAAGCACGAACGCCGCGCCCGGCCCGTGACCATTCGCGAGCACGATGACCACGAGCTGAGATAGATCCTGCGCAAGGAGCGCGACGATCCCGAAGACGGCAAGGCCGCCGGCCCGGCGGCCGACACCGGGCGGGAACCGCAGCGCGGGGCGAACCCGGATCCGCAGCCGCCAGGCCGGCACCAGCGCGGTCAGCACGAGCGCGGCGACGCCGGCTGTGGTTCCGACCGACAGCGTCAGCTCGGCGGCCAGCGGCAGGCCGCGCAGCGCGTTGACGTGCGAGCCGCCGAGCGGCACGAAGGCGAGGTAGGCGGCGACGACGACCAGGCTCGAGATGACCGGCGCGAGGGCTGGCCCCGCGAACCTGCGATGCGCCTGAAGGATGCCGTACAGCACCACGGCCAGACCGTAGAGGACGATCTGGGGCGCGAACACCGCCAGCATGTGGCCGGTGACAGTCACCAGCGGTCCCTGCGCGCAGTGCGCGTGCCTGTTCGCCGGATTGAGCAGGCTCGCCAGCGGGCCGGACGCCAGCGCGATCGCCAGGCTCACCGGCACGAGTATCACGACGGTCCAGGTCAGCAGCGCCGACGACGTCTGCCGGACGTCAGCAGCGGCGGCCGCGTCCGAGGCCGGCCGCTGCGCTGGCCTGGCCAGGATAGGCACCATGATGCTCGTCAGAGCACCGCCGAGCACGATGTCATAGACGATGTTCGGCACCGCGTTGGCGGTGACGTAGGCGGTGCCCAGGCACGTGGCGCCTACCGTCTTCGCGAACACGATCGTCCGGATCAGGCCGAGCAGCCTGGCCAGGATGGTGAGCCCGCCGATCAGGACGGCGGCGCGGCCGATGCCTGTCCCAGCGGGCCTGCGGAGGTCGGGCTCCTGACCGTCCTGCGTGACAGGGACGGCCGGGCCGGTCACCGCGGCTCGGCCGAGCGCCCGCCGCGCGGAGCCAGCGTGCCGTCAGCCGGATGGCGGGTCGGCGGTACCGGGCCGGCAGTCGCCGGGTCGGCGGGTGGGGTGGCCGCGCCTGTGGTTGGCCCGACTGTGGTTGGCCCGACTGTGGTCGGCACTGGCGTTGCTGGCCCAGGCGTTGCTGGCACTGGCGTGGTCGGCGCGGGCGTTGCCGGCCCGGGCGCGGGACGGCGGCCAAGCATGTCGAGGCGACGCAGCGGTCCCGTGCGCTCGATGACCTTCGTGAAGCTCACGCGTTCGCTGGCTGCGGTGAGGCCGACCACGACGGCGAGCACGCCGACTCTCGCCGGGCGGGACAGCGTGCTCGCGGCGGCGGTACCGAGCATGGCACCGAGCGCGTTCGCGCCAGCGTCGCCGAGCATCGAGCGCTCGCCGAGGTCTTCGGGCAGCAGCGCGGCTGCGGCCGCTAGCGGCGCGACAGCGGCAGCGCGGCCGCGCCGCGTCTGGGCGAGCAGCCCGCCCGCGAGCAGCGCAACCTTGATAGCGCGTCCGGGCCGTAGGTCGAACAGGTTCAGCAGGTTGGCCCCGCCCGCCACCAGGCCAGCGTCAATCAGCGTGTCGGCGACCGCGAGCGATAGGGACGCCCCGCCGTCGTCGCGGCGCGCACCGGGAGGCGGCCCGGCGATCAGCGCAGCGGCGAGGCCAGTTGCCCCGATGCCCGCGATCTTCACGGCGCCGGTTGTCAGCTCGCCTGCCCGCAGCGCGCCCAGATGCCCACGGAAACCCTTGCGTACCCCGTTCCCTGCATGGTCGTCATACCCGCCGAACGCGGCGGCGCCCGCCCCGGCGACAGCCAGCGCGATCTGGTCGCGAGTGCAGCCGCCAGCCGCTACCGCGCCCGCGATGCCGCCGATCGCGACTGCTGGGCCCTCGAGCAGCGTGACCGGCTCACCGCGATGATTCGTGCGGTCCCAGGTCGTGGCGCCGCTCGGTGGACTGGCCGTCAGGACGGCGTACGACAGCCGCGCCGCCGCGGCGGCGACCAGAGCCGACCGCACGGCATGCGTGCTCATCCGTGCGTTCCCGCGGTTGAGCTTGACGTGCCTGTCGGTGGCAGGCTCGTAGAGGGTGTCGGGCTCGCCGTGGGCGCCGGGCTCGGCGCGGCGCCGGGATCGACGCCATAGTTGGCTGGGGCCTTGCCGTCGAGCAGGTTCTTCAGCGCCTGGATCACGATGATCTGCCCAGTCTCGGTGTCAGCAAAGTCCACCGTAGAGACCGCGTGGGGCTGGCTGCTTTCGTAGCTGATGGTGCTGCCCGTGCCGATCGAGTCGACGGCGCCGGCCATGACGGTGCCGCTGCTGGCCGCGCTCAGCTGGGCCGTTAGGGCGCTGACGACCGCGTTGCTTGTCGCCGGCTGCGGCGGTGGCCCGCCCGGCGCGATGAGCACGGCCTGGGTGGCAGTGGCGGGCGTGCTGTTCGCCGACACGAAGCCGTTCTGCTCCAGCCCGGTCAGGATGGCAGCGCTCGCGGTCGCTGACAGTCGGCTGCTGCCCGCCGTGGGATCCAGCAGAGCTGCCGCGAGGAGCGCGGCCGCCGCCTGCTGACCCGCGACCGGGCTCTGCGACTGAACGGGGGGCGCCAGGCCCGCCTGGGCCGCCAGGCTGTGGGCGAGTGTGGTCAGCTCGGTCTCGGTAGCAGCGCTCGTGGTCAGGAACGACGACTGCACGTCGACCTCACCGGTGACGGTAGCGCCTGCCTGCTGGAGGGCGGCCGTCACGCCTTTCGTCACCGCGCCGTTCGCGCCAGGGGCCACGACCAGGACCACCTTGTCGTGCGTGAGCAGGCCGCCGATCAGGCGCTGGGAACCCGCCTGGGCGAAGGCCTGATCCGCGTTGACCTGATTCTTCAGCGCCTCGTTGTTCTTGATCAGCGCGTTGTTCCTGGACACCGCTGAGCGCTGCGCCAGGTTCAGAACCTCTTCAGCCTTGCCGCTCAGCGCTGTGGAACCCACGACCAGGCCCACGGCCAGTGCGAGGAAAACGGCGATGATGGAGACCAGGTGATACCTGAAATCGATCACTACAACAGTCCAGTTAGCCAGTACCACAGCTGACGTAGTGCCAGTCCGAGGTATCCCAGGTAGAGCTTGCCGACCGGGGTCCACGCCAGCGCGATGATCGGCACTAGCGCGGCAATAGCCAGGAACCCGAGCGACTTCGCGGAGATCCGGCTCTGATACAGCCGGCTCACGCCCTTGGCATCGACAATCTTGTCGCCTACCCGGATCCGGGTCAGCACGGCGCTGGCCATGCCTGACCGCCCCTTGTCGAGGAACTCTACCAGCCCGTATCGCATGCCAACGGTGACAATCAGGCTGGCGCCCGCCTCGTCGGCGAGCAGCACCGCCACGTCTTCGCTTGTGCCGGGCGCCGGGCAGGTCACCGACGCCAGCCCCAGGTCCTGCACCCTCGGCAGGCCGGGCGCGTGGCCGTTCAGGTAGGCAACGACGACGAGCTCGGCCCCCGATTTCAGGGCCTTGTCGGACACCGAGTCCATGTCGCCGATGATCATGTGCGGCCAGTACCCGGCTTCGATTAGCGCGTTCGCGCCGCCGTCCACGCCGATGATGACGGGCTTGAACTCCCGGATATACGAGCGCAGCGCCTGGAGGTCCTCGTGGTATCGGTAGCCGCGCGCCACGACCAGGGCGTGCCGACCCGCGAGCCTGGTCCGCAGTTCCGGTAGCCGGATGCCCTCGGCCAGGAGCTCGGACTCGCGGTTGATGTAGTCGAACGTGTTGCTGACGAAGGCCTTGAGCTGCTCGGCCAGCCCTTCTTTGGCGGCGATCATGTCCGCCGCCACGGACTCCGCGGTCTGCCGGGTCCCCTTGGCGACCACGGTCTCGGCCACGTACAAGGTCTCGCTATCGAGCCTGACCCGCTGGCCTTCCTTCACCAGGTCGAACACGTCGGGCCCGACATCGTCTACGAGCGGGATGCCGGCATCCATGAGTATCTGCGGGCCCTGGTTCGGGTACCGGCCGCTGATACTCGGCGCGACATTGATCACGGCGGCGACCTCGCTGCGGATCAGGGCGTCAGCCGCTACGCGGTCCAGGTCAGTGTGATCGATGATCGCGATGTCGCCGGGCTTCAGGCGCTTGGTCAGGTTCTTGGTCCGCCGGTCGAGGCGGGCCGTCGCCATCAGCCCGGGCAGGTCCTTGGACCTGGTCCGGCGTGCCGCGGTGAAACTGAGGTTCGGCGCCTTCATTGGGTAGCCATTTTGCCAGATGTCCCAGGCCACTGGCGCCCACGGCGGCTGCGGACTGCATCCGGCCGGTTACGCGGACGCGGCTGGAGCCTTGCCGTCCCTGCGTGCAATCGGCCCGCCGGAGCTCGCGGCGGCCTAACCGAACCGGCCGGAGCCGACCGGAGTCCGGCCTAGCCGCGCCTTGCTAGCTCGGCCCGTTCCGCCGCCGCGGCCGCCAGGAGCTCGCCTGCGTGCGCCCGCCCGTACTCGGAGTCCTCCAGCCCCGCCAGCATGCGGGACAGCTCCCGGACCCGGCCAGCCTGGTCCAGACGGCTGATGCCGCTGCGCACCACGGAGCCGTCACCGGTCTTTTCCACCACCAGATGGGTATCGGCAAACGCCGCCACCTGCGGGAGGTGCGTCACGACAATCACCTGGGCGAGGCGGGCCAGCCGGGCCAGCCGGCGACCGATCTCGACGGCCGCCTTGCCACCCACGCCGGCATCGACCTCGTCGAAGACAAAGGTCGGCACCGGGTCCGCGCCAGCGAAAACGACCTCGATGGCCAGCATGATCCTGGACAGCTCGCCGCCCGACGCGCCCTTGTGCAGCGGCAGAGCGGGCGCGCCCGGGTGGGCAGCCAGCCGGATCTCGACGTCGTCGCCGCCCTGCGGGCCGAAGGCTTGTGCTGGCGTGACCGCCACGGTGATCTTCGCGTGCGGCATGGCCAGCGCGGTCAGCTCGGCGGTCACCTCTGCTGCGAACCGGGTCGCGGTGACCGTGCGCGCCGCGGTGAGCTTTGCGGCCAGGTCGGCGAGTGTCGCCGCAAGGTCGGCCTCCTGGGCGGCAAGTGACCCGATCCTGTCCTCGTCGCTATCCAGCTCAGCCAGCCGGGCGCCCGCCGACTTCGCCCAGGCCAGCACTGCCGCCAGATCGCCGCCGGGCGGTCCGTCCAGCATGCCGGCGCCATAGGACCGGACGAGCCTGGTCAGCTCTGCCCTGCGCTCCTGCACGACGGCGAGACGCATGGGGTCTGCTTCGACGGACTGAATGTAGGAGGCAAGTTCGGCCGCCACGTCGGCCAGCAGGTAAGCGGCCTCGCCGACGCGGCCCGCTAGCGCGCCGAGCCTTGCGTCGTGCTGGGCAGCCGACTCCAGCGCCGACCTGGCCGCGGCCAGCAGGCTGACGACGTCGACGGCGTCGTAACTGCCGCTGGCCGGGTCACCGGCGAGCGCCTCGTGCGCAGTTGTCGCGGCCGCCTGCAGGGCATCAGCGTGCGCCAGCCGCTCATCCTCGGCCATGAGCTCGATGTCCTCGCCCTCGGCCGGCTCGGCACGCTGGATCTCTGCCACGCCGTGACGCAGGTCGTCGGCCTCACGCGCGCGTTCGCGTGCCATCGTCGTTAGCTCGTCCAGTTCGGCCCGGACGTCGGCGTGCCGGTGATAGGCGCGCTGATAACTTGCGAGCAGCTCGGCGAACTCCGGCCCGGCGAACTGATCAAGGGCCTGGCGCTGCCGGCCGGGGCGCAGCAGCTGCTGCTGATCTGCCTGTCCGTGCACGGCGACGAGATCGTCAGCCAGGTAGGTGAGCAGCGACACCGGGACCGAGCGGCCGCCGGCGCTCGCGCGCGACCGGCCTTCCGCGCTCACCGAGCGGAGCAGGATCAGCGTGCTGCCGTCGTCGTCGAGATCACCGCCTGACTCGTTGACCTGACGGGCGACGGTGCTGTCCGGGTCGATCCTGAGGCGTCCCTCCACGACGGCCCGATCGGTGCCAGGCCGCACCCGGGTTGGATCTGCACGACCCCCGAACAGCAGGCCGAGCCCGGAGACGACCATCGTCTTGCCCGCACCTGTCTCGCCAGTGACGACGTTGAACCCGGGCGACAGCTCCAGCACAGCTTCGTCGATCACGCCGAGACCGGTGATCCGTACTTCCTCAAGCATGGCCGCCTGGCTCCTCGTCTGCGGTGTGTGCGATCGCCTCGCTCACCACCGCGTCACCTGCCCTGGCCGGTGCGCCTGCCCGGCCTGCCTGGCCGCGCCAGCCCGCGACCGGCAGCCCGAACTTGGCGACCAGCCGGTCGGTGAAGCTCGCGCCGATTGCCGTCGCGGCGCCCGGCACGGCGGGCAGCCGGGCGAGCAAGACCGGCAGGGCACCGCGCCGCACCTCGACACGCGAACCCGGCGGAAGCTCGACCATACGACGCCCATCGCACCACAGAACGGCACCTGCCGTCTCGGCTTGACTCGCGCCCGCGGCCATGAATTCAGCGCCGATGACCTCAGCGGCGAGCACCGAGTGCGGCGACACGGCCATTGGCCGGCCGAACAGCGCATGCGCTGAGATCGGCACCACCAGCAGCGCCTCGACGTCAGGCCAGACCACCGGGCCGCCGGCCGAGAAGGCATAGGCCGTCGACCCAGTCGGCGTTGCGAACACCACTCCGTCGCAGCCCCAGCGCGACAGCGGCCTGCCGTCGACCTCGATGACCAGGTCCAGCATGCGCTCTCTCGCGGACTTCTCGACTGTCGCCTCGTTCAGGGCCCAGGTCCCCTCGATCTGCGAGCCATTGATCCGGACCTCGACCTCGACTGTCATCCGCTGCTCGACCGTGTATCGCCGGGCCACCACGCTGACGACCGCGGCCGACAGATCCTCGGGCTCGGCCTCGGCCAGGAAGCCAACGTGCCCGAGGTTGACGCCAAGGAGCGGGACTCTGGCAGGCCGAGCCAGCTCGGCCGCGCGCAGCAGGGTGCCGTCACCACCGACGGCCAGGACCATCTCCGTACCTACCGCCGCCTCGGGCGATGATGGCACCACGATGGCAGCCGCGCATCCGAGATCGGCGGCCTCTGGTTCCAGGACCCGCACCGCGATGCCAGCAGCCGTCAGCTTGTCGACCAGCACGCGCGCAACCCGGATCGCGGCCGACCGGCCAGTGTGAGCGACGAGCAGCATGATCCTGTCAGCGTCGCCGCCCGCGCGCTTATCGGTCACTGCGGACCCGCCTCGACTGCCGCGCGCAGCACCGCCGGATCCAGCGGCGCCGCGCCGCGGCGCAGCCAGAGGAAGTACTCCACGTTGCCCGACGGGCCCGGCAGCGGGCTCGCGGAGACGCCGGCGACGCCGAGCCCAAGGTCGGCGGCGGCCTGCGCAACGGTGCCGACCGCGGCCGCGCGGAGTGCCGGATCGCGGACCACGCCGCCGCCGATCTGATCCTTGCCGACCTCGAACTGCGGCTTCACCATCACGACGAAGTCAGCGTCCGGCGTCGCGCACCTGACGAGGGCGGGCAATACCAGCGTCAGCGAGATGAACGACAAGTCGGCCACCACCAGGGCCGGCAGGGGCGCCACCTGGGCGGGTGACAGGTTGCGCACGTTGACCCGGTCAAGCACCGTCACTCGCTCGTCGGTCTGCAGGGACCAGGCCAGCTGCCCGTAACCGACGTCGACCGCGATCACATGAGCAGCGCCTGCCCGCAACAGCACGTCAGTAAAGCCGCCGGTGGACGCGCCCGCGTCCAGGCAGCGCTTGCCCGCCACCGCAAGCCCGTCGAAGGCTGCTAGTGCCCCGGCTAGCTTGCGTCCGCCACGCGAGACGTACTCAGGCTCGTCGCTGACCTGCTGGATCGTGATGGCAGCGTCGATCCCGACCTGAGACGCGGCCTTCGCGACGGTCTGGCCGGCAACGGCCACCCGGCCTGCCGCGATCAGGTCGGCCGCCTGGTCACGTGATCGGGCCAGGCCACGCCGGACCAGTTCGGCATCAAGCCGCAGCCTCCTGCTCATGATGATCAGCGTCCGGCCGGTCACGCACCGGCAGGCCCGGAGTCCAGCTCACCGAGTACCTCGCTGAGCTGGGCGTGCACCTGCTCGAAGAGGTCAGAGTGCTCGCTTACGGGCAGGCCAGGGAGACGGTCGAGCAGCTTGAGGGCAGCGTCGACCCGCAGCTCCCCCGTCGGCGGTACCGGCTCGGCCTGGACCGGCTGGGCCCGGACCGGCTCGGCGCGGACCGGGTCGGCGCGGACCGGGTCGGCGCGCACCGGGTCGGCGCGGACCGGCTCGGCGCGGACCGGGTCGGCCGGGACCGGCTCGGCCGGGACCGTTCGGCCGGCCTCAGGATCAGGCGCCGTCAGGCCAGCCGCCGACGTCGCGTCGGCTTCCCCGTGCCCGTCCGGCCCGGTCTGGTGCTCCATCTGCCTCACCGCTCTCCGGCGCGGCGGACCCTGCCGCGCGACGCTGAACCGCCTCCCTGAACGCTACCGCCAGGCGCCGTCAGCCCGGAGCACATGACTCATGGCGAGTGCTTGCGATCGGCCGGGTAAAGTCCCCCGCTAGGCCGGCGTGACGGGTGGGGCAGACAATGACCATGGAAGGTGGGGATGCATGGCGACAGCCGATGAATGCCGCACGGCACTGGAGAGCCTGACCGGGCGCATTGCGGAGATGGATGCCAAGGACCGGGCCGCGCATCTGGTCGACCGGACGCTGAGCTGCCGTGTCCCCGATCTTGGCGTCACGTTCGTCACCAGGCTCGGGCCAGATGGCGCCGAGCCGATCAGGCAGGCCGCCAACGGCACGCCCCCGGCCCAGGTGAGGTTCACCGCTGACAGCGACGTCGTCGTCGCCATTGCCGGCGACCCCGGCAGCTTCATGCGGGCCTGGCTGTCGGGCAAGCTGAAGGTGCAAGGCAACGTGTTCGACCTGTTGCACCTGCGCAAGCTGATGTAAGGATCGGGCTAGCTGGCTGAGCGGGTGCTTATCGCGCTGGCCTGGCCACGATCTGCGGCAGCGGCCGACTGCCAGACGCGACCAGAGCCGCGCGGATCTGGCGTGCGACCTCGTGCCCGGCCGTGCGGATCCGGCGCGGCGTGAATCTCAGGACCAGGATGCCCTGCTCAGTCATCCGGGCATCCCTGGCGAGGGTGCGCTCCCAGTCGGCGGGCGACAGGTGCCACTCGCGCGAGTCCACCTCGGCGGCGACGCCTGCCCCTGGCCACCAGGCGTCGGTGATGGCGAGCAGCCGGCCATCGACAAACAGGCGGGCGTTATACATCGGCACGGGCAGGTGCTCGCGCTTGATCAGGGCGTGCAAGTCTCCCTCAGCCGTCGACCGCACACCATCGGCAACCTCTGCCAGAGCCGCGCGCAGCCGGGCCGAGCCCTGAACCGGTCCAATACTGAGCTCCCTGGCAAGATCCGCGACCGTGATCTTGCCACGCTGCACTCCCCCGGCCACGACGGCTCGGACATCCGAGAACTGAGCGAGCTGGCGGACCGTATCCGCCACCGCTCGCTGCGGCGACGCGTAACGGACCACGCCCTCCTGACCGCAGTCCGGCACGATGCTGGTCCTGTGTAACCGGGCGAACTGCGCATCTTTGCGCTTGCACGCCAACGGGACCAGGACGTCCACACTCTCGCTCCGGACTGACGGCAGCGAGTACCAAGTCAGCGCGGCTGGGCCGGTGACAGCGATCGCCTTCCCGGCATACAGGTAAGCGGCTGTCACCCGCTGCTTCGCGGTTGGTGCGCCTCGGCTCGCTAAGTAGATGCCCGGCAAGATCGTCTGCCAGGGGCCATCGGACCGGATTCGGTGCCGGATGGCGGGCTCGGTCATGTCGCACGCGGCTGCCTGGCCGCGGCTGATCACTCCGCTCTGCCGGCCCAACAGCCGCGTCAGTGCGTCAGCGTCGAATTGCGATAAACGTCCCATGGCCGGAGCCTGCCATCCGCCTCTGACAGCAAACAGCGCGCCTGATATATAACCTACGTCCGATTCGTAAGCTCGCCGGGACGCCCATCAACGTCATGGCTGGAACCCTGCTGACGCTGTATCCGCAGTAGGTAGGCAGCGATGACGTTGAGGGTCGGCGCGGCGGCTGCGCTGACCCTCACGGCCGCCGCGATGGCATGCTGGCGTCATGCCAGAAGGCGATGTGGTCTGGCGGACAGCGCACAAGCTCGACGAAGCGCTCACCGGGCGGGTGCTGACCCGTAGCGACTTCCGGGTCCCGAGGTACGCCACGACAGATCTCACCAGCCGCACAGTCATCGAGACCGTCTCCCGCGGCAAGCACTTGCTGACCAGGGTCGAGGGAGACATCACCGTGCACACGCACCTGAAGATGGAGGGCAACTGGCGGGTGAGTCCGGCCGCGAATCATCAGCTACGCGACTACCGGATCCGGCTGATCCTCGCGAACCAGCAGTGGCAGGCCGTCGGCTCCCTCCTCGGCATCGTGGAGGTCATCCGCACGAGCCAGGAGGACCGGGTAGTCGGTCACCTCGGCCCGGATCTCCTCGGCGCGGACTGGGACACAGCTGAAGCGGTGCGCAGGCTGATCGACAACCCGGACCGCACTATCGGCGAGGCACTGCTAGACCAGCGCAACCTCGCCGGCATCGGCACGATCTACCGGGCTGAGACCCTGTTCCTGCGCGGTGTGAACCCCTGGCAGCGAGTCGGCGACGTGCCCAACCTGGCCGGGCTGGTCGAGCTGGCAAAGCGCCTGCTCGAGGCGAACAAGGCCCGCCCCGACACGGTCACCACGGGCAACAGCGCCCGCGGTGCGCAGCTGTGGGTCTACGGCCGCGCCGGCCGCCCCTGCCGGCGCTGCGGCACGCTCATCCACAAGGCGAGCCTCGGGCCCGTAATCGAGGAGCGGCTCGCCGTCTGGTGCCCGCGCTGCCAGCCGTTCCCGGCACCCTGACCGCCAAGGTGCGGGCTGACCCGCCAAGGTGCGGGCTGACCCGCCCAGGTGCGGGCTGACCGCCAAGGCACTGGGCCGACCCGCCAAGGACCGGCCCAGCGCCAGGGTAATAGCGCTGGGGGAGCCAGCCTGGGCCAGTAGGCTGGCTCCCCCAACGGCCCCCGTCAGCGACCATTGCCCCCGGCGCGGTCGCTGCGCTTGTGGCGGGTCAGGCGTCCCGCTTGCGGAACAGCAGCAAGCCTGCGATCAGTGCGATCGCCGCGTACCCGCAAAACACCGCGAACCCAGTCCAGGGCGCGAACATCGGCGTCCCGCCCCTCGTCGTCGTCGCGGTCGACCAGATCTGCACGCCCGCGTCCGCCGGGATCCACTTGGTCACGTGGTTCTGCCAGGACTGCGGGATGAAGTTGATCAGGATCGACAGCACGAACAGCAGCGCGACCACCGTGCTGATAGCCCCGGCTGTATGCCGCAGCAGCAACCCGATGCCGAAGGCGAGCAGACCCGACGCGGTCAGGAACAGCGCGCCGCCGATGACTTCGCGCAGCACATGTGGCTGGCCGAGGGTGGTGCTGAGATGGTGCGAGGACATGAGTGCCTGGCCGAGGAAGAACGAGGCCAGGCACGTGATCAGCCCGGTGACAAACGCGACCACCGCGAACACGATGGCCTTCGCTGCGATGAGCGTGCCCCGATGCGGCATCGTCGTCAGCGTGGTCCGAATCATCCCGGTGGAGTACTCCGCGCTAATTACCAGCACGCCCAGCACCCCGATGATCAGCTGGCTGATATACAAGCCGCTCAGGCTCTGCGCCGCTGCGTCGAAGCCTGGTCCGGGGTGTCCGTGCGAGGCAACGCCCCAGCTGGCCAGCGCGCCGAATCCGATGGTGACGACGACAAGCGCAAGCAGCGTCCAGTACGTCGACCGCACCGAGCGGATCTTCGTGAGCTCCGACCGCACCGCGCCCATGAAATTGGCCTGACCTGCCGTCGCCGGCAGCGCCTGGCGGGCCGTGACCGCGGGCAGCTGAGTAGATGTGGTTGCCATGTCAGGCCACCTCTCCAGCCGTGACCGGCTGCGCGGGAACGTCGGCGCGGAACTGAACGCTGGAAGCGGTGAGATCCATGAATGCCTGCTCCAGCGAGGCGTGCACCGGGGCGAGCTCGTGAATCCGGATCGCGTTCTCGTAGGCCAGGTCCCCTACCTCGTCCGAGAACAGGCCAGTCACCACGAGGACGCCGTCGCCGTTCTCCCGGACCGTGCCGCCAGCCGCCGCCACGAGCTTCGCGAGCTGATCTGGCTGCGGGGTCCGCACCCTGGTGCTTTGCTGCGAGTTCGCGGCGATGAATTCCGCGACCGTGCAGTCAGCGATCAGCTTGCCGCGGCCGATCACCAGCAGGTGATCAGCGGTGTTTTCCATCTCCGACATCAGGTGACTGGAGACGAACACCGTCCGGCCCTCGGCGGCCAGCGCCTTCATCAGGTTGCGGATCCACAGGATGCCCTCGGGATCGAGGCCGTTGACCGGCTCGTCGAACATGAGCACCTTCGGATCGCCGAGCAACGCCGCAGCGATACCGAGCCGCTGGCCCATGCCGAGCGAGTAGCCCCCCGTACGCTTCCGCGCGACATCGGTCAGGCCGACCAGGCCGAGGACCTCGTCGACGCGCTTGCGCGGCAGGTTGTTGGACTGGGCCAGGCACAGCAGGTGGTTGTAAGCGCTCCGGCCCCCGTGCAGAGCCTTAGCGTCCAGCAGTGCGCCGACCTCGCGCATCGGGCGTGTCAGCTGCGCGAATGGCTGGCCGCCCACCGTGACGCGGCCGGCTGTCGGCTGGTCAAGGCCAAGGATCATGCGCATAGTCGTGGTCTTGCCGGCCCCGTTCGGGCCGAGGAATCCGGTGATCTTGCCTGGCGCCACGCTGAACGACAGGTCGTCGACCGCCAGCGTGTCCCCGTATCGCTTGGTGAGGCCCTGTGCCTCGATCATGTTTCGTTGTCCCCTTCCGGACGGCGAGTCCGGCAGGAGCCATCGGCCCCGCCAGACAGCAGGGTCCGGGAGGCGACCTCCCGGACCAGCCTGACCAGTGTGAGGCCAAGACGCGATAGTTCGCGTCGGCCGTGAGTCTGATGCTAGTCAGCCTGGAGGGTGATCTCGCCCGAGCCGGGGCTGGTTCAGGGACATCTCAGGGAACCTTGCGGGAACGGCCAGCGATGAATTCAGGGTGGGATCAGTGCTTTGCCGGCTTGATCGGGGCCGGCTTGATTGCGGCGATCGCGGCCTGCGCCGCCTTGAGCTGAGCCGCAGCGTCGCCGGGAGGCAGGCCGGCCGTCCACGCGGCAGCGCATAGCGCGCGCAGACCGTCCACCCAGTGCCCGGCGCCAGCGACGGTGAGCCACGGGTCGCCGCCAGCATTAGCGCCAGCGGCTGCGGCCGTCCAGCCGCCGCACCGGAAAGCCCGGTCGTGGCCCGTGACCTCGGGCTGGGCCACGTTCAGGCCGCTGAGGTCCGCGGCGATGTAGGCGGGGCGGCGCTGGGGCGGCGCGAGCAGCAGATCGGCCGGCGTCGTCACGCCCGTCAGCACCAGCAGGCTGTCGGCCCCGCCGCGGACCGCGCCCTCGATGTCAGTGTCGAGCCGGTCGCCCACCACGAGGGGACGGACGGCGCCGACGCGCTCGACCGATTCCGCGTGCAGGGGTGGCTCTGGCTTGCCGGCCACAACCGGGATACTGCCGGTCGCGTGAATCAGGACTTGCGCCAGCGACCCGTTGCCAGGCTGGGGCCCGCGCGGCGTCGGGAGCGTCGCGTCCGCATTGGAGAGGACGTAAAGCGCGCCAGCCTGGATCGCCAGCGCGGCCTCGGCCAGCAGCCCGTAACTGATGTCGTGCGAATAGCCCTGCACCACCGCCGCCGGCCGCTCGGCCGCCGCCGTCACCGGGCGCAGGCCGCGATCGCGGATGGCCAGCCGCAGGCCCGTGCCGCCGACGACGAGCACCGCCGCACCAGCAGGCAGCCGGTCGGCGAGCAGATGTGCGGCCGCCTGGGCTGAGGTCACGACGTCGGCCGCCGTCGCAGCGACGCCCATGGCAGTCAGCTGCGCGGCGATGGCGTGCGGCGTACGCGAGGCATTGTTGGTGACGTACGCCCGCTTCATGCCGCGCCTGGCCGCATCGGCGAGCGCGTCGGCGGCACCGGGGATCGGCGTGCCCCCGAGGTACACCACGCCGTCCAGGTCCAGCAACGCCGCGTCGTAGTGCTCACTCAGCGGGCCGGGACAGGCTGAGAGGCTGAGCCGGTCAGCCGGCTGGCCGCGGCCGGGCAGGCCGCCAGCCGCGGGAACGGCCCCGTTCCCGGTCAATCCCGACGGCCTTTGCGCAGTTCGTCTCTCGCCTTCAGCGTGGCCCGCACGCTGCGCAGTGCATCGGTGTAGTGACGGAGATTGGGGCGCATGGCCGCAGCCAGCGCGAGGTGCTCCGCGGCCCCTCTCGGATCGCCGGTACGCGCGAGGGCAAGCCCGAGCCCGAACTGCGCATAGTCGTCGGTGGGGCTAGCCTCGACGATGCGGCGGAAGTTCCCGGCCGCGGCCGAGTACTGGCCAGCATCGAACTGAGCCCGCGCAAGCGCCTCCAGGACGCTCCTGGACCGCGGCTCAGCGGCGGCGGCCCGTTCGAGCAGCTGGGCAGCGGCGGCCGGGCTGCCGCGGCCGAGCAAATCGAGGCCACGCTTGTAGAGCTGATGGGTGTCAGCGCCGTTCGCGGCAGCCGAATCTGGAGCTTCATGTGACAAAGCAGGATCCTCTGGGCGGGAATCACGACCGCCCGCCGGTCCTTCAGACATATGTGCCAACTCTTCCCTCCAGTGCGGCTCCGGCCTCGGCAGGCTCGCCTGGCCTCGTGCTCGCGCCGTTCCGCGGTGTCCGTTATGCACTAGACCGCGTCAGCGGGCTCGCCGAGGTCACTTCACCACCGTACGACGTGATCGCCGCCGATAACGAGGACCAGTTGATGGCGGCCGATCCGCACAACGTGGTCCGGCTGATCCTCCCGCGCCACGAGGCGGGCCAGCCCGGCAGCCCCTACGATGACGCGGCCGCCGACCTGACCAGCTGGCTGGCCGACGGCATCCTGGCGCCCGATCCGGTACCTGCCCTCTACGTCTACGAGCAGGCCGTCCCCAGCCGCGGCGTCCTCCAGCGCGGCCTGATCGGCGCGCTCCGCCTGGAGCCGTATGCGGCACGGATCGTACAGCCGCACGAAGACGTGGCACCCGGGCCGGTCACCGGCCGGCGCCAGCTCATGGAGGCGACCGAGGCAAACCTCGAGCCGATTTTTCTCCTCTATCAGGGCGGGAACGGGGCCGCCACTGAGCTTGTCGACACCATCGCCGGCAGCCGCGTGCCACTCGCCGAGGCCAGCACGCCCGACGGCCTGCGGCACCGCCTGTGGGCGATCACCGAGCCGGACGAGCTGTGCGCGATCGCCGCGGACCTGGCCCCGCGGACCGCGCTGATCGCCGACGGCCATCATCGGTACGCGGCCTACCTGCAGCTGCAGGACCGGCAGCGGCACGTCGGCGCAGGCGGCGGACCGTGGGATTGCGGCCTCGCGCTGCTGGTCGACTCGACCGCCTATCCGCCGCAGCTCGGCGCGATCCACCGGGTGGTGACCGGGCTAGTGCCCGAGACTGCGGCGCGGCTTGCGGCGAGCGCGTTCACGGTACGCGAGCTGCCCGGCGGCACTACCGACGTGCAGGCGGCGCTGGCCGCGCTCGACGACGCATGCAAGCGGGATCCCATCGCGTACTTGCTAGCCGGCGATGGCCGTATCTACCTGCTGACCGACCCTGACCCGCGGCAGGTCAGCATCGCCGTGCCGGACTACCCGGCCGAGCTCTGGCAGCAGCTGCCGGCCGCGGTGCTGGAAGGCCTGCTGTTCGCGCGGATCTGGGCGATCGAGGACGATGCGCGCAGCGTGCGCGCCATCCACGACGCGACCGAGGCGATCAAGGCCGCCGATTCTGAGCCGGCCGGGACGGCTGTCATCTGCGGCGCGATGTCGGCGACTCAGGTGTATGAGGTCGCAGCGCTGGGGCGGCGGGTGCCGCGCAAGTCGACCTCGTTCGGGCCGAAGCCGCGCACCGGCCTGGTCATGCGGTTGTTCGCTGAGGGCTGAATCGCTGGTGGCGCTGTGCTAACGGACGGACTGGGCTAACGGACGGACTGTGCTAACGGACGGACTGGGCTAACGGACGGACTGGGCTAACGGACGGACTGGGCTAACGGCCGCGGCTGGACAGGTAGTCGGAGATGATGTCGAGCGCGCGAGCTCGGCCGAACACAGGCCCGTGACCTGCGTAGACGCTGCGCATCGGGAAGTCGGCCAGACGGCGCAGGCTCGCGGCGAAATCCGCCGGGCTTGACCTCGGCAGCTCGTCGAGCAGCGGTTCGCCGTCCACCAGCACGTCACCTGAGACCAGCGTGCCGGACCGGGCCTCCCACAGGCAGATGCTGCCCGGGGAGTGGCCGGGTGCGTGGATGACTTCGAACGAGCGGTCGCCGAGATCCAGCACGTCGCCGTCGGCCAGCCAGCGCGTGATGGTCGCGCCGCGCGTCCGGAACGCGCCCATCTCGAACTCCGCCTGCGGCAGCGCGCTGATCAGGACGTCGGGCACCGGCAGGCCGGCGGCAGCGAATTCGTCCACCAGGGCCGCGGGATAGGTCGGCGCCGTGAGCGTGACATAGTCCGCAGCCTGCTCGATCACCTCGCCGTCGGCGCGGTGCGCGGCCCGCTCGGTGAACTCGCCGAGGCCGCCGAAGTGGTCGAAATGCGAGTGCGTCGCGACCGCGATCACCGGGCGGTCGAGGTATTCGTCCAGTTCGGCGCGCAGCCGGCCAATGCCGAGGCCCGTGTCGACCAGAAGGTGCGCGTCGGTGCCGCGGATCAGCCAGGCGTTCGCGCGGACGTAAGCGTGCACGTACGGCTCGGTGATGCGAATGACCCCGTGACCGACCTCGCTCACCTCAAACCACCGCGGCGCGACCTCCAGCGCCGGAATTGTCCTGTCTGGCACGGGTGATCACCTCGCTGTGGGGCCGATCCCCGTCGCGGAAGGGCACGAGTTACCCAGTGTGGCCCCTAGTGGGGCAGCAATAGCGAACTGGCGCCCTTAAGGGGCGCGAGCGACGGGGAGCACCGGCGCGGGCGGCCCCGTTCCCTGTCTTGTGGTGTCTTAGATCTCTATGGAGCGGCCATGGTCGTAGGCGCGGTAGCCCATGTTCTCGTACATGCTGATCGCGACCGTGTTGTGGCCGAAGACGTTGAGCCCGAGGTGGGTGTCGCCGGCCGCGAGCGTCGCCTGCTCACCGATGATCATGGCAGCGCGGCCATAGCCCTTGCCCCGGTGGCCCTCGTGCGTCTCCACGCCGTACACCCAGCTGACGCCGGGACTGCGGTGGTGATAGATCCAGTTGGTGGCGACCACCTGGCCGCCCGCCGACAGGCTCAGGAAGCTGTGCTGCTCGGTACGCAGGCCGTCTGGCAGCAGGTGATCCATCTCAGCGACGGATGCGGTCAGGGCGTCGTCAGGCGACAGCGTGCCGGAGTCGGCCATGTCGGACGCGTACCCCGTTACCGTCTCGGCTCGCCAGTCGGCGAACTCGGCCTCGGTCATCGGGCGGCCTTCGAGTCCGTCGGCGAGCTGGGCCGGCGCGCGAAGCTCCTTGATCATCTGGCGCGCGCGCACCGGGTAGCCGGAGAAGAACGCGGCGTGGACCGGATCCGCGGGATCGGTCAGCACCCAGACTGACCGAGCCTTCTGGTGCACTGCCCATGATTCGGCATGACGCAGCGCCGCGGTGCCGTGACCCTGGCGCCGATGCGCTGGCGCGATCCAGATGTCGCTGATGACGACGCCGGGCCTGCCGTCCTGCTCGGTCAGTGCAACCGCGAGCACGCCGACGTGATCGTCGCCGGACTGGAGCGCGAAGACGGCTGAGGATGTGGCGACGTCCGCCAGTGACAGCCGCCTGTCGACCTGCTGACCGACCCAGTCGGGCTGGGCACCCGGCAGCTCGTACCAGGCTTGCAGGCGGGTTCGCCAGTCGTCCTGCCAGGCTGCTGTCTCGGCCTGCGTTGCCGCTCGCGTGCTGGTCACCTAGCCGACCCTAGGGGCAGCAGTGATGCGCGGTCCAGCGGCTTAATGCGACCTCTGGCCGACCTGTGCGCGACTGTGCGGATCGAGGCGAGGCTGCCATTATGTGCGCATGGACGACGCCGCCCCGACGATTGCCGTGGCTGACCTCATTGCCGATCTGGGCCACGACGTTTTCCAGATCGACACCCGCATGGCCGGGTATGAGGGCATCACGGCTGGTTACCTGATCCGTGGCGACCGGCCGTGCCTTGTCGAGACCGGAACGGGGCCGTCCGCCCCGATCGTCAGGGACGCGCTGGCGGCGCTCGGCGTCGGACCAGCCGACCTGGCAACTGTCGTGGTGACGCACATCCACCTGGACCACGCTGGCGGTACTGGAGACATCGCCAGGATGTTTCCGGCCGCCGAGGTCGTCGTGCATGAGCTTGGCGCGCGGCACCTGGCTGACCCGTCCCGGCTGATGGCCAGCGCCCGCATGGTCTACGGCGACGAGCTTGACGAGCTGTTCGGCGAGCTGGTGCCCACCCCCGCGGATCGGATCCGCGCGGTCGAGCGCACCGGCGTCGTCGACCTCGGCGGCGGGCGGCGGCTGGACAGCCATTACGCGCCTGGCCACGCCAGGCATCATGTCGGCCTGATCGACTCGGTCAGCGGTGATCTCTACGTCGGCGACGCAGCCGGCATCTACATCCAGGAAACCGGGGACATGCGGCCGGCCACGCCGCCGCCGGACTTCGACCTCGACGTTGCGCTCGGCTCGCTCCGCACGTTCGCCGCGCTGAAGCCGGCGCGGCTGCTGTTTAGCCATTTCGGCCCGGTCACCGCCGTCGAGGAGACGCTCGACCGGTCAGCCGAAGAGATCAGCCTGTGGGTCGACGAGACGCTCAGGGCGCGCCGGGCCGGAATGGATCTAGACCACGCGGCGGCAATGGTGGCAGAGCGGACGCGGACGCGTTACCGCGTGCTCGCCCAGGATGCCGATCCTGAGATCGCCGCCAAGTACGACCGGATCAGCGGCGCCGAGGCCAACGTGGCAGGGATCATGCACTGGCTCGAGAAGACGAATCCCGCTTGATGCTGGCTCGTCCGCTCGTCCGCCCGTCCGCCCTGGAAACACCTGGACGGCGTCCGGCGCACGCTGTCATCGTTGAGGGCCATGCGGCAGGAGGACATCTGGGATCACGAGGAGGCCCGGCGATATGACACGCCGGGCACTGGCATGTTCGCCCCGGAGGTACTCGGGCCGACCGTCGACCGGCTCGCTGAACTTGCCGGTGCCGGGCGAGCGCTGGAGTTCGCCATCGGCACTGGGCGCGTCGCCGTTCCGCTAGCTCAGCGCGGGGTGCCGGTGACCGGCATCGAGCTGTCCGGGCCGATGCTCGAGCAGCTACGTGCCAAGGCCGACGAGACGGCCATCCCGGTGGTGGCCGGCGACATGGCCACTACGCAGGCTCCCGGCACGTACACGCTGGTTTACCTCGTCTATAACACGATCTCCAACCTCTTGACCCAGGGCGAGCAAGTGGCGTGCTTCCGCAACGCCGCCTGGCACCTGACGCCTGGGGGCCGGTTCGTCATCGAGCTGTGGGTGCCGGAGCTGCGCAAGCTGCCGCCGGGCCAAGCGGGCATCGTCGCCGATGTCGAGCCTGGCTACTTCATTCTGGACACTTATGACGTGCTGCATCAGCACGTCGTCTCGTACCACTTCACGTTCGGCACGGACAAGCAAGCACGCCTCTCGCGCAGTCCGCACCGTTACATCTGGCCGTCAGAACTGGACCTGATGGCGCAGCTCGCCGGGTTCGAGCTGGAGGCGCGGTACGCCGACTGGGCCGGGGCGGAGTTCACTGCCGAGTCTCCGTCCCACGTCTCGGTCTACCGGCTCCCGGCGACGTCCTAGCGCTGCTCATCTTGCTCACTTCACGCGACGCCCCGCTGGGCGTAGTCTCGGGTCGGCGCGCGGGGCGCCGCCGGGTCCGCGGACAGGGCCGAGCCCACCCGAGCAGGTTTTG
>DATHPF010000104.1:0-21487 GCA_035484155.1 Streptosporangiaceae bacterium
CGTTTTCCGCCAGACGTCACCGATGACCTGGTAGTACTGAGAGTGGGTCCCGAGGCCCTTCAGCGGGCTGATCTGGTACGGATTTTTGCCGAGAGCCGCGATGCGCCCATAAGCCGCATAACTGGCGGTATCGGATGACCCCACTGGAGTCAGGCACACCATGACCGCGACGACGGCCGCGCTGACGAACAGCAGATGACGAGCATCGGGGCGCCAGCCCTGGCTGTGCGCCCACAGCATGCCGGCCAGCCCCAGGCAAGCGAGGACATCGCCGGCATACAGGACTGTCAGGACGAGGGCGTTGTAGTGGATCAGCGACGGCAGGAGATGCGATAGCGGCAACCTGATCTGCAGCGTCGCAGTGTTCGGCGCCGTGGCGCCGACGAGGATCCCAAGCAGCAGCCCGAGTCCGGCTACCGAGACCGCGACCCGGGGATCAGCAAGCCGGCTCCAGGCAAGCTTGCGGATCACGGTACTCATGACCCGCTCGATAGGACTGCTGGGGTTGGGCAACTCGATTGTGCCGTGCGTGTCGGACCCGTCAGCCGGGCTAACCGACCCAGGCACTCCGGCCGACCCTGGCACTCCGGCCGGTCCCGGCACCCCGGGCGGGTCGGCCGAGTCGATGGATGCCCGTGTCACCTCGGCCATACCTCCGTCAGCGGACGTGCGGTCCTGATGTCGTGGCAGGTATCGCCGCGCCGCACGGTCTTGGGCCCCTGCTGCCGTCGCTTCGTGTGCGCAGGCCCGGCTTGCACGTCTTCGCTCAGCGTAAGGCGACCCGCGAAGGCTACACGCCAGATTAGGTCAATTGAGACAGGAGTTTGACCTCCGACACCACGATCGTCAGCCGACAGCCTAACTGGCCACTCCCATCGTCATGGCGCCTGGCCTGGCGCTCCGGCCCGGCGGCTGGCCTTGGCTGCCCTCGCCGGGCCCGTCGATGGCGCAGGACGGCCCGGATGACAATGGCGGCCACCGCCACGACCAGGCCTATCAGCACGTACAGCGAATAACGCGTCACTCCGTTGTAGATCGCGGTGATGTGACTGCCGGCCAGGTAGCCGACCGACGTCCAGACGGCCACCCAAAGGACGGCACCCAGGGCGTTGAAGGCCACGAACCGCAGCCATCGCATCCGGCTTATCCCGGCGACTATGCCGTTCGCCTGACGCAGCCCCTCGATGAACCTGGCGCCCGCGACCACAAAGCCGCCATACCGGGCAAAAAACGCCTCTGCCTTGTCCAGCCGCTCGGCGGTGAGGCGCACGTACGTCCCAAACCGCAGCACGAGCGCGCGCCCGCCGAAGAACCCGATTGCGTAGCCGATGTTGTCGCCCACGATCGCGGCCAGCACCGCCACCAGCGCGACAAGAAAGATGTTGAGCCGGCCGGCCCCTGCGTACACGGCTGCCGCTATCAAGATCGTCTCGCCCGGTACGGGAATGCCGAAGTCCTCTAGCGTGATGAATCCGCCCACGGCGACGTAGCCGTAGTGATCAAGCACGGGCGCCAGGCTGGCCAGCAGTCCTGGCAGTGGCTGCGCGGACATTGGTCCAGGGTGGCACAGCCCGGTTCGGCACTTCCGACAGCCGGCCCGCTGAGCCACGACTCGGCCCGGACCGGGGCTCAGCGTCGGCCCCTGGGCCGGGATGCTTGAATGAACGGCGTGGCGTCGACACAGTAATGACCGAAGGTCGGTGACCTGTGATCCTTGTGACCGGAGCGACCGGGCAGGTGGGCTACCACCTGATGGAAGCGCTGGCTGACCTCCACGCCGAGGCAACTGCGATGGTGCGGGTGCCCGCCAAAGCCGCCGACCTGCCGGGATCCCCGAACCATCTGGTGGCGACGCTCGACGGACCACCACCTGCCGACGTCCTGCGCACATTCGACCCGGTCTTCTTGCTCAGCCCCGCCCATGAGGGCCAGGTCGAGCTTGAGCTGATCTTCATTGACGCGCTGCTCGCCGCGGGCCACCGGCCGCACATCGTGAAGGTCGCAGCCGACGGCTTCGAGGACCCGGACTGTGAGGTCCGCTTCATGCGCAGTCACCGGGAGATCGCGGTCCACCTGGATGCCAGTGGCCTGCCGGTGACCTATCTGGCGCCCAGCCTATATATGGAGAACCTCCTCGAGTCGGCGGACACCATCCGCGACCAGGGCACGATCTTCGCCCCGGCCGGGCAAGGCCGAGTCGGGTTCGTGGCCGCCAGTGACGTGGCCAAGGCCGCCGCCCGGGTGCTGACTGGCGAGGGCCACGAGGGCCAGACCTACGTTCTTACCGGCCCGCAGGCTCTGACCTACGCCGACGTGGCCGCGCGAGTGTCGGCTGTCTTGGCCCGCGAGGTGGACTATGGCGACCTGCCGGAGTCACTGGCGAAGGACCAGATGCTCGCTGGCGGGCTGAGCCCATGGCAGGCTGCGGGAACGGTCGAGCTGTTCGACTGGATCCGGCAGGGCGGAACAGACTCTGTCACACCGACCGTGCCGGACCTGACGGGCGAGGACGCCCGCACCCTCGACGACTGGCTCAGCGACCAGCGCGGCGCGTTCCTTGTGCCGCTAGCCTGAGCGGTCGCTCATAGGCGGCCGATCGTCAGCTGCTCAGCCTTGGTTACTCCGACCTGATGTCGTAATCGTCGGATTCGACGACGTGCATCGCGGCTTCCTCGGCTGTCGACGCGCCACCATCGATGCCCGCGTCATGAGCTACCAGGTCCCCGTCGGCGTCGAGGTCTGAGTCCTCGTCTTCGGCCACCAGCCGGCCGGCTCGCGGATCGGGGCCGTCATCAAGCAGGAGCCCGTCCAGGTCTTCGTCCGCGGCGTCGGGATCCGCGGCGGTGTCCGCCGGGTCACCGTCCTCATCGACGTTGTCGTCCGGCTCCTCCTCGGCCAGCAACTGGTCGAGGGATTCCCCGTCCTCCTGCTCGGCGCCGGTCGTGCCGTAGCGGATGGCCGACGTCCAGTGCTGCGGGGGAATTACGCCCGCGTCGAGCGGGTCATCGCCCGGCTGTCCGTCCAGGGTGTCGGAAGCGTCTTCGACCTCGTAATCCTCAAGATCGGCGGACTCGTGCTGGTTCTCCTCAGGCATTCGCCAAGCCTAGCCCCGGTCGGCATGCCCCCGCCGACCCGCCGGCCGAGCCTGGGTGGTACGACCTCGTAGCCGGTGTGATGTACGTCATAGGCCGTAATCTGATATTTCGGATGCGGCTGGTGGGTTTTAGGCGTCAACTGTCGGTTACCGACAGTACCTAGGCGTGTGAGCATCCCCTCCGGGGCAGCGCGTCGCCCTGATCCGCGTCGCGTGCGCGCCCTAGGTCATCGCACGGCGCTACCCGCGCCCGACCAGAGCTACCCGTGCCCTCTCATCGCCGTCCGCCGCAGCACCGGCTGCACCGTGCCCATCGCTACCGTCGCGGGCCCGCGCGGCTGACGCTCGTCGTAGCCGCTGCCACGCTCACTGTGGCCGGGGGTGCATCGGCCGGATTCGCCGCAGCCGCTGGCCCGCCCGGCCAGCCGTCCGGCGCAGATAGCTGGCGCGCCGCTGCGGGCTCGCTCGCGGCCGATAGCAGTTCCGCGGCTCCCGGCCTGGAACAGCAGCGCACGAGTCCGAACCCGAGCAGCAGCCGCCAGCCACCGGCGCCCGGCCATACGGGGGCGCCCGCTGCCGGGAAGGCAACGGCACCGGCCGGGCACCCGACAGCGACAGCCCGGAACGGGGTGAAGTCGGCGCCTGCCCCGCAGACGTACCTGATCTACGATTCGCTATTGCCCGCGGCGCTTCCGGCCGGTCACGTGATCGCGACCTACGCGGACGGACCAGGAGCGGTCTCGTCCGCGGCACTAGCCGGGCGCGGGCCTGTCCTGTGGATCGACGTCAACGCCACCGACCCGGCGGCCAACGTGCTGGACATCGAGGCGGGCAACGCGACTCCGTCAGCCGCCCCGATCTGGGTCTCTCGTCGACTCAGCGCCTATCCGGGGGCACTGGCCATTATCTACACCTCGATCTCCGAGTGGCCTGCAGTGCAGGCTGCCGTGGCGACGCTGCCTCCGGCCATGCGCAGCCAGATCCGCTGGTGGATCGCTGACCCGACCGGCTATCCGCACCTAGTGCCAGGGTCCGACGCCACCCAGTGGTTCTGGGGGTCGAGTTACGACATCTCGACTGCGACTGCGCGCTTCTTAGCTCCTGGCCGCGCGCTGGCTTAGACCCGCACCTGCATGGCGGCCGGCCGGCAAACCGTGCCAGTACACGATTGGCTACACTCTGTAGCCATCGGAGGAACAGCTCAGGCCGCGCAGCGGTCAGCACTCAGGAAGCTGGTCCTGGAGAGCCTGCTGCTGACAGAGCAGGACGAGCCGGCTCACATTTTGGCGCTCGTCGCCAGCGCCGCCGAGTCACTCGTGGCGTGCCAGGCCGTTGGCGTCATCCTCGACGGGCAGTGGCAGGACGTCGGGCAACGCGGACGCGGGATGAGCCCGGCAGATGTCAGCACGGCCGGCTTCGTGGCCGGCGATCCGGTCGCGGCGCCCGGCGTTCCGCCGGCCTGGGCCTTCCCGATCCCGGGCAGCCAACCCGGGTGCCTGGTCGTGGCCGCTGCTGCCCAGCTGGCGGACGCCGACAAGGAGTTGCTCCAGTCGCTCGCCCGGCACGCGGGCGTGGCACTCGCGAGCGCCGGACTGCGCGCCAGCGAGCGGGCGCAGGCCGCCGAGCTGCGAGCCGCCAACCTCGCGCTGCGGCACAGCATGGAGATCCGCGATCGCCTGACGCAGGTGGCCCTGCGCGGCGAAGGCCACGAAGGCATCGCCCGGGCGGTGCACGCGCTCACCGGTCGGGCCGCCGAAGTCGAGGACTCCTACGGCAACCTGATGGCCCGAGCTGGTCCCGGCCAGCCAGGTCAGCCGGCGCAGCGCAAGCCAGAGCACCAAGCCGAGATGCTCCAGCGGGCGTCAGCGGCCCGCGGACCCGTCCGGGACGGAGACCGGCTGGTATCGGTGGCCCTGCTGGCCGGCACGCCCGTAGGCGTGGTCGCCCTGGCCGACCCTGACTCCAGTGCAGGCGAGGCCGACCGCATGGCCGTGGAGCACGCAGCAGCGATACTGGCCATGGAGGCTGCGCGCGCTCGGAGCGTGCGCGAATCGATGGCACACGCACGGAGCCACCTGGTCCTCGACCTGGTCGCTGGCCATGACGGGCCGGGCGTGCTCGGCCGGGCGCAGGCTCTCGGCTACGACCTTGGCCGGCCCCACCGTGTCGTCGCGGTGGAGTGCCGGCCAAGCGGCCCGGACGAGATCGACACCTTCCTGCACGCCGTCAGCCGGGCCGCCACGGCAGGCCGGGTGGGATCGCTGCTGGCAGCCCGCAAGACCGACGTCATCGTGCTGGCCGATTCGGACGCTCCCTGGCAGCGCTTCCAGGCCGCGGTGGACGCGGAGCTGCAAGGCACGCGATGCTCGGTCGGCGTCGGCGGGCGCTGTGAAGGAGTCGCCGAGTTCCCGCGTTCATACCGAGAGTCCCAGCTGGCGCTGCGCATTCAGCGGGCGGTCGGCAGTGGCGACCAGGTAACTGTCTTCGACGACCTGGGTGTTTACCGGGTCCTGGCGACCGAGACCGACATGTCCGCCATGGAATCCTTCGTCAAGGAGTGGCTTGGCGCGCTTCTGGACTACGACGCAGTCCATGGCGCGCAGCTGGTCACCACGCTGAGCGAGTACCTCGATAGCGGTGGCAGCTACGACTCGTCGGCCACAGCGCTCTCGGTGCACCGCAGCACCCTGAAGTACCGACTACGGCGAATCCGCGAAGTCTCCGGCTACGACCTCGGCGTACCAGATACGCAGTTCAACCTGCAGCTCGCCACTCGCGCCTGGCGCACGTTGCAGGCACTGCGCCAGTCCTGACCGGGGACCCGACCCGGCTAGTCCTGGCAGGACAGCGAGTTGGGCCAGGCGGGACGGTGCGCTGAGCCGCGCCGATGGCCGAAGCTGTAGAACAGATCGGACCGTGGATCGGGGGGCTACCACGATGTCTGCCAGTCTTGCTGAGCCCGGGTATGTCCGTGACCTGGAGGAAAATCTTCAGCTGCTGCTGTTCGGGGCGACGGAGAGCACTGACGCAACGGCGGCTGTGCTGCTCGTCCGCGGTGCGCTGGCCCGCGGCGATCGCGTCAAGGCTGCGCAGCTGGCGCGGTCCACCGAGGGGCTAGCCGGGAGCCGGCCCTGGGACCTGGCGGTAGCGACGGCGGCTTCGCATGTCCGCGGCCTGCTCCAGCGAGACTCCGCCGTCCTCGAGCAGGTCGCGGACCGGTATCCCAGCCAGCCGGCCCGCGCCGGTGCGGTCGAGGATGCGGGCCTCGCCTGGGCAGCCCAGGGCAGGCATGACGCCGCGGTGACGCGGCTCCGCGAGGCCTACCGGCTGTACGAGCGCCTGGCCGACGGCGCGGGGATGGCCCGCGTCCGGTCGGAGCTACGCGCCTCGGGCGTCAGGCTGCATCACTGGAAGCGCGCAGCCCGCCCCGCCTTCGGCTGGGAGAGCCTAACCGATACCGAGGGGCGTATCGCCGACCTCGTGGCATCGGGGTTGAGTAACCGCCAGGTAGCCAGTCAGGTGTTCCTGAGTACCCACACCGTGGCGTTCCATCTGCGACATATCTTCTGGAAGCTCGGCGTCACCTCCCGCGTCGAGCTGGCCCGGCTGGCTGCGCAGCGGCCAGCACTGGAGCCGATCTAGAAGAACAGCAGCGTTACCGCTCGGCCCCAGCGGCCGCGCTGGCTGGCTGCTCAAAACCATTCGGGGAAAACTGCGTGCTTTCGGCGTAGTCGCAGGTGCCGTCGGCCTGGAACTGACGCGCTGCCCGCACCACTTCCGCGCCTAGCTCTCGTAGCTGCGCGGCCACCATCTCGTCCACGAGGCGTCCGTCAGGATCGAAGGTCTGCCAGGACTGCGCAACCGGCAGCACCATCGGCACGCTCCAGCCGCGGAGCGCCCGGACGATGAATTCCATGGAGTTCACCGATTGCAGCCCTTGCACGCCGCCGGCCGTCGTAACGAGCCCGACGGGCTTGTTCGTCAGGTATGGCGGGTCACGCTCGGCCAGCAGGATCAGCCAGTCCAGCGCATTCTTCAGGGATCCGCTCACCGAGCCGTGGTAGGTCGGCGTGCTCAAGATCAGCGCGTCGCTTGTGTAGGCAGCGTCGGCCAGTTCACGGGCCGCAGGTGGCACCGCCTGCTCCGGGGTATACAGCGGCAGGTCCAGGTCCCGCAGCCAGATCAGGCGGGGCTCGGCCCCCGCGGCCAGCACTCCGTCCAGGGCCGTTTGCAGTGCAGTCCGACTGGTCGACTGGGCCCGCAGTGAACCGCCGAGACCGACTACCCGCACAGGTACCGGCATCGTCCCCCTCCTTCGTGCGAGGCATGGTCCCAGCCTGTCCGCACCGCTACCTGCGTACTTCACCAGGTTGACTAGTCTGCCGGCCCGGTCAGGTGCGCCGCTGTTCCCAGCTGGCAGCTGATCAGGCCCGCGTACTAGCTGATCTGAGGATGTGGGCGCGGCCATGTCGGCAGGAGTGTGGTGGCGTAGCCCAGACCACACCAGCGGCGGCTGAGCAGGAGGTCAAGCGATGGCAAGGGCAGTGGGCATCGATCTCGGCACGACCAACTCGGTGATCGCGGTGACTGAAGACGGTAAGCCGACGGTCATTCCTAACGCCGAAGGGTCGAGGACGACTCCATCAGTCGTGGCCTTCACCCCCCAGGGCGAGCGCCTCGTCGGACAGCTCGCCAGGCGCCAGGCGATCTTGAACCCCAAGGGGACCATCTACTCGGCTAAGCGGTTCATCGGGCGGATGTACAGCGAAGTGGAGAGCGAGATCAATGCGGTCTCATACGACGTGGTATCCGGCCCCGACGGCGCCGCCCGGTTCAGCATCAGTGGCCGGGAGTATGCGCCAGAGGAGATCTCCGCTCTAGTGCTGCGCAAGCTAGCCGAGGATGCGGCCAAGTTCCTGGGGGAGAAGGTCACCGAGGCGGTCATCACCGTGCCGGCCTACTTCAACGACGCCCAGCGGCAGGCCACCAAGGACGCTGGCCGCATCGCTGGCCTGGAAGTCCTGCGGATCATCAACGAGCCGACAGCCGCCGCACTCGCTTATGGCCTCGACAAGAAGCAGAGCGAAACCGTGCTGGTGTTCGACCTTGGCGGCGGGACTTTTGACGTCAGCATCCTGGACATCGGTGACGGGGTCGTCGAGGTGCGGGCGACCGCCGGAGATACTCACCTGGGCGGCGACGACTTCGACCGGCGGATCGTCGACTACCTGGCTGACGAGTTCCAGCGGGACAACGGGATCGACCTGCGGACAGACCCGCAGGCGCTCCAGCGGCTGTTCGAGGCCGCCGAGAAGGCCAAGGTCGAGCTGTCCTCAGTCACCCAGACGACCATCAGCCTGCCGTTCATCACCGCAGACGCCTCCGGGCCGAAGCACCTCAACACCACCCTCATGCGCTCGACGTTCGACCAGATCACCGCGGACCTCGTGGAGCGCACTGTTGGCCCAGTCCGGCAGGCCCTGGCGGACGCCAAGCTGACCGAGAACGATGTGGACGAGGTCATCCTCGTCGGCGGGTCAACCCGGATACCGGCGGTCCAGAACCAGGTCCGGCGCCTGACCGGGGGCAAGGACCCGAACATGACGGTCAACCCGGACGAGGTCGTCGCGCTCGGCGCCGCGGTCCAGGCTGCCGTGCTGAAGGGCGAGGTCAAGGACGTCCTGCTCCTGGACGTCACGCCGCTGTCGCTCGGCATCGAGACGCTTGGCGGTCTGTTCACGAAGATCATCGAGCGGAACACCACAATTCCGGCCCGCCGGACGGAGGTGTTCAGCACAGCAGAGGACAACCAGTCCGCAGTGGACATCGTGGTCCTCCAGGGCGAGCGCGAGCGCGCTGCTGACAACCGCGTACTCGGCCGCTTCCGGCTCGAAAACATCCGCCCGGCCCCGCGCGGCACTCCGCAGGTCGAAGTCACGTTCGACATCGATGCGAACGGGATCCTGAACGTGTCGGCGCGGGACAAGGACACCAACGCCGAGCAGCGGATCACCATCAGCGAGTCGTCCAACCTCGAGCAGTCCGAGGTGGAGCGCATGGTCGAGGACGCCGAGCGGCATCGCGACGAGGATCGACAGGTGCGAGAGCTCACCGATGCCCGCAATGCTCTCGACACCGCCGCTTACCAGGTGGAAAACCTACTGGCAGAGCGCGGTGACGCGGTGCCGGTACACGAGCGGGCACGTGCCGACGACCTCGTCGCGCAGGCGCGGCAGTCGCTCAAGGATGAGGCGCCGCTGGACCGGCTGCGGACCATGACTGCTGAGCTTCAGCAGCTCTACCAGAGCCTGGGCGCGGCCAGCCAGGGCCAGCCCGCCGGACCGGGCGCGGGTAGCCAGGGCCAGGGCGACGATGGCGACGACGTCATCGATGCCGAGTTCACGACCCATGAGTGAGCCGGCCATGAGCGGCCAGGCTGCCAACGGCGCGGCACCCGGCGCCGGCGATCCAACCACGGGCGACCCAACCACGGGCGACGCAACCACGGGCGACCTCGCCGCGCGCGTCGCGGAGCTTGAAGACCAGCGCTTGCGCGCCCTCGCCGACCTGGACAACCTGCGCAAGAGGTGTGCCGCCCAGCTCAGGACCGCCGAGGCAGACACCGTGGCGCGGGTGGCCGCACAGTGGCTGCCTGTAGTCGACAACCTGGAGCGGGCGCTCGCCCACGCCCGCGCTGATCCCGGCTCGATCATCGCGGGTGTGCAGGCGGTCCGTGATCAGGCCACAGCCGTGCTCGGCCAGCTCGGCTTCTCCCGGCGCGACGATCTCGGAGCGACGTTCGACCCGGCCCGGCACGAGGCCATCGCTGCGCGGCCGGACCCGGCCGCGCCGGATGGCTCGGTCATCGAGGTTGTCCAGCCGGCCTACGGCGATGACGAGCGTCAGCTGCGGCCAGCTCAGGTAGTCGTCGCCAAGGCAGACTGATGGCCGACCAGGATTTCTACCGAATACTCGGTGTGCCGAGCAGCGCCAGCCAGGAAGAGATCCAGCGGGCTTACCGTCGGCTCGCCCGCGAGAACCATCCCGATGTCAACCGTGATCCTGCGGCGGAGGATCGCTTCAAGGACATCTCCGAGGCCTACAGCGTGCTGTCCGATCCGCAGACCAGGCGCCGGTACGACGCGTTCGGGCCTGACTTCAGGCAGGTACCCGAGGACGTCGACCCGGAGACGTGGCGCCGCGCCAAAGCCGGAGCGGGCGCCGGCTCCCGCAGCCGGGCCGGGGCTGGCGCTCGGGCCGGCGCCGGCCAGGGCGGCCGCACCAGCTTCGGGTACGGGGGCGGCGACGATATCGACCTCGATGATCTGTTCGGCGGCCTGTTCGGCGGCCGCGGCGGTGGTGGTGGCTACGACCGTGCTGACTACGACCGTGCTGGCTACGGAGGGGCCGGGCGCGGCTGGGGACCGGTACCTGGTGCCGACCAGAGCGCAGAGATCGAGCTCGCACTCGAGGATGCGTATCACGGCGGCCGCCGGACGGTGACGATCGGCACTGGGAACAGCCAGCGCACGCTGGAGGTGACTATCCCGCCCGGTGTCACTGACGGGCAGCGGATCCGGCTGGCCGGGCAGGGCGGGCGCGGCAGCGACGGGGCGCGGGCAGGCGACCTCTACCTGGTGGCGCGGATCGCGCCGGACCGGATTTTCCGCCTCGAGGGCCGCGATATCTACGTCGAGCTGCGGCTCGCACCGTGGGAAGCCGCACTCGGTACGTCAGTCGCCGTGCCGACACCGGACGGTGAAGCCAAGGTGACCGTCCCGGCGGGTACCTCCAGCGGGAAGCGGCTCCGGCTGCGCGGCCGCGGCATGCCACGCCCGCGAGGCACGCCGGGTGATCTGTACGCCGAGGCCCGGATCATGGTGCCGAGCAAGGTCACCGACGCGGAGCGGGAGCTGTTCGAGCAACTGGCAGCTACGTCTGACTTCGACCCGAGGAGACGCCGGTGACCTACGCGGTAGTGCGCGCCCCGCGGCTTGACCTGGATGAGTTCGCTGCCGCGGCATGCCTGCATCCCGAGCTTGTGCGCAGGCTGGTCGCCCTCGGCGTCCTCGATGCCGCTCGCGATTCAGCTGGCCGGCTCTGGTTCACCCGCAGCCAGCTTGCCGACGTCGCGCGCGTGCAGCGGCTGCGCGCTGGGTTCGCGCTCAACTACGCGGCGACCGGCCTCGTTATCGATCTGCTGGACAGGATCGCGGTGCTCGAGGCAGGCATGCGCCGCGCGCGGACAGGAGGCCAGTGATGGACCCAAACCGGCTGACCCAGAAGTCGCAGGAAGCCCTGCACGACGCCCAGACCAAGGCACTGCGCTTCGGGCATTCCGACGTGGACACCGAGCATCTGCTGCTGGCGCTGCTCGACCAGCCCGAGGGCATCGTGCCGCGCCTGGTGAGCCAGGTCGGCGCCGACCCCGACCTGCTGCACAAGGAACTGACCGCTGCGCTCGAACGCCGCCCACGTGTCAGCGGGCCCGGCGCGGCCCCCGGCCAGGTCAACGTCACGCAGCAGCTGTCCAGACTGCTCGACGATTCCGAGCAGCAGGCCGGAAGGCTGAAGGACGAGTACGTCTCCGTCGAGCACCTGATCCTGGCCATGCTCGATCTCGGCCAGTCGACCGCCGCAGGCCGGCTACTCCAGGATCAGGGCGTCACCAGGGACGCATTCCTTGAGGCGCTGGCGCGGATCCGGGGTAATCAGCGCGTCACCTCGGCCATGCCGGAGACCGCCTATGAGGCACTCGAGAAGTACGGCCACGACCTGGTCGCGGACGCCGCGGCTGGCCGGCTTGACCCGGTCATCGGCCGCGACGCCGAGATTCGCCGCGTGATCCAGATCCTGTCGAGGAAGTCCAAGAACAACCCGGTATTGGTCGGCGATCCGGGCGTAGGCAAAACCGCCATCGTCGAGGGCCTGGCGCAGCGCATCACCCGCGGCGATGTCCCGGAGGGACTGCGGGACAAGGTGATCTTTAGCCTGGACCTCGGTGCGCTAATCGCGGGCGCCAAGTACCGGGGCGAGTTCGAGGAGCGCCTCAAGGCGGTGCTCGCCGAGGTCAAGGCTTCCGCCGGGCGCATCCTGCTGTTCGTCGACGAGGTGCACACCGTGGTCGGCGCCGGCGCCGCCGAGGGCTCGATGGATGCGGGCAACATGCTCAAGCCAATGCTGGCGCGCGGCGAGCTGCACATGATCGGCGCTACCACGATCGAGGAATACCGCAAGTACATCGAGAAAGACGCAGCCCTCGAGCGGCGTTTCCAGCCGGTCACAGTGGATGAGCCGTCAGTCGAGGACACCGTGTCGATACTCCGCGGCCTTCGCGGGCGTCTGGAGGTGTTCCACGGCGTGCGGATCGCGGATAGCGCACTGGTTGCGGCAGCCACGCTGAGCCACCGCTACATTTCCGACCGGTTCCTGCCGGACAAGGCGATCGACCTGGTGGACGAGGCCTGCGCGGTGATCCGGACGGAGATCGACTCGATGCCCGCCGAACTCGACGAGCTCACCCGCCGCGTCATGCGCCTGGAAATCGAGGAGACGGCGCTGGCCAGCGAGGACGATGCGGCCAGTCAGGCCCGCCTGGCCGACCTGCGCAAGGATCTAGCTGACCTGCGGGCCGAGTCCGACGCCCTGCGGGCGGAGTGGGAGGGCGAGCGGCAGGCGCTGCGGCGGGTGCAGGCGTTGCGCGAGGAGATGGAGCAGGTACGCCAGCAGGCCGACCAGGCCGAACGCGACTACGACCTGAACAGGACAGCGGAGCTGCGCCTGGGCAGGCTGCCTGAGCTGGAGCGGAGACTGCGGGGCGAGGAGGAGCATCTCAGCGCGCGGCAGAGCGGCCACCGCCTGCTGCGCGAGGTCGTCACCGCCGACGAGATCGCCGCTATCGTCGCCAGGTGGACGGGCATCCCCGTCAGCCGTCTGGAGGAAGGCGAACGCGAGAAGCTGCTGCGCCTCGACGAGACTCTGCACGAGCGGGTGATCGGGCAGGACGAGGCGGTCCAGCTGGTGACCGACGCCATCATCAGGTCGGGATCGGGCATCAAGGATCCCAGCCGCCCGATCGGCTCGTTCATGTTCCTCGGTCCCACCGGGGTCGGCAAAACGGAGCTGGCCAAGTCGCTCGCGGCCGCCCTGTTCGACAGCGAGGAGAGCATGATCCGGATCGACATGAGCGAGTACCAGGAGCGGCACACCGTCAGCCGGCTCGTCGGCGCGCCGCCCGGCTACGTCGGCTACGAGGAGGGCGGTCAGCTCACCGAGGCGGTCCGGCGCAAGCCGTACTCCGTCGTGCTGTTCGACGAGGTGGAGAAGGCGCACCCGGACGTATTCAACACGCTGCTTCAGGTCCTCGACGACGGCCGGCTGACCGACGGTCAAGGCCGAACCGTGGACTTCCGCAACACCGTCATCGTGATGACTTCCAACATCGGCTCGGAGTACCTGATGGAGGCGGATGCGGTAGCGGACGGCGAGATCAAGCCGGACGTCCGCGACCGCGTCATGGCAACCATGCGGGGGTACTTCCGGCCCGAGTTCCTCAATCGCCTGGACGATATCGTGCTTTTCAAGCCGCTGACCGAGGCCGAGATCGAGCTCATCGTCGAGCTGATGTTCAACGACCTGCGCGCCCGGCTGGCTGAGCGGCAGATGATCCTGGAGATCTCCCCGGCGGCCCTGCACTACATCGCCGAGCAGGGTTTCGATCCGGTGTACGGGGCCCGGCCGCTGCGCCGCTTCATCGCCAGGGAGGTCGAGACGAAGATCGGGCGGGCGCTGCTGGCCGGCGACGTCCGCGATGGTGCCGTGATCCGGGTCGACCTGGCAGACTTCGAACTGACAGTGACCTACCAGAACCCCACGTGAGCGCACCACATCCAGACTGAGCCACCACACCAGACTGAGCCACCACACCAGACAATGAGGCGCCACAATGGCCGACGGCCCTGTGATCACTTGCCCTAACTGCGGCCGCAAGAACCGGGTGCCGGCCGCGGCCAGCGGGACCCCGCGCTGCGGCAACTGCCACCGGCCGCTGCCGTGGATCGTCGACGCGGGCGACAACAACTTCGCCGAGATCGCGGAGCAGGCGTCGGTGCCCGTCGTGGTCGACCTGTGGGCACCCTGGTGCGGACCCTGCCGCATGGTGAGCCCGGTGCTGGCCGACCTCGCGGCCGAGTTCGCTGGCCGGATGAAGCTGGTCAAGGTCAACGTCGACGAATCGCCGCGGCTGCAAAGCCGCTTCGGCGTGCAGTCCATCCCGACACTGCTGCTGCTCAGCGGCGGTCAGGTCAAGGCGACTCAGATCGGCGCGCCGCCACCCTCCGCGCTGCGGTCCTGGCTCGAGCAGGGGCTCAGCAGCTCCGCGGCCGCAAGCTCCTGAGCATTGCGGCTAAGTATCGCCAGGCAATAGGTCAGATTGGCTGCACGGCGCCAGTACGTCAAATGCCCGCCGACCACCGGGGCGGTGTCGCTCCGGGCCGAAGCAGGGCGGCCTCCGCAGTTAGCGGCAGTGGCCGCACTGGCCGTCCGGCGACCAGTATGCGATTACCTGGGTATAGGGCGCGAGCTGGACGGGAAGCTGGTGTTTTTCGAGGTGCCGGGTCGCGAGCTGTCCGTTCGGCCCCTGAGCATCGAGGACACGGTTGCAGACGTCCCGGGCCACGATCGCGGCCCGGCTTGCGATCAGGGCTGGGATCTGGCTGGGGGCGACCGGGTCGTAGTTCGCCTGGCGGGCCCAATTCCATCGTCCGCCCGGCCCAGGTGCAAGGCGCGGACTCCGGCCGCGCAGGTAGGCGAAACCAGTCGCCTCATTCGATCCGTCATCCCGCCAGATGGTGAGGCACCGGCACGCACGTCACGCCAGTTGCGTGCCCTAGCCTTTTTGATCAGGTCCTTTCCTCGTCGTACTCGCGCAGTCACCCACGTGCTGCGTCTAGCCGACCCAAATCTGCTTCAGCACCCGGTAGATGTTGCCGCCGAGGACAGCGCGAATCTCGTCGTCGGAGTAGTCGTTCTGCACGAGCCAGGCACAGATGTTGGCGAAATTCTCCGTCGGGTTCTCCAGCCCGTCGACGTACGCCACCGGGTCGAAACTCGGACCCCGCATTGCGGCCAGGCTGAGCAAGTGCGCGAACGTGGTGTGCAGGCCGACATGGTCCCCGTACAGCGTGTCCGGGCCGAACGCGACGTGCTCGATGCCGACCAGGTCAGCGCAGTAACGGAAGTGGTCCATGACCGACTCGATGCTGTGCCGTGGGTGCGCCGGCGACAGCGTCGTGTGCGGCGCCGCCGACATGCCGATGACGCCGCCGGTCTCCGCGACTGCGCGCAGCACCGCATCTGGCTTCATCCGCGCGGTGTCCCAGACCGCCCGCGCGCCAGCGTGGGTGATGAACACCGGCTCGCTGCTCTGCTCGCAGGTGTCGAGCGCGGTCCGGTCGGAGGAGTGGGACAAGTCGATGGCCAGCCCGAGCTGGTTCATCCGGGTCACCGCCCGCCGGCCGAACGAGGTCAGCCCGCCGTCGCTGGGCTCGGACAGGCCGCTGCCGAGGGTGTTCGCGTCGGAGTAGGCAATCCCGATCTGCCGGATCCCGAGACCGTACAGTACGTCGAGCCGGTCGAGCTCGTTCTCGATTGGCGTTGCCGCCTCGAGGCCGAAGACCAGCCCCACGCGCCCGGACGCCGTCGCCTCGTCAATGTCGGCCACCGTCCGCACGACCATGAAGCCCGGCGCGTGCGCCAGGTCAGCCTGCCGCATGCCGAGGTCGGTGATGATGTCGTTCCAGCGCCACGGCGCATTGCCGGTCACGCACGCGGTGCCGTCCATCATGTTGTCGAAGATGACGTTCAGCCCCGACGCGAGCATGCCCGCGTACGCGGCATGCTGTCGTCCGGTGCGGTTGTAGCCCGGCGTCTCCGCCATGTCGGCCGGGAACCGGACCGGGTGATCGTGCAGGCTGATCACCATGCTGTCGCGCAGCAGCGCCGCCGCGCGCGCTGCCTGCTCCGGCGTCAGGCGCGCGCCCGCGTACGGCGGGACGCGGCCGAACTCTGGCGCAAGCTCGAATCCGGCGAACGAGCCCGGCGGCAGGTACGAGTACGCGGTGTACGGCGGCCCACTCGTCGGCGTCTCAGTCATCGTCAGCCTCTCCGGCGGCGAGCAGCCGCCACAGCGCCTCCCAGGCCCGCATGCCCTCGCGCAGCCTGCGGATGCGCAGGAATTCGTTGGGTGCGTGCAGCTTCTCGTCGGCGGTCGAGAAGGAGAAAAACAGCGTCTTGCAGCCGAGGACCCGCTCGAACAGGTACGTCGCCGGCAGTGTGCCGCCGATGCAGGCCAGCAGTACCTCCTGGCCCGGGTACACCGCGGCGAGCGCAGCGGCCGCCGCCCGGATGGCCGGATGATCGGCGGGGATGGTGTAGGCGGGGACGCGCGCGTCGTCGGCCCGCACGAACACCGAAACCCCCGGCGTGGGCTGCCGGCTTACGTGGTCGCCAATGGCACCGATGACCGCATCCGGGTCCTGGCCGGGAACGAGGCGGCATGACACATGGCCCACCGCCCTGCGCGGTATCACTGTGTACTTGCCCCCGCCGCTGACGCCGTTGATTTCCAGCGTCGGCCGTTCCCACAGCCGCTCGAGCGTGGTGTAGCCGGGTTCGCCGTGGGCTTCGGTCAGGCCGAGGTCGGCGAGGAACCCCGCCGCGTCAAACTGAACGCGGGCTATCTCAGCCCGCCGCGCGTCGGTCAGAGCCGGAATGCCGTCGTAAAAGCCCGGCACGGCGACCCCGCCGTCAGGCTCGTGCAGGCTGGCCAGGATCTGGCTGAGCGCGTGCAGCGGGTTGGCGACCGTACCGCCGTACCGGCCAGAATGCAGGTCCGACGAAGCGCCCTCGACCACGATGTCCATCGTGACCAGGCCCTTGGACGCCAGCGAGAGGGACGGCTCGGTGGGTCGCCACATGGCCCCGTCGGCGGAAATGACCAGATCAGCAGCCAGGTCGGCGGCGTTCCGCGCGACGTAGTCCGGCAGGTGCGGGCTGCCGATCTCCTCCTCGCCTTCAAACAGGAACTTCACGTTCAGCGGAAGTGCGCCTTCCTGGGCCATGAACGCCTGGGCGGTCTTCAGCACCATGTACACCGGGCCCTTGTCGTCGGTGGCGCCGCGCCCGCGCACCACGTCGCCGTCGACGGCCAGCTCAAACGGGGGAGTAAGCCACTCGGCGGCCTCGCCCGTCGGCTGGACGTCGTAGTGCCCGTAGACCAGGATCGTGGGCGCGCCGGGAGCGCCGAGCCACTCGCCGCGCACGACAGGGTGACCTGCGGTCTGCTCGACCCGGCCGCCGGCGAAAGACAGCTGGCCGGCCAGCCATCGCGCAGCCGCCAGCATGGTGGCGGCGTCGGCATCGCGGCTGACGCTCGGAACGGCCACGAACTCGCTCAGCTCGCGTATGTAACCGCCGTCGTCGGCGGCAAAAGACAGGCGGACTGGCCCGGGCCGCGGGCCTGACACGATCAACGGAATACCCTCTCGATCACAGGAACGCGCTCCCGCCGTCAATGGCGATGACCTGCCCTGTCACCCAGCCGGACCGCGGCGAGGCGAAGAACTGCACGCCGTTGGCGATGTCGGCCGGATCGCCGAGCCGCCGCGTCGCGATGCCGCTAATCAGCTCACGCTGGCCGTCGGGACCGTAGCTGCGCCACTGAATCTCCGTGGTCGGATTCGACAGGATAAAGCCGGGCGCGATGCAGTTGACCGTGATGCCCATCGGCCCGAGCTCGTGTGCCATCTGCCGGGTGAAGCCGATCAGGCCGGCCTTCGCGCTGGCATAGGCCTGGATCCCGGTCTTGCTCACAGTCAGCCCGGCCGCCGACGAGATGTTGACAATCCGGCCCCAGCCGCGTTCCTTCATGCCGGGCGTCACGGCGCGCGTGCAGTGGAACGCGGTGGTGAGGTTCGCTTCGACGACCGCGCGCCAGTCATCGTCGGGTACCTCCTCCAGCGGGCGGCCGACCTGGCCGCAGACGCCGCCGGCGTTGTTGACCAGGATGTCGACGGCGCCGATGGCCGCGAAGAAGTCCCGCACGGCAGCGGAGTCGGTCAGGTCGGCGGTGTGCTCAGCGACACTGTCCCTGTCGACCTCGTGCACGGCTGCGCCGTCGTCACGCAGTGCCTTCGCGATGGCAGCGCCGATGCCGTGCGCGGTGCCCGTGACGACCGCGGTCTTGCCTGCTAGTGCTGCCGTCATGGCGCTCCTCGGCGAGGTTGAGGTGGGGGACTGCCTTGACTCATGGTGGGGCCGCCACGGATGCACGCGGGACCAGGAACATCGGCGATCGGACCAGGACGTCCTCAGCCGGACTGCCCTCGATCCTGGCGATGAGGGCGTCCACGGCCGCGGCACCAAGCTCGACCAGTGGCATGCACACGCTGGTGACGGGAACCTCCAGGAAGGCCAGGCACTCGTCCTCGTCGAAGCTGACGACCGACACGTCGCCAGGTACCGACGCGCCCGCCTCCCGCAGAGCGGCCAGCACGCCGAACAGCTGGTTCAGGCTGCCGACCCCGCACGCCGTCGGCAGCGGGCCCGCCCGCAGCATCTCCCTGGTGCTGTCCCAGCCGCCTTCCTCCGTCGGCGGAGCATGCCGGATGGTGACCGTGAGCCCGTTCGCCGCGCCATAACGGCGGGCGGCGCTGACGCGGCGGTACACCGTGTCGACATCGCCAGGGCCGTCGATCAGCACCACGCTGCGGTGGCCGAGGCTCGCCACGTGGTCAATGAACAGGCGCATCGCGCCGGGCTCGTCCATGACCACGTCGTTGCCGCGGTCAGGTCCGCGCCGGTTCACGTAGATGTGCGGGACCTCTCGCATCCCGGCGTCGGCGCCGGTCTGCCGCAGCGCGGTGGCGAGCAGCAGCCCGTCGGCGCGACTTTCCTCGACCAGGTAGCGGTAGGCGCCCGGCGGCTTGGCGTCGTCGCTAGGCTCCTCTTCCATCATCATGACCACGTAGCCGCGCTCAGCGGCGCGCAGGAGCGCGCCACGCTGGAGCCGCACCCAGATCGGGTTGCGCAGCAGCGGGACGACGAAAGCGAACGCTCCGGTCCGGTCGCGCTTGAGTGCGCGGGCCAGGGCATTGGGCCGGTACCCCTGCGTGCGGGCTGTGGTCAGGATGCGCTCGATCGTCTCCGGCCGGATCGACAGGCCAGGGTCGCCGTTGAGCACCCGGGAGACGGTCGAGACGTGGACGCCGGCGGCGCTGGCGATGTCGACCAGCCGGGCCGCGCGGCGCGAAGCGGCCGCCGACCGCTGCTTCGGTACCGCGGGTCGATCGCCCTGCCCGTCACCATCGGCGTGCTGAGCCTGCCCGGCGGAGCCTTCCTCGGCGGCGCCGCTCATCGGCCCAGTGCCATGATCAGGCCGTTACTCCGCCGTCGACCATCAGCACAGCACCCTGGACGTAGCTCCCACCAGGCGAGGCGAGGAACGCGATGGTGTCGGCTATCTCTGCCGCAGTGCCGATGCGCCTGGCCGGGATCGTGCCTGCCCACTGGGTCAGCGCCTCCTCGTCAAGGCGGATCCAGTCCGCCATGGATGTGTCGATCAGGCCAGGGCAGACGCAGTTGACACGTACGCCGTCCGGGCCATGGTCGATGGCCAGGCTCCGGGTGAGCTGGACCAGCCCGCCTTTCGACGCGCAGTAGGCCGCCCGCCGACGGCCGCCGCGCACACCCGCCGTCGAGGCGACATTCACGACACACCCGTCATGTGCGTCGATCATGTCAGGCAGGAACTCCCGGCAGGTCAGGTAGGGACCCTTGAGATTGGTATCGAGGATCCGGTCCCATTCCGCCTCGGCCAGCTCGGTGATCCGCTGGATGCTGAACACGCCGGCGACATTGACCAGCAGCCAGGCAGCGCCAAGCTCGGCCCGGATGCGGGTCCCGGCCGCGCGGACCGACGCCGCGTCGCGCACGTCGACGGCCACGCCGATGGCCTCCGGCAGGTCGGCAGCCTGGCGTTTGACGTCAGCTTCGTCGATGTCCAGGCAGGCGACAGCGAAGCCGTCGGCCGCGAGACGCCGGCATACCGCGCTGCCGATCCCGCCTGTCGCCCCGGTGACCACGGCCACCCGCGCGCCGGCTGAGGTCGTCATACGGCCTCCGCCACCGAGCGTGTCAGCAGGATGGCCGCGCAGAAGGCGCGGAAGGTCGCCAGCCGGTCCGGGCCGTGGATGCGCAGCTGGCGGGGGCCTGTCTGATCGACGCCGCGTACCCAAGTCGCCGCCTCGGCGATATCGGTGGTACGGACAAAGACCTCCAGCACCCCCGGATCCAGCCGCGGTGGCGCGGCGGTCGCGGCGGCGCGCACCGCCGCCTCCGCCCGCTCGCGGATCAGCGCGCACGCGACCTCTGGGTGCAGGCTGTGGGCGGCGAGCCTGCTGACGTGCTCTTTGACCACAGCCTGCTGCACGGCCGGGATCAGCGCGGCGGTCTCCTCGCACGCGCACCGGTCGCCCGTCACCAGCACCACGGGTACGCCGTAGTGCGCGGCGACGAGCGCGTTGATGCCCGCCTCCCCGGTGACGGTGCCGTCCAGCCGGGCCTCGATCACGGCGCGCGGGTTATAGGTGTGCGAGAGCCCCGCCGCCGCGCCAACCGAGCCGTGGTAGGAGATGAACATGGCAGCGTCGAAGCTGTCGTCCAGTCCCTGCATCATGTACAGCGGCTTGTGGCTGCCAGAGATATACGACGCGCGCCCGGCCAGCTCGGCCGGCGGCAGGTTGCGCATGGTCGAGTGCGAGTCGTTGACCACGATCTCGGTGGCGCCGCCCGCGAGGGCGCCCTCGATGGCCGCGTTGACCTCGGCCAGCAGCAGCCGGCGTCCGGCTGCGGCCTGCGGGCCGTCGCCGACGCACTGCTCCCAGTCCACGACGCCGGCGGTGCCTTCCATGTCCGTCGAGAGGAAGACCTTCACGGCGCCGTCCCTTCGTGAGAGCCAGTCTGGCCAGTGCCTGCCCGCTCGGCGGAGGCACGCGGCGGGGGCACGGTGGTGAACGCGAAGTGGCAGGCCGCGCTGTGCGCCGGGTCGCTGGCCGAGGTGGTCAGGGCGGGATCTTCCTGCTCGCAGATCGCCTGGGCCATCGGGCAGCGGGTGCGGAACCGGCAGCCGGCCGGGATACGCAGCGGGCTCGGCGGATCGCCTTGCACGGCGGGCGTGTCGCCCTCGGCGGCAAACGTCATGCGCGGGATCGCGGCCAGCAGGCCAGCGGTATACGGATGCCGGGGCCGGGCGAACAGGGTCTCGGTCGGCGCCACCTCGATGATCCGGCCCAGGTACATGACCGCGACCCGGTCGCACAGGTGCCGGACGACGGC
>DATHPF010000105.1:0-28115 GCA_035484155.1 Streptosporangiaceae bacterium
TCGGCGTCCTCCGGCAGCTGGACGTCAAGAGCGGCGAGACGCTGCTGCTCTTCGGCGGCGGCGGATCCGTCGGCATCATCGCCACTCAGCTCGCAGTCGCCCAGGGGATCAAGGTGATCAGCGCAGTCGGCCAGCACGACGACACGCTCGCCCGAGACCTGGGAGCAACGCCAGTGCGGTACGGCTCAGGCCTGCCCGGCCGAGTGCGTGCGCTAGGCACAGTGGACGCCGTGTTCGACGCGGCCGGGAAAGGCGTCCTGGCCGACGCGATCGCGCTGGCTGGCGGACCCAAGCGGGTCATCACGCTCTCGGATCCGGCCGCCGCTGACTTCGGTGTCACGCTCTCTCAGCCTACAAGCGACCGCGCTCCCGGTGCCCTGGATGACACCATGCCCCTGCTGGCCGATGGCCGGCTCCGCCTGCGCGCGCACAAAACCATGCCCATGCAGGAGGCCGCCGACGCGCACCGCCAGCTTGAAAGCGGCGCCGTCCACCAGCGCATAATCCTCGCTGTTGAGTGACGGCCGGGCCTGCACGGGCCTGGTCAGTAGCGCAGGTGATCAGTGCCCGGCTTCGCCGGCTCGGCTTCCTGGAACGTTGCTTGTGTACGGCGGCACGGTGCACGGGCACGGTGCACGGGCCGGGCGGCGATTCGAGAGGGGGCGCGACCTTCCGGAGTGCGCCGGCACGGTCACGACCCTCGAAGAGGACGCCGCCCGCCGCGGCGGCGGCGAGTAGGGCGAAGCCGACCAATACCTCGCCCGGACTGATCTACATGCTCAACGGCGCGACCCAGCACAGCTTCACCGATCCGTTCGATCGGACCAGTCCCGCCATCCCCATCGGCCCGCACTGGATGCTCATCTGGCCGTTCGACGCGAAGGCCGCCGGGATCGGCACCGTCATGCGGGACGGCGGCACCATGGTCATGTTCGCCGGCACACCGTATGCCCACCTGCACATTTGCGGCTCGCCCTGGGACGGGACCGAGTACCAGCCTGGTGACCGCGGCGCATGGACCATGACCTATTCCCGGCGTTAGCGAGCGCACTGAAGACGACTGTCTGCGCCTCAGACGTAAGCCCGGACGGACCAGGCTGAAGCGAAGAGGTGGAACGGCGCCAGCGGCAGGAGTTGCGCGCATCGGATCCGCAGCGCATCGCGGTGCGCCTGATCTAGCCGGCTGACGTACGCGCCGGCCGGCCCGACGCCGAGAGTGAACGGCTCCCACCAGTCGGTGAACGTCGCGAACCGGACCTCGACAGTCAGCGATCCGGCTTCGACGTGCTGGAGGCCTGCCGTAGCGCACAAATCCGCCAGGTGACCCTGCCGCGCACCCGCAAGCCCGGCCTCATCGCGCGCACCCGGGTCAAGGTCGTGCACTGCCTGCCAGAACGCGGTGAGGGGGCCGGTGCCGCCGGCGTGATCCCACACGCAGGCGGCGACTAGTCCGCCGGGGCGCGTCACCCGTGCCATCTCCGCCAGACCCGTTACCGGATCAGTCATAAAATGCACGACCAGCTGAGCCAGCGCGGCGTCGAAGGTGCCGTCAGCAAAGGGAAGCCGTTCGGCGACACCGCGCTGTACGTCGACGTCAGGGAAGCGGGCCATGATTGCCGCGACGAACGAGGCGGACGGATCAATCGCCGAAACAGCGCCGCTGCCCAGCCGCTCCACCAGCTGCGCGGTCAGCGCGCCTGGCCCGCAGCCGACGTCCAGCACTCGCTGCCCAGCCCGCACATCAGCCAGCTCCGCGAACTGCACAGCAAGGGGCTCGGAAAAACGGCCCATGAACCGAGCGTAGGAATTCGCGCCGACATCAAATGCCACCACGCCAGGGTATGCGGCCACGCGAGGACCGATACGAAGGCGCGGATCTGGTCACCGCCGGGATCTGGACCGGTGCACCGACCGGCCGACGCGGTCTACAGTCTCACCGTGGCTACTGTCGATGACGTCCGCCGGATTGCACTTGGCCTGCCGCAGACCGCCGAGCGCGAGTCGCGCGGGGATCTGGAGTGGCGGGTCGCGGACAAGGGCTTTGTGTGGGAACGGCCGCTGCGGAAGGGCGACATCGAGGCACTCGGCGATCGGGTGCCCGACGGCCCCGTTTACGGCGCCCGGACCGCGGACGAGGGCGTCAAGCACGCGCTGATCGCGGACGACCCGGCGGTCTACTTCACCACGCCGCACTTCAACGGATATGCGGCGATCCTGTTCGAGCTCGACCGCATCAGCGTCGCCGACCTGACCGAACTGATCACCGACGCGTGGCTGGCCAGGGCCCCGACGAAGCTGGCCAGGGCCTACTTGCAGCAGTAGCCGGGCCGCTCCTGCACCGACCGATAACGGGTATTGACGGCCTAAATCGACCGGTAGATACTCGTCAGTAGCCTCGAGGTTTCGGTCGTCGGCACGGCTACTTACGTGCTGTCGGCCCGCGCTTGTCAACTGCCGTAATGGCGCGGCAACCGACCTACCCTGTCCTGGCCGAGCTCACCAGGAGAGTCGGCCCATCTCCAGCATGTGTGAGGCAACAATGACGTTTCGGCGAGCCCGCGGGCTCTTGCAGAAGTCCGCGCTCATCGCGGGCGCGGTGGCGACGAGCACGGTCTTAGCCTTAGTCGCCAGCTCCGTGCCAGCGCAAGCCGCATCCTTGCCCCTTCAGGGCGAGGCATCGGCGTTCCTGAACTCGACACTGCCCGTGAACTACAGGGCTGCGCCGGCCGGCGCCAATGCGCGATGCACCCCCTCGTCCGCGCATCCCTATCCGGTCATCCTCACCGAAGGCACCTTCGCCAGCATGTACAACAGCTTCGGCGCGGTCTCGCCGGACCTGGTGAACAACGGCTACTGCGTCTATGCCTTCAACTACGGGCAGACGATCCCGTTCACCGGGTTCTACGCCATGGGCGACATCGCCGCATCGGCGGCGCAGCTGTCCAGCGAAGTCAACAACGTGCTGAGCGAGACTGGCGCGAGCAAGGTCGACATCGTCGGCTGGTCGCAGGGCGGGATGATGCCGCGCTACTACATCAACAACCTCGGCGGGGCGTCGAAGGTCAACATGCTGGTTGGCTTCGCGCCGTCGAACTACGGCACGAATCTCGACGGCGTGGTCAACCTGCTCTCCGACTTCGGCGAACTCGGCGTCACATCCGCGCTGCTCTCGGTGACGTGCGAGGCCTGCGTCGAGCAGATCCAGGGCTCGTCGTTCCTTACCAGCCTGGATCAGACGCCGACCGTGGCGGGTGTGAACTACGTGGTCATCGAGACAGCTGACGACGACGTGGTCACGCCGTACACCAATGCGTTCTTGCCGGCCGGACCCAACGTGCAAAACATCACGCTCCAGAACCAGTGCCCGCAAGATCACAGCGATCACATCTCGATCCCCTACGATTCCAACGCGCTTCAGGACATGATCAACGCGCTCGGGCCGGACAGCCCCAGCTTCCAGCCGACGTGCGCATCCGTCGGGCCGATCATCGGCAACGTCTAAGGCGACGGGAACGGGGTGCGTCCGGGCCGGTCAACCGCCCGGACGCACCCGGTGCCGTCCGTCCGCCGGTATCGTCGGATGGCACGTCGCGACGACGGAGTTCTCCGGGGGCACTGTTTTTCCGGGGGGCACTGTCTTTCAGGGGGCACAGCCATGGCGGGACGCGGTGCGCAGCCGCAGCCGCGGTCCCGGCGGATCCGGCTGTTTGCCACGTGCGTCCCCGGCCTTGGGCGGATGCTGCGCCGTCAGCTTGACGCGATCGACGGGATCGACGTGACCGGGACCGGGTTTGACGGGCTGTCGGACATCGTGTTCTTCGAGGCCGACCGGGATGGCCGGGCCGATGCGCTCGCGTCGCGGCTGGGCGAGGAGTTCTTTGCCGAGATCGGCAGGGCCAGCCGCGCGGCCGGCTCAGGTGCGGCCGCTGTCGCGAGCATGGCCTGGCAGCCGGACGCGGTGCAGCGTGCGTTGTCGGTCTGGGCCGATGAGGTGCGTCCGCTCGCCGCATCGATGACGTTCCGGGTCGTTGTCCGCGTACTCAGCGAGGCCCGGTTCCGGCGCGCGGATCTGCGGCGGGCACTCGCCGACCTCATCGCGCGCGATAAGCCGCGATGGAGATTCGCCGACCCTGGCCAGCTGCAGATCTCGATCACCGAGTTCCACGACGGCCAGTACGTCACGGGCCTGCGGCTGAGCGACTCGGGCACGCGCCAGCACCTTGTCAGCGAGGCCGAGCGCCAGAGCGGGCTGCCGCCGACACTGGCTGCCGCCATGGTAGAGCTAGCGGGCTCGCCCGGCCGCGTCGGCCGGACGCTGCTCGACCCCTGCTGCGGCGCTGGCACCGTCCTGTCCGCGGCGCTGGCGGCCGGCTGGACGGCCGAGGGCACCGACATCGATGCGGCCGCCGTCGAGGCCGCGGCCTGCAACGCGCCGGGGGCGAGCGTCCAGCTCGGCGACGCGCGCGAGCTGCTGCTGCCCGACGACTACGTCGCTGCCTGCGTGTCGAGCCTGCCGTCCGCGCAGTTTGGCCTGCCAGGCGGGTGGCAGGACTGGGCCGAGGCGGCACTGGCAGAGATGAGCAGGGTCACGCGCACGGGCGGGTCCGTGGTGCTGCTGGCGCCGGAACTCCCCCGGCCGGCGATACCAGGGACGCTCCGGCTCCGGCGCCAGGTGCCAGTCCGGCTGGCCGGATCGAGGTCGACGATCTGGGTATTCCGCCGGGCCTAGTGCCTCAGGCCGGGCGCCTGCGGCCGATGATGAAGTACGACAGCGGGCCGAGCAGATTGACCACCATGGCGCTTCGCCACAGCGCCTTCGGGCCGCGGATCTGGCTGGCTGGGCGGCGCTGGATGTCGATCAGCGCAACGATCTTGAGCGTCGCCTCAGCCGTCGCAGCGGCTATCAGCAGCCTGCGCTGGCCTTCGCTGAGGTTGGCCCACCAGGTGTCTGTGGCCATGTCCCACGCCTCCCCTGAGTTGGAGTCTCGGCCGTGATTCTGCCGTACCGCTATCGGGTCGGCTCGCGGCCTGCGTCGCCTGGGACTGATGGGGTGCCTGATGTTTACAGACATAGCCAGATAAAGCGATCTCGCCATCTGCCGCCACGCGGAGAGGGCGGGGAAGCACCCGCCTGTTGGCACCACTACCTGGGCGAATGACCGATAGTAATGGTCTGATCGCTCTTGTAGTATCTGGCCGATGGAGTCGATGCTGTGCCCGGTACTCATCGGCCGGAGCGCTGAAAAGCTGACTCTGACCGACGCACTGGACACGGCCGGCCAGGGCCACGGCGGCGCCGTGCTCGTCACTGGCGACGCCGGCGTCGGCAAATCCCGGCTGGTACGGGAAGCCATCGCGCTGGCCACCTCGCGCGGCTACCTGGTGCTCACGGGGCGGGCAACTCAATCAGCAGTCCCCGTCCCGTTCCGCCCTATCACCGAGGCGCTGATGGGAGCGGCGCGCGCGGGCATCGTGCCGGAAGCTCCCGGCATTTCGGACTACCGCGCCGCGCTCGGCACCCTGGTCCCGGAGTGGAGCCGTCCGGGCGACGCTGGCGCCGAGGTCTCGCCAGTCATCTTCGGGGAGGCGCTGCTGCGTTTGCTGGCCCTCCCTGCCTGGCCGGCCGGCTTGCTTGTGCTGGAGGACTTGCACTGGGCTGACCCCGAGACGCTGGCGATCCTCGAGTACCTGGCCGACAACATCGCGACGGCCAGCGTGCTCTGCCTCGTCACGCTGCGCGACACCGAGCCGTCCGCTGGTCTTGACCTGCTGCACTCGGTCAGCGCCCGCCGGGCCGCCACGACGGTTCAGGTGCCGCGGCTGACGCCGCGCGCCGTCAGCCAGATGGCGGCGGCCTGCCTGGACGTCACGGACGTGCCGCGCTCGATCACCAGGCTGCTCGCGGACTGCGACGGGCTGCCGTTCGCTGTCGAGGAAATCCTGGCCGCGGCGGTCTCCTCAGGCGAGCTCGTGCACGGGACGACTGGCTGGCAAGTCGACGACGACGTCGTCACCGGCGTGCCGTCCTCGATCGTCGGCTCGGTCCGCAACCGCATCGCCGCACTCGGACGGCAGGCGCGCAACGTGATCGTGTCCGCGGCGGTGCTCGGCCGGCAGTTCGACTGGGCGCTGCTGCCGAGCGTGGCTGACGTCGGCGAATCGGAGGCACTGGACGCCCTGCATGACGCGCATGAGGTGCAGCTCATCGAGCCGGTCAGCGCCGATGGCGGGGCGTTCCGCTTCCGGCACAGCCTGACCCGCGACGCGATCGTCTCCGACCTGCTGCCGCCCGAGCTCGCGAGCCGGTCGGCGCGCGCCGCGGCCGCGATCGAGGAAGCGCATCCGGGCCTGCCTGGCGTGTGGTGCGAGCTGGTCGCCGAGCTGCGGGCAGCGTCAGGACAACCGGTCGGCGCCGCGCGCCTGCTGCTCACAGCGGGCCGTCGCGGCCTGCGCCAGGGAGCGCTGACCAGCGCCATAACGGTCTTGCGTGACGCGCGCAAGCTGCTGGCCGAGGCCGCAGCCGCTGATTCCACGCTGGACATCGAGGTCGATGAGGCGCTGGCGGAGGCGCTCGCGCTAGCGGGCGACTACCGGCAGCTCGGCCTGTTGGCCGAGGACCTGATCGCGCGGTTGCAGGCCGTCGGCTCCGATCCGCGCCGGGCGGCGCTGGTCCGGATCAGGGCGGCCAGCACCAGGCCGGAGGACAACCTCGACGGAGCCGCCGCGCATCTGTCGGCGGCCCGCTCGGTCGCCAGCCGCCTGCACGACGCAGAAATGGCCAGCCGGATCGACGCCGTAGGCGCGCGGTATGCCCTGGTAGCGGGCGAGCTCGACGAGGCCGAGGTCCTCGCGCAACAGTCACTGGCATCGGCTGAAGCCGCCAGGCTCACCGGCGCACCGAATGCCGGGTGGGCCGCAGAGGTCGCGGTCGAGTCGCTGGACGTCATCGGCCGCCGCGAGCGTGTGCGCGACCTCGGTGCGGCGCGCGCCGCCTTCGAGCAGGCCCACAAGATCGCCGACAAGCACGCGCTAGGGGTCTGGCGGATCCGGACGCGGCACGAACTTGCGACGATCGACATGCTGGCCGAGGGCGCCACGAACGCGCTGCTCGAGGTGCGCGAGCTCGCCAACGAGGCCGGCGTGTTGTCGATCGCCACCGTCATCGACCTGCAGCTCGCCAACCTGTGGAGCCTCGGCACCGATCTGGACCGGGCGCTGGCGACGGCGCGCCGGTGTGAGCGCAGTGCGACGCAGATCAGCGCGCACCGGGTCGAGGTGATGTCGATCTGCCTGCAAGGCCTGGTCGCTGCTATCCGGGGCGACAGCCAGGCGGCTGAGCGGGAAGCCGAGCGCGCCGAGGCCATCATGCCCAGTGACCCCGAGGTGCTGGCGACGACAGTCGGCCAGGTACGAGTCGTCGCGGCGCTCTTCCGGGACGACATCGAACGCGCGGTCCGGGACAGCTCCGCCGCGCAGTCCTCGCGAGAGAAGGCGCTGGTCGCGCCCCGCCGTGCCCGCGGGTTCTACTCGCCGTCGCAGGCGCCGCTGATCGCGAGGGGCCGGTCCTATGGCCTGAACGCGCTCGTGCAGGCCGCTAGCGGCGGCGACATCCGCGGCGCGATCACGATGGCCGAGACGGCCCGCTCGGCTGTGAGCTGGAACCAGGGCTGCCTTCTCTATGCGGAGGCAGTCCTGGAGGGCCAGGCGGGTCATCGTGACCAGGCCACGGCACTGGCCGACCAGGGCAGCGCCCGGTTCGCGCCATTCGCACCGTGGTGGAATCACCTGGCCCGGCGGCTGGTAGCCCAGGCGGCCCTCGCTGATGGCTGGGGCGAGCCGGTCTCCTGGATGCGGGACGCAGCCGACAGCTTCGAATCGACCGGGCATGACAAGCTCGCCGCAGCTTGCCGCGGCGTGTTGCGGAAGGCTGGCGAGCGGGTGCCGCGCTCAGGCCGCGGCCAGGCGCAAGTGCCAGCGCAGATGCGCAGGCTGGGGGTGACCAGCCGGGAGATGGACGTCTACCTGCTCGTGGCACGGGGCTGCTCGAATGCCGAGATCGCCGCTCGCCTGTTCATCTCGCCCAAGACGGTAGAGACGCACGTGGCCAAGCTGGTCGCGAAGACGGGTCAGTCTGGCCGGCGCGAGCTTGTCGCCCACGCTGCCCGGTTTGCCCGGTCCTGATCGTTAGCGCCCGGCGTGTCACGCGTGGCCTCGGTGGCTGGCAGGACCAGGAATCGCTTAACTCAGGCCTGTGCGGCACGTTAGCTCAGGTTGCGCCTGATGTGCCGATCGCCCAACTGCGCGAGGCTTAATGCCTCTTGGTTGCCACCCCCGGCGACCAACGCATTGGCTCCCCCGCCAGTCTTGCCCCCGAGCCTTGACCCCTGCCTGGCTACGGCTGACGCCACGAGGAGCCGGGCAAGGAGGACTCGTGACTGCGAACGCCGCAACGTTCGAAACGGACGCAATCCCCTATATGCGGCAGATGTTTCCCGCGGCTTACCGCCTGACGTGCGACAGGTGCGACGCCGAGGATCTCCTCCAGGAAACGTTCGCCAGGGCCTACGTTAAGTTCCACCAGTTCGTGCCAGGAACGAACCTGCGGGCGTGGCTGTACTGCATCATGTTCCGCACGTTCTACAGCACCTGCCGCAAGCGCAGCCGTAAGCCCGCCGAGGTGCTTTCTGCCGATCTGTACCAGGCGGCCAGCGGTCAGGCTCAGGACAGCCAGGCGGGGCTAGTCCCCCCGTCCAGGTCCGCCGAGGCTGAGGCGCTCGACAGCCTGGGCGACTCACCCGTCATGCGCGCGCTGGCTGACCTGCCACCGCAGTTCAAGGCGGTGCTCTACCTGGCAGACATCCACGGGCTGCAGCAAAGCGACATTGCCGACATCATGGGTACACCAGTCGGAACCGTCATGTCCCGCTTGCACCGCGGGCGCGCGATGCTCCGTGCGAAGCTGCGCCCGCCGGCGGTGCCGGCGCGGGTCGACCCGCACGAGCGGCCGCGCGTCCCAGTCCCGCTGCCGCTGGCCGACGAGCTGCCGATCGCTGCCTGACCTGGCAGTGCGCCAGTAACGGGTGGCCTGTACCCGGCCAGGTGCTCCCCCGGCGCCTGGCCGGGATACGCCACGCGAGGGTGCGGATATCCCCGAGCCGCATCCGCGCAGGCATGCCCAGCCGCCCGTGGTGCGCTGAGGTGCGGGCATCGCGTAAGAATGATCCATGAGTAAAACTCCGCTTGCGCCACCGCCCGGCGACAAGCCCGTCCGCACCGCGCCTCCCCCGCCGCCAGCCTGGCGGCACTGGCTCTGGCTGCTGGCACTGGTCATCGCGCTGCTCTACATCGTGCCGAGCTTCGTGCACACCTCCTCGCCGCAGAATCTCACGTACACGCAGTTCCAGAGCGATGTGACCGCGCACAAGGTCAAGACCGTCGATATCCCGAGCCCGGCATCGGCCGGGGCGAACGTCACCGTGACCGGGACGCTGACCAACGGCAAGGACTTCACCTCGGTGACTCCGTCGATTACGCCGGGGTCACCGATTGCCAACAGCCTCAATGCCGCGCACGTCAACGTCACGTACCAGGCACCGGGCAGTTCCATCGGCGGTCTCCTGCTGGAGATCCTGATCTTCGTGGTGCTGCCGTTCGCCGTCATCTTCTACGTCTTCCGGCGGATGGCACGTGCCACTGGCAGCTCCCTGCAAGGCGTGATGGGCGTCGGCAGGTCGCGCGCGAAGGTCTTCGACGCCGAGCGCCCGAGCACGCGGTTCAGCGATGTGGCCGGCTATGACGGCGTCAAGTCGGAGATCACCGAGGTCATCGACTTCCTGCGCAACCCCGACCGCTACAAGCGGGCTGGCGCCATGGCGCCGCGTGGCGTACTGATGGTCGGCCCGCCGGGCACCGGCAAGACACTGATCGCGCGCGCCGTCGCCGGCGAGGCATCAGTGCCGTTCTTCTCGGTCACGGGCTCCAGCTTCGTCGAGATGTTCGTTGGCGTCGGCGCCGCCCGAGTGCGGGACCTCTTCAACGAGGCACGCAAGCAGGCACCCGCCATCATCTTTATCGATGAGATCGACGCTATCGGTCAGCGCCGGGCCGGCTCCGGTGCTGTCGTCTCTAACGACGAGCGCGAGCAGACGCTCAACCAGCTGCTGTCGGAGATGGACGGCTTCGACGTCGGTTCCGGGATCGTGGTACTCGGCGCTACCAACCGGCCAGAGGTGCTCGACCCGGCGCTGCTGCGCCCTGGCAGGTTCGACCGGCAGGTCGTCATCCCCCTGCCGACGCTGGCCGAGCGCAAAGCGATCCTGGCAGTGCACTGCCGGGACAAGAAGCTCGGGTCCGATGTGGACCTCCTGGTCGTGGCCCGCGGCACGCCCGGCTTCTCCGGCGCTGACCTCGCCAATCTCGCGAACGAGGCGGCGATCTTCGCCGTGCGCGAGGGACGCACCATCCTGTCGGCCGCTGACTTCGAGAACGCCAGGGATCGCATCCTGCTCGGCCGCAGGGAAGGCTCGAACGTCTTGCTGCCCGAGGAAAAGCACGCGGTCGCGATCCACGAGGCGGGGCACGCCATCGTCGCGGCGCTGTCCGATCACGCCGACCCGGTCGCGAAGGTCACCATCCTGCCCGCCGGGCAGGCGCTCGGGGTGACGCAGCAGCTGCCGCTGTACGAGCGGCACCTGTACGGCGAGGACTACCTCACCGAGTCCCTGGCGGTGCGCCTCGGCGGCCGGGCGGCGGAGCTGGTCGAGCTCGGCCAGGGTTCCACGGGCGCCGCGAACGACCTGGCATCGGCGACGGACCTGGCCACAAAGATGGTGCGGGAGTTCGGCCTGTCGCCTGCCCTCGGGCCTGTCGGGTACCCGGAGGGCGGCTCGGTGTTCCTCGGCGGCGGTGGATCAGGGTTGTCCAGCCGGCCATTCGCCGAGGATACCCAGGCGAAGATTGACGCCGAGGTGTCCAGGCTCCTGCGCGAGGCCGAGCAGTCCGCTGTCACGACCATCCGCTCCCACCACTACGAGCTGGGCCAGCTGGTCGCGTTGCTGCTGGAGACCGAGATCGTCGACGGTGCGGACGTCTATCGCATCGTCGGCAGGCCGGTGCCGGAGCGGCGGCCGGAGGAGCTCACGATCGTGCCGCACGGCGCCGTAGCCGCAACCGCCACGACCGGGCCGGCGGCCGGCGACACGGCCAGCGCACGCGCCGTCGCCGATTCCGATACAACTCGGCAGAGCTAGCGCCACCACGGCCGGCGGCGCACGATGGCGAGGCGCTCGGCCGGCTCGATGAGTCCGGCGGCGTGCGCCGCCAGGCTGTCGAAATGAAGGCCGACCCACAAGGCATCGGGTCGGAATGCGGTGGAATAACCGGTTGGCGCCAGAGCCGCGGTACTGACGCGGCTGCGCGGCAGCGGGACGGCCGGTGGCGTCGGCGTCGTCCGGCTGGGCCTCGCGACCTCCGCCGCGAGGTTGTCGTAGAAGCTGGCGAGCTCGGCTACCTGCCGTGCGAGCGCCAGATGCAATCTGCCGTCGCCGTCGCCGTCGTGGAGGCTGGTAGGGCTCTGCCCATCAGCTCCGGGCAGGCTTGCTATCGAGCGCGCGGTGAGTCGCAGCCGCATGGCACCCATCACCAGTGCCCACAGGTCAGCCTTGCTGAGCTTCTTGGCGCCCTGCTCGGTGAGATAGCCGCGGATCGCGTCGTCGAGTCTGTGGCCGGCGGCGATCGCCGAGGCGACGTGCGCTGGCGGGCGCCCCCGGTCGCCGAGCGCCCAGCTCGCGGCGTCGCGCAGGTAGCTGGCTCCGCTCCGGAACGCGTCAGCGAGGTTATCGCCGACGATGGCGGAGGCACCGCGCGGCCAGAACAGGAAGCCCACCACAAGGCTTACGGCGCAGCCGATACCGACGTCCTCGACCCGCAGCAGGCCCACCTGCCAGCCGGCCGGGACCAGGAGGTTGAAAAGCACGACGATCGTGACCGTGAAGGCCGCCTGCCCGACTGCGAATGGCGCTGTGCCGGGGGCGTAGGCCGCTACTAGGACGGCTAGCGGGAACGCGATCCACAGCGCGGTCGGGCTGGTGCCGACGCCGACGAGCAGCGCGGCACCGACGGCGAAGCCCGCGACCGTGCCGGCCAGGCCGCGCAGCGCCGTCTGACCGGTGGCGGTCGCGCTCGTGCGCAGCACTGACAGGGTGCCGAGGACAACCCAGAACGCATGCTCGACGTCAGTGATCTTGGCTACGGCCACCGCAGCGGCCAGGGCGATGGCACCTCTGGCACTATTGCGGAACCAGACCGACCGCAGGCTGGCGTCGCTGGCGACTATCCCGGCCGCCCGCAGGAGTCCGCTCGGCGCCTGGCCGGCAGTGGCGTGCCGGGCGGCGATCATCGCCTGGCTCATCGCGGCCGCCGTGGTGACTCCGATGGCCTGGGCGTGGAACGCATACGCAGCGCGCCGGACAGCGATTGCGGGATCGCCGGCAGGCTGGTGGACGTGCCGGGTGCTGGCAAGCTGAGCCTGGCGGATCGGCTCGGCGTCAATCTCGGCCCGCTGGCCCGACAGCACGGCTGTGATCTGGCGCAGTGCCTCCACCGAGTCGGTCAGTAGTTTGCGGTCGGCCGTTGTCGCCGCGGACAGATCGAGGTCACCGTCGGAGGCGTCGTCTATCAAGGACGTGCACCATTCCAGCAGGTGGATCAGGGCGGCCAGGGCCTGGTCGGCCGCAGCGAGTCCAATCGGCCGATACTGCGTGGCGACCCAGGTATTCAGGAGCTCCTGCTTTGCCGCCACGGCCGCCTCGCGGTCGGCTGCGGTCTGCGGGCCGGCGATAGCGCCGGCTAGTCCGTCCGCAAGCACGGTGGCGAGGTGGGCCGCCTGCGCCCTGAGCCGGTCGCCTGGCGGGCGCGGGGAGAGCAGCAGTACGGCGAGCGTGCTGGCGGCCGAGGCGAGCAGCCAGCCTTCGATGCGCGACGGCAGTACGCTCACAGTCCCCGTGGAGGCGATCGGAAGGATGTACGCAAACAGGCACGGTGTCACGCCCGCGGCCGCGCCGGGACCGGCCGAGCCGGCGAAGTAGATCGCGAACGCGACGGGGATCGTCACGAGCGCGGCGAGCAAGGCCGAGCTGCTGGCCAGGGTGCCAATGGTGATCGCCAGGACGCCCGCTACGGCGAGACCGAGGTGCGCTATGGCCTTGTCGCGCCGGGTGCCGCCGAACGTGACGGTGATGAGCTGGGCAAAACTCCCGAAGACGGCGAACAGGGTCATCTGCTCATTCGCGATCACCTTGAACGTCAGTCCGAACAAGAGCGGCACTACGATCGTCGCCCGGACGGCGCGCAACGCCGCTGGCTGCGACCAGGACACGCGCCACCAAGGACTCGCGGGCTGGCCGGGCGCACCACCGGAACCGCCGGGGCTCCGGACCCCGGCGGACTTCGCGACAGCGCTCTCAGCCATGTCTGTCCACTGTTTCACCGCCACCGCGCGCCGTACATGCGGGCCTACAGGCGACATTAACGTGCACCCGCAATGTCCTCTGACTAAAGTCAGAGGATGGAGGCGGCCATGGTCAGCCACGTCCGGAGTTTTAACCGGACCGTTACCCAGCGGATCGGCGCCTTGCACGACCATTTCCTGGCACGCAGCCGCCCGCTCGGCCAGGCCCGCTTGCTCTGGGAGATCGGACCGGGCGGCAGCGATGTCAGAATGCTTCGATCGCGCCTTGATCTTGACTCGGGCTACCTGAGCCGACTGCTGCGGTCGCTTGAGCATGACGGGCTGGTGACGGTCGCCCAGAACGGCTCCGATGCCCGGATCCGGGTGGTGCACCTGACCGGCAGTGGGCTGGCCGAACGGGCCGAGCTTGACCAGCGCTCAGACGACGCCGCGAGGGCGATCCTCGGCCCGCTGACCGGCGCGCAGCGCCAGCGGCTGGTCGCGGCGATGGCCGAGGTCGAGAGGCTCCTGGTCGCGTCGATGGTGACCATTAGCCCAGCCGACCCGCGGCACCACGATGCTCGGACCTGCCTGCGCGCCTACTTTGACGAGCTCGGGCGGCGCTTCGACCACGGCTTCGACCCCGAGCTGAGCAGTAGCGTCGCCGATGCCGAGATGAGTCCGCCGGCCGGGCTCTTCCTCCTCGCTTCGCTGCATGGCGAGCCGGTCGGCTGCGGTGCGCTGCGGTTCCAGCGCAGCGAGCCGGCGGAAATCAAGCGGATGTGGGTCAGCGAGGGAGTGCGAGGGCTCGGCCTCGGGCGCCGGCTGCTCGCGGAGCTCGAAGCCCACGCACGCGCGCACGGCGTCCGCGTGGTCCGACTGGAGACGAATCGGAACCTGACCGAAGCGGTCAGCATGTACCACGCGGCTGGCTACCACGAGGTCGCGCCCTTCAACGCTGAGCCCTACGCGCATCACTGGTTCGAGAAGGAACTGGAAACCGGCCCGTAACGGCCCTCGCTTACGCTGGCGCAGTGGCCACGAACACCGACAGCAGGCATGCCGACTCCCGCAGCGTGCCCGCGCCCATGCGCCGTGATGTCCGGCTGCTTGGCGAGATACTCGGCCAGGTCATCAGCGAGTCCGGCGGTCAGGATCTGCTTGCCGACGTGGAGGACCTGCGCCATCGCGTGATCGCCGCCCGGCGGCTGGATGTCACGGACGGTGCCGACGGGGACGGTGCCGACGAAGACCGGGCCGACGAGGACATCACCTCGCTCGTGGCGAGCTGGCCGCTGGCTCGGGCTGAGGCCGTAGCGCGGGCCTTCATGGTCTACTTCCACCTGGCCAATCTGGCGGAGGAGCATCAGCGGATCCGTACCCTGCGCGAGCGCGATACCGGCGCCGAGCCTGTGCGCGAGTCGCTGGCGGCGGCCATGACGAGCCTCAGCGATTCGCTCGGGGTCGGCGGGCGCAGCGAGCTACTTGGCCGCCTTGAGGTGCACCCGGTGCTCACGGCCCATCCGACCGAGGCTCGGCGGCGCGCCGTCACCGAGGCGCTCCGGCGTATCAGCATTCAGCTTGACGCGATCGACGACATTCAGCCGGGCGCCGCGGCGCATGCGGAGGCACGGCGGCGGTTGCGCGAGGAGATCGACCTGCTGTGGCGCACATCGGCACTGCGCAGCCAGGCGATGCAGCCACTGGACGAGGTGCGGTCGGGTGCGGCGGTGTTCGACGAGACGCTGTTCCGGCTAGCGCCGAGCGTCTACCGCGCGCTCGACCTGGCATTGCTAGGCGAATCGTCCGGGTCTGTTGTGCCGCGGGCGCCGGCGTTTCTGCGATTCGGCAGCTGGATCGGCGCGGACCGGGATGGCAATCCGTTCGTCACCGCGGCAGTCACCGCGCAGACTGCACGCATCCAGGCTGATCATGCGCTGCGTGCGCTGGAGAACGCGACCACCCGGATCGGGCGCTCGCTGACTATCGACGCGGCCCTGCTTACCGGTCCCGACGAGGGCGGACTCGAGGCAATCCCGGCCGTCGCTCCGGTCCTGGCGGCGCTCGCCGCGGCCGCGCAATCCCACCCGGAGATCGTCGGCGAGCTGAGCTCGCGCGCACCGGGCGAGCCGTTCCGGGCCTATCTGCTGTTCGCCGCGCGGCGGCTGCAGGCCACGCGGCTGGCGCAGGCCGGCGACATGGCCGATGGTCTGGCCGACGAGCCTGCGGCCGGCGACCCGAGCCTCACCTACGCCTCGGCCGCTGAGTTCATCGGCGACCTGCGATTGGCGCAGCGGGCGCTGGCTGCAGCTGGCGCCGCTCGGCAGGCGTACGGCGAGCTCCAGCACCTCATTTGGCAGGCCGAGACGTTCGGGTTCCATCTGGCCGAGCTCGAGGTGCGGCAGCACAGCGCCGTGCACGCAGCGGCGTTGCGGGAGCTGCGCCGGCGCAGCGATGACGGCGTGCTATCGCCGGAGACCCGCGAGGTCCTCGACACGCTGGCAGCGGTAGCAGCGATCCAGCAGCGGCACGGCGTCGAGGCCTGCCGCCGGTACGTAATCAGCTTCACCACCTCGGCTGCTGACGTCGCCGCCGTTTACGAGCTAGCCGGACACGCCTGCCCGGACCGGCCGCCGGTGCTGGACGTCGTACCGCTGTTCGAGAGCGGAGCGGACCTGGCGAACGCTGTGCCGATCCTCGACGAGATGATCGCGCTCGAGCCGGTAGCGCGGCGGCTGGCCGAGACCGGCCGGCGGCTCGAGGTGATGCTCGGCTACTCCGACTCCGCCAAGGAGCTCGGCATGGTCAGCGCCACGCTGCGGCTCTTCGACGTGCAGCTCAGGCTGGCCCGCTGGGCAGCGGACCACAACATCCAGCTCGTGCTGTTCCACGGCCGCGGCGGCGCGCTCGGCCGCGGCGGCGGCCCGGCTGGCCGGGCCGTGCTCGCGCAGGCCCCAGGCTCGGTTGACGGCAGGTTCAAGGTCACCGAGCAGGGTGAGGTGATCTTCGCTCGGTACGGTCACCCGGTGATCGGCCAGCGGCACCTCGAGCAGGTCACGTCGGCTGTCCTGCTCGCGTCGGCCGGCGCCAGGCCAGGTGACAGCGAGCCGGCGGCCGCGTTCGCCCCGGTCGCGCGGGCACTTGACGATGGCGCGCTGGCCGCGTACCGCTCGCTGGTGACCGCGGACGGCTTCGCGGAGTGGTTCGCCCGCCTCAGCCCGCTGGCCGAGATCGGCGGCATGCGACTCGGCTCGCGCCCAGCCCGGCGCGGCCTGGCGGCACCCGTCGGCCTCGCCGACCTGCGTGCAATCCCGTGGGTTTTCGCCTGGGCCCAGACCAGGGTCAACCTGCCAGGCTGGTACGGCCTCGGCAGCGGGCTGGCCGAAGCGATCGACGGGCCGGGCGGGCTCGACGCCGTGCAGGCTGCCTACTATGCCTGGCCCCTGCTGGCAGTACTGCTCGACAACGCCGAGATGAGCCTCGCGAAGACCAACCGAGGTATCGCGTCGCACTACCTGGCGCTCGGCGGTAACGGCCGGCTAGCCGAGCAGGTGCTTGCCGAGTACGACCTGACGAGGCGGCTGGTCCTCACGGTCACCGGTCATGACCGCCTGCTGGCCGGGCGGCGCGTGCTCTCCCGCGCCGTCGCGCTGCGCGATCCGTACGTGGACGCGCTCTCGCATCTGCAACTGAGGGCGCTCGCCGAGATGCGGGCGAGTGCGGACCCCGGCGAGCAGCCGGCGCTGGAGCGATTCCTGTTGCTCACCGTCAACGGCGTGGCCGCCGGCTTGCAGAACACCGGCTGAGTCACTAACGGCGGGCCAGCCCGCTCCCCTAGGTGGCGGCTACCGCCGCTGTGGTACTGGCGGCTACCGCCGCGGTGGTACTGGCGGCTACCGCCGCGGTGGTAATGGTCCGGGCGGTGCGCACGGCGCTGGCTATCGCGTCGTCTGGCGACAGTCCCGCCAGGTCGGTGAGCGTGAACAGCGCCTCGGCGCTCATGACGACGGCGAGGTCCTGCTTGAGCTGTCGCAGCGCCTCCGGGCGCTGCTGCCCCAGGGTCGCCTCGAGCGGCGCGAGCGCGTGATCGATCAGGCCGAAGCGGAGTCCTGGCCGCATGGCGGCCGCGCCAGGCTTGGTGATAGTCGCCGAGATCATCGGCCGGACGGCGCTCTGGTAGCGCTGCACGTGGCGGAGCAGGTGCTCGGTCGCGAACGCGATCCGCGCCACCGGGTCGTCGCAGCCCTCGACCGGCGCCAGCGCCTCGGCCGGGCTTGGCCAGGTGCCATCCATGGCCTCGCGCAGCAGCGAAACCAGATCCGGGAAGTACCGGTAGGCCGTGGCCTCCGAAACCAGCGCCGCCCTGGCCACGGCGGGCATGGTGACTTCGGTTCCAGCGCCGATGAGGCCGCGAGCCGCCGCCACGATAGCTGTCCTGGTGCGCTGCTTCTGGTTCACCCGCCCGGCCTGCGCCTGAATGTTCATTTGCCCACTGTCTAGGGTGCAGCTTCATTAGTCAAGTCAAGTCTTGTTATGAGAGACGACTTGCATAAACAGGCCTGGCTCGCCTAGGGTCGTCTTCGTGAGAGTTAACTCTTACCAAGAATCACGTGTCAGCTGAGGAGACCCAATGACTACCACTACGACCACCCTGACCGTCGGCGGACTTGGGTCCGTGCCGGTCACTTTCACGGACTCAGGCAGTGCCAGTGCCAAGGACAGGGGCCAGCCGGTGCTGCTTCTGCACGGCGGTGCCGGCCCGTTCTCCGTGGCCGGGTTCGGCGAGCTGCTCTCGTCCACCGAGCCGGCCCGCGTCATCACGCCGGTGCATCCTGGCTTTGACGGCACCCCGCGTCCGGAGCAGCTGGCCAGCATTGCGTCGCTGGCTGCGGTGTACGCGGAGCTGCTGCGCGAGCTCGGCCTGACTGACGTATGCGTAGTCGGCAACTCCGTCGGCGGCTGGATCGCGGCGGAGCTAGCCCTTCTCGAGAGCGCAGCGCCGGACCGCCGGGTTAGCTCGGTGGTGCTGGTAGACGCCGCGGGACTGGCGATCGACGGAGCCCCGATACCGGACTTCTTCTCGCTGACCCTGGACCAGGTGTTTGATCTCAGCTACTTCAACCCGGACAAGTTCCGGATCGACCCGGCCGCGCTGCCCGCCGAGCGCCAGGCGGCGCTGGCGGCGAACAGGTCAGCGCTCCTGCTGTACGCGGGCACCGCGATGGGAGACAGCACCCTGGCCGGCCGGCTCCCGGCCATCGCCATCCCAACGCTGGTGGTCTGGGGCGCCGCAGATCGCATGATCCCGGAAGAGCACGGCCACGCTTACGCCGAGACGATCCCCGGCGCGCAGTTCCGCCTGATCACCGAAGCTGGCCATCTCCCCCAGCTGGAAAGTCCCGCCGAGTTGCTGGCGGCAGTGTGGGACTTCGCCAGCAGCCATGCTCATGCTGCCAACACTGATGCTGGAAACACCGATGCTGCAAGCACGGGGGCCGGGAGGCCGACGTCATGACAAGGATCTCGATCGTCGGACCCGGCGACGGCGAACTGGCCCTCGCCAGCCCGACGCAACTGCGCATCCTTGAGGACGGGAGCACGACGTCCCACCGGCTCGGCATCGCCGAGATCACGGTCGCGCCGCATACCGCGGGGCCGCCGCAGCACCGGCACGCGCGCCACGACGAGGGCTTCTATGTCGTCTCCGGTACCGCGCAGTTCACCGTCGGCGAGCAGACCTACGAGGCCGGGCCGCGGACGCTGGTCATGATCCCGCCGGGAGCGCCGCACACATTCGCCAACACCGGCGACGAGCCGGTGATCCTGCTCAACACGTTCACGCCGGACGAGTACGTGCAGTACTTCCGCGACCTGCGCGACATGATCGCCGCCGGGCAGCCGCTCAGCCCGGGCACGATCGAGACCGTCATGGCGCGTTATGGCACCGAGCCAGCCACTACTTATGCCACCTAGAGAAGGCGCCCGTGAGCGGTTAGCCTTATGCCCACCAGCTCCGCAGACCGGCATGGCCGGTATGGCCGCAGGAGGATCATGATGGCCCGACAGGTGCCCTACGTCGGCTATCTGAGCCTCGGCAGTGATCCTGACGGCAGTGATCCGAACAGCAGTGATCCGAACAGCAGTGATCCGCATCTCGTCGCCAACGAGTGCGCGTCCTGCGGGGCGCTGTTCTTCGACCGGCGCAACGCATGCGCCAGCTGCGGCGCCCGCGACTTCAGTGCCCGGCGGCTGGCCAACGACGGCGTCCTGCGTGCGTTCACCATCGTGCACCGGGCCACCCCGGATGTGACGGTGCCGTACGTCTCCGGCATCGTCGACCTCGACGGCGGCGGCGTAGTGAAGGCCAACATCGTCGGCATTGACCCTAAGCCGGAGAACCTGTCACTCGGCATGAAGCTGACCCTCACCACGTTCCCTATCGGGACGGACTCGGAGGGAACGGAAGCTGTCAGCTTCGGGTACCAGCCGGCCTGACCCGGCCGCTCCGGCCGGGCCCGGCCCGGCCGGGCGCTAGATCCGCGGCTGGCCGAGACTGAACGGCACGTCTGCCAGGCGGGCGGCTTGCGTCGCGAGCTCCTCGACGGTCCACTTGCCGTCCTTGGTGACGCTGTCGATGATCGCGAACGGCTGGAACAGGTGAATGCCGCCGCCAGCCACGAAGAAGACCCGGCCCTGGATCGGGCAGTCCGCAGTGGCCAGATACGCGACGAACGGCGACACGTTCGCCGGGTCCATCGGGTCGAAGCCCTCGTCAGGCGTCGAGAGGATCGAGTCTGAGATGCCGGGCGTGGCCAGCGTCAGCCGTGTCCTGGCGGCCGGCGCGATCGCATTCACCCTGACGCCGTACCGCTGGAGCTCGCGCTGCGCGATGATCGTCAGCGTCGCGATGCCGGTCTTGGCGCTGCCGTAGTTGGCCTGGCCCGGGTTGTTGTACAGGCCGGACGTCGAGGTCGTGTTGATGACCGACGGCTGCAGGACGTGACCGGCCTTGGACTGCTCCCGCCAGTACCGCGCTGCGGCGCGCAGCGGCATGAAATGGCCGCGCAAGTGCACGCGGACGACGTCGTCCCACTCGCCATCGGTCATGTTAATGATCGTGCGGTCGCGCAGGATGCCTGCGTTGTTGACCAGCACGTGCAGCGCCCCGAACTCCCCGATCGCCTGCTGGATGAGCCGGTCCGCGCCATCGGCAGAGGTGATGTCGTCGCCGTTCGCGATCGCCTCGCCGCCCGCCGCCCGGATCTCCTCGACTACCTGGTGGGCAGGCGAGGCATCGCTGCCCGAGCCGTCGGGTCCGCCGCCCAGGTCATTAACCACGACCTTGGCGCCCTCGGCTGCGAACAGCAGCGCGTGCTCGCGGCCGAGTCCCCGGCCGGCCCCGGTGATCACGGCAACGCGGTCATCAAGAGCGCCCATCGGCGGTCCTTTCGTGGTGGTTTCGAGCGCAGCTTACCGACAAATCCTGCTGCTGATCGGGCCGATGACCCCGTGGCATGAATCGGGTGATATCAATGGGGCCATGGCGAGTCTGGCTGACCCCGTTCTCGGCTCCGCAGACACCGGGCTGCCCGAGCTGCTGTCGCTCGAGCGGATCGAGGACAACCTGTTCCGGACTGTGGTGGTCCATCATGAGCCAGCCGGGTTGTTTGGCGGCCAGGTCGCCGCGCAGGCGCTTCAGGCAGCGGCGGCGACGGTGCCGGCCGACCGGCATCCGCACTCGCTGCATGGCTACTTTCTGAGCCGCGGAGACGCGTCGCGGCGGGTACTGCTGACCGTGCACCGCGACCGGGACGGCGGCTCGTACTCCAACCGCCGCGTGATCGCCGTGCAGAACGGCAAGGTCATCTTCAACATGGCCGCGTCGTTCCACATCACCGAGGACGGCTCGAATTATCAGGCGCACCCGGCACCGGCCGTCGAGGCGCCCGAGGACCTGCCCGACGATGTTCGCTGGCACCGCATGCACGGCGTGGAGATCCGGCTCCCCAGCCAGCCGCAGCTGGGCCAGCACTGGCCATCCCGCTTGTGGATCAGGTCGCGGCACAAGCTCGATGGCGACATTATGCACGCGTGCGCGCTGGCGTACGTGTCCGACATGTTCACCGGCCTGGCGGCCGCACCGGGCATCACCATCTCCGGTCCGCTGACCAGCATCGATCACTCGGTCTGGTTTTACCGGAAGGCCGCGCTTGACGAGTGGGTCCTGATGGACCTGCAGCCGGAGTCCACCTCGGGCGGCCGGGGCATGTATACCGGGCGGATCTTCAGCCGGGACGGCACGCTGGCCGCCGGCATTGCGCAGGAGACACTGTTCCGGCCTGGTATCGCGCGCACCGGCCCGCTCGCCGAGAACCCCCGTGGTGAGAACCCCCGTGGTGAGAACCCCCGTGCTGAGAACCCCCGTGCTGAGAACGACAGCACCCAGAAGCAGTGACAGACGGCGATCCGCGCGTCGTCGCGACGGCCGCTGGCCTCGTGCGCGGCGTCGAGCTCGATGGGCTGCGGGCCTGGCGCGGCATCCCGTACGCCGCGCCGCCGACCGGGCCGCTGCGGTTCCGCCCGCCGGAGCTGCCCGGCTCGTGGCAGGGGGTCCGGGAGGCGGCGGAGTTCGGGCCGGTGGCCTGGCAGAGCGAGACGGTGAACCCGTTCACGGGGGCACCGGTCCGGCTGGACCGCGACGAGGACTGCCTGTGCGTCAACGTGACGGCGCCGGTCGGCCCGCCCTCCGGTCCGGCGGGCTATCCGGTGCTGCTGTGGGTGCATGGCGGCGGCTACGTCCAGGGAACGGGGTCTGGCGAGCCAGTCGGCGATGGCCGCGCGCTGGCGCGGCGGGGACTGGTCGTCGTCACGTTCAACTACCGGCTGGGCGCGCTGGGCTTCCTGCACCTGGCTGATCTGGCCGGCGAGTACGCCGATGCGGGCGCGGCCGGATTCCTGGACCAGGTCGCGGCGCTTCGGTGGGTGCACGCCAACATCGCCGGCTTCGGCGGCGATCCGCAGCGCGTCACGGTGTACGGCTTGTCGGCCGGCGCCAAGAGCGTCGCGAACCTGCTTGCCTCGCCGCTCGCGGCCGGCCTGATCGCGCGGGCGATCTCCAGCAGTGGCGGTGCCGAGCACCTGGCCAGCCCGGATCAGGCGGTCCACGTTCGCCGCCGGCTGCTGCGCGAGCTCGGCGTGACCGACGACGAGAACGGCCTGCGGAAGCTGCTCGGTGCACCGCCGGCGGAGCTCGTGGCGGCGCAGGAAGCTATCGCCGCCGGAGCCGCCGGGACCTGGATCTGGCGGCCGGTACGGGGCGGCAGCGGCCTGCCAGTGCTGCCGATCGACGCGATCGCCGCCGGGACCGGTGCCGCGGTCCCGCTGCTGATCGGCAGCAACGGCAACGAGGGCGCGAGCTATCAGCTGATGGATCCGACCGCTGCCGGGCAGGCGCCGCGGGTGCTGGCGGAGCTGTTCGGGCCCGCGGCGGCGGACTCGATGCTGGCCGGGTACGCAGCGGCCCGGCCGGAGCTCGACGAGACCGGCATCCGGGTCGCGGTGCTCGGGGACGAGCGCTACGGCGTCCCGACCCAGCGGCTCGCTCTGGCCCAGGCCCGGCATGCGCCCGTCTGGCGTTACCGTTTTGACGGCCTGCCGCCAGGCCTGCCAGCGGAGCTGGCCGGCGGCCACGGCCTGGACATGGCGGTGTGGGGCGCGGACGGTCTCTCCTCGCTCGCCCGGTCCGGCGATGCGCAGGCACGGCTCGGCGTAGCCATGGCGGACTCCTGGTCCGCGTTCGCCCGTGGCGAGGCGCCAGCCGCAGCCGGGCTGCCTGCCTGGGACCAGTTCGACGGCGCGGGCCAGCGCACCATGATCCTCGACGCCGAGCCCTGCATGCAGTCCCATCCCCGGCAGGGTGAGCTCGACATCTGGCAGGGTCGCACGTGGCAGTCGGGCACCTGGTGGCAGTTCGATGGCCTCTGAGTCAGCTAACCGCGCCGGGCCTGCTCGTGGTTACCGGCGGTCTGAATCAAAGGAGGAGTGATGCAAGATCAGTCCCCGCAGACAACTCTCGACTCCCGCTACAGCGGCGAGAACGCCGAGGCGACGCCGTGGTCCGATGCGCTCGTCCACCTGGGCCAGGCCGAGCTGTTCTGGGTTTCTACCGTCCGGCCCGACGGCCGACTGCACGTCACCCCGGTCGTGGCGGTCTGGTTGGACGGCGCCCTGTACTTCTCCAGCGGGCCGGACGAGCAGAAATCGAAGAACCTGGCATCCAACAGGCATTGCGCGGTGACGACGGGATGCAACTCCTGGGACGATGGCTTCGACATCGTCCTGCACGGCGAGGCGGTCGTCGTGCGGGACCTGCCGCTGTTGCAGAGGGTGGCTGATGCATTCCTCGCGAAGTACGGGAACGACTGGGCATTCGAAGTCGCCGACAACGGGACCTTCGGCGGTCACGGGCTGGTCTACCAGCTAGCCCCGACGCAGGCACTGGGGTTCGGGAAGGGCGAGCCGTTCAGCCACACTCGCTGGGACTTCGACGCCGGCTAAGCGTGCCAGGGTCGTCCCGGCCGGCATAGGCCCGACGACGAATGCTTGGACGGACGGGCCGATGGACACGGTGGCGAATGAGGCCCGCGCGGGGACCTCGTCTGGGATGGCGATAGTGTGCGAGCCGGTCGGAAGTTCCTCGTCCAGAATTATCAGTGACGTGCTTTTCGGCTCCGGGGGCACGAACGAGGTGGCCCACCAGGCGATGACGGTGACGCGCTGTGGTCCGCCGAGGGATATGCCGATCGACCGCGACCGGGCGTCATAGGTGACTGAGGCGCCAGGCCCGGTCGTGCCGTCGCAGAGGGCAGCTGCGGCCTGCTCGGCGATCAGTCCGGGGATGCCTGCGTAGCCCTGGACGAAGACCATGGCCGGGTTTCGGGTCGAGATCTGCTCTCGGAGGTGGTCCTTGGTGTCCGGCGGCACCATTCCGCCGAAGACGACGAGGTCGAGCTTCCCGACGTCGAACAGGTCGAGGGTGCGGTCGAACTCGTTAGTCGCTCCCGCGGCGTAACCCTTATCTCGGAGGATCGTCACCGCCTCGGACAAGACGTTCTCACTTCGGCCGATCACCAGGATCCGGGCGGGACCGTTCGCGGCGGCGGTGCTGGCTTCGATGGGCACGGTGAGCATGTCGGCTCCTTCTCGTGAGTCTCAGACGCTAGCTACCATGAGCCCTGGATGTTGGACACGCCAATGTAGGTATGACCAACATAACTTATGTTGGTACCACCCGCAAGTGCTACGCTGGCCCCGTGCCCGAGCAGCCGCCCCGACATGAGTCTGCCCCGGCCCGGATGCGGGACCGGCCGACGTGGCTGATCAGCCGCACCTACAGCCGCTCACACGGGCTACTGAACGACGGTTTCGCGGCCAGCGGCGCTGGACTTCGCAGCTACCACTACCGCTTGCTCGCCGCGCTCGACGAATGGGGTCCAGTCGGCCAGGCGGACCTCGGGCGCGGCACGAGCGTCGACCGCAGTGACGTCGTCACCGTGCTGGCCGAGCTAGAGCGGCTCGGACTGATCGAGCGCACGGTCAACCCCAGCAACCGGCGTCGCAACATCGTCTCCATTACCCCCGCCGGGAGCAAGCAACTGCGAGCGCTCGACCACGTAGTCGACGAAATCCAGGAGCAGGTACTCGCGCCGCTCTCGCCGACCGAGCGCCGTCAGCTGACGAAGCTAATGCGCAAGCTCGCAGACGCCGACTGACCACTGGGTCAGCCCAATCTGGCCGCAGTGAGATAGGAGAACGCCCAGATGACTGAGCGCGCTGATGATCTTGTCCAGCGATCCGAGCCGCGGCCGGGCATCGTGCAGCTGACGCTGTCGCGGCCGGACAAGCTGAACGCGCTAACACAGCCGCTGGTTTCCCAGTTCCATGACGAGCTGCGTGCCCTCGCCGCCGACCTGACCTGCCGGGTCGTCGTCCTGACCGGCGCCGGCCGGGGCTTTTGCGCAGGGCTCGACCTCGGCGGTTTCGGCACGATGCCGGGCACCGAGGACTTCGGTCGCAGTCATCAGACATGGGCGACTCAGCGCGCGATCGCCGCGCTCATGCAGGAGATCCGCCGCCTCCCCCAGCCCGTGATCGCCGCCGTGAACGGCCCGGCCGCTGGCGGCGGGCTGGCGCTGGTCTGCGCCAGCGACATCAGGATCGCGTCGACCACCGCGGTCTTCTCGACCTCGTTCATCCGGATCGGCGTCACCGGCTGCGACGTCGGCACCTCCTGGCTGCTGCCCCGGCTGGTCGGCGCGGCGCGCGCGCATGAGCTGATGCTCACGAGCAGGCGGTTCGATGCGGCCGAAGCGCTGCGGATCGGACTTGTCACTGACGTGGTCGAGCCGGACGCCCTGACCGCCGCGGTGAACGACACGATCGACGCGCTGATCCAGGCCCCGCCGCTCTCGCTCTCCCTCACCAAGCAGGGCATGTGGCTCGCCCTGGAGATCCCGTCCTTCGACGCCATGGTCGAGGTGGAGAACCGCCAGCAGGTGCTGACGTCGGCGACCGAGGATGCCGGCGAGGCGATGGCCTCGTACCTCGGACGGCGCCCGGCCAACTATCACAACAGGTGAGCCGCGACGCCGCGACCTAGCAGCCAACGCCTAGGCATTAGTACCCTGAACTCACATCTGTGCGTCAGGCTGGAGGTCTGCGATGTCGGACTCGCTGTGGATCATCGGTGTGGCGATGACGAAGTTCATGCGCTACAAGGACAAGGACCTGATCGACCTGGGTAGCGAGGCGGCGTCGGCGGCGCTGGCGGACGCGGGGCTGACGATCTTCGACGCGGACATCCTGGCGGCGGGCTGCCTGTATGACACGAACGGCATCGGGCAGCGGGTGCAGAAGCAGATCGGCCAGACCGGCATCCCGGTGTACAACGTGACGAACGCGTGCGCGACCGGGGCCACGGCGTTCCGGGTCGCGGCGATGGCGATCAAGGCAGGCGAGGCGAGCATCGGGCTCGCGGTCGGACTCGAGCAGATGGGCAAGCTGGGGTTGCTCGGTGCGCAGCCAGGTCGCAAGGACAAGCCATACACGCCGGCCGGAAGGTACGGGGCGGTCGGTCCGGTGGAGGGGATCCTGGGCACGAGCCTGATGCCGGGCACATTCGCCCAGTCGGGAATGGAGTACGCCGGCCAGCACGACGGCGTGGGGTTCGAGCAGTTCGCGAAGGTGGCAGAGAAGAACCACGCGCACTCCACCCTGAACCCGCTGGCGCAGTACCAGAAGGCGTTCTCCCTCGAGGAAGTCATGACCGCCGAGATGATCGCCTACCCGAACACGCTGCTCATGTGCTGCCCCACCGGCGATGGCGCGGCTGCGGCGGTGCTGTGCTCCGGCGAGCGGCTGGCGTCGATGCCGGACGAGGTGCGGCGGCGCGCGGTGAAGGTGTCGGCGTCCGTGCTGACGTCTGATCCGTATGTGGACGGCGGGTCGGTCCAGTTCGACGTGAATACGCTGACCCGGCGGGCCGCGGACCAGGCGTACGAGCAGGCCGGGGTCGGCCCGCAGGACCTGGATCTGGTCGAGCTGCATGACTGCTTCGCGACAGCGGAGCTGCGGCATTACGACAACCTGCGGCTGTGCCCGGAGGGCGGGGCCGGCGAGTGGATCGACCGGCGCGGCCCGTGGCGGGACGGCGAGATCCCGGTGAACGTGTCCGGCGGGCTGCTGTCGAAGGGTCATCCGCTGGGCGCGACCGGCATCGCGAACATCTACGAGGTCTCGACGCACCTGCGCGGCGAGGCCGGCGACCGGCAGATCGAGGGCGCGAAAGTCGGCCTCACCCACGTCATCGGCCTCGGCAGCGCCTGCGCCATCCACATCCTGGAGAAGTCCGCAGCATGAGCACCAGCGCACGGCTCACGCCGATTCCGGGTCCGATCCCCGACCCGGCTGGCGCCTACGACCTCGCCGCGCTCGGCTACACCGAGCAGGAGTTCCTGCTCGAAGGCACGGCGTGCAGCTACGCCCTGACGGGCGAGCGCACGCCCGACGGGCGCTGGTCCGTGCAGACCGCGGACGAGGCGCCGTTCACGACGAGGGTGCTGCTGCGGCGGCCGGCCGCCGACGCCGACTTCAGCGGCACGGTCGTGGTCGAGTGGCTCAACGTCTCCGGCGGACTGGACGCCGCGCCTGACTGGATGCTGGCGCACACGCAGCTGCTGCGCCGCGGGCATGCCTGGGCCGGCGTATCCGCGCAGCGAGCCGGCATCGAGGGCGGCGGCCTCGTGAACAGCTTTCACCTGAAGGTGGCGCATCCGGAGCGGTACGCGGTGCTGTCGCATCCGGGCGACGCCTGGTCGTTCGACATCTTCAGCCAGGCGGGCCGGGCGCTGCTGGCAGCGCCGGGTCTGCGGCCGGCCCGCACGGGCATGCCCGCCGCGCGCCTGCTGGCCTCGGGTCACTCGCAGTCGGGCGCGTTCCTGGTCACCTATGTCAATGCGATCGATCCGGTCGCCGCAGTCTTCGACGGATTCCTCGTGCACGGCCGTACGGGCGCCGGCGCGGCGCTGGACACCGGCTTCCGCCCCGGCGCCAGTACCCAGGCTGTCGGTGAGCGGATCCGTGATGATCTGCGCGTCCCGGTGATCGTGCT